>CAZDCU010000001.1:0-76539 GCA_964504055.1 uncultured Methanomassiliicoccales archaeon
TGACACAGACACTCCTCAGAAAGGAGCTTCATGGGTCGCATCCCTGAAGATGGGAATGTCCTGTCCCCACGGTAAGTTCCTTGAGCACAAGATCATTCAGCTCAACCCGAAAGCGCCGAACAAGACAACAAACTGCTGTTCCACAGCCGTATCGTTTGCGGTGCTTCCTTCCAAAGTGGATGAACTCGTCGAATACTGCAAAGAATTCATCGCAAAGGAATCATACTCCGACGATACCGTAATGACTGTTTTCAAAGGTCTGAAACAGCCTAAGGCACTCGTAGACTGGAGCTGGAATGCAAAATCTATACTGTACACTCCCGAAGAGGCAGTTAAGATTGCAGAAGAGAATGATGTTGAAATTCACTACATTACAGGGAAGAAAGGCGTGATCGGTGCCGTCGCAGCCATCGGCTGTTTCGATCTCGGCGTAAAATCGGCCGGAGTCCCGGAGGATTTCGAATAATGGGATTAACCAATCTCGTCTCCGAAACCACATACGGCCTCTATGAGACCAAGCTTGAAAAAGAGGTCGTAAACGGGCAGATGCCCAGACATGTGGCTATCATCATGGACGGGAACCGCAGGTACGCCAAAGAAGTTCTCAAAACCGACGATACCAACGAAGGTCACAGACTCGGAAAAGACAAGGTGGAAGAGGTACTGAATTGGTGCCTCAGGCTGAATATACGTGTGCTCACGGTATATGCGCTGTCTACGGAGAATTTCTCAAGGGAAGATTCCGAAGTGGATTATCTCATTCAGCTGTTAATCGACACGATGTACGAACTCGCCGACGACGAACGCGTTCATAAAAACAAGATACGCGTAAGAATGATCGGCGACCGTGAGTTGGCACCTGAAAGATTGATGGAAGCGGTAAGGTGCGTGGAGGAACGTACCCGTGATTACGATAATTACCGTTTCAACATAGCCGTCGCATACGGCGGAAGGCAGGAAATAGTCAGTGCGGTGAAGGAAGTCGCACGTAAGGTAAAGGACGGAACAATGGACATCTCGGATATAGACGAGGACAGCATTTCCGGTCATCTCTACACTTCCGACGATCCCGATCCCGATCTTGTATTGAGAACATCGGGAGAACTGAGACTGTCAAACTTCCTGATATGGCAGCTCGCCTATTCTGAATTATATTTCGCGGATGTATACTGGCCCGGTTTCAGGTACATAGATTTCCTGAGGGCGATAAGATCGTACCAACAGCGTAACAGACGCTTCGGTACATGAAGAGAGGAGGAAAAGACATGGCAGATGATATTATATTCTTACACGCACCGAGCGTGTATGATTTCAGAAAGAAACCGATATTCTACGGACCTGTGAGTGACGTGGTACCGTCATCACCTGTGTTCGAGATGTATCCGATCGGGTTCATGACTATGTCGTCGCATCTCGAAGCGGCGGGATTTAAGACAAGAATTGTCAACATCGCCGTTCAGATGCTTCAGAATAAGAACTTCGACGTGGAGAAACGTATCAAATCCCTTCACGCGAAAGTTTACGCAATCGATCTGCATTGGATGCCCCACTGCCACGGTGCGGTGGAATTGGCTAAAGTGGTCAAAAAATACCATCCCGATGCCATAGTCGAGTTCGGAGGATTCTCTTCATCGTACTTCTGCGAGGAACTGATGGCTATGCCGTGGATCGACATGGTCATGCGCGGAGATTCCACCGAAATCCCCCACGTAAAGATGATGCAGGCTATCGAGAAAGGTGCAACGGACTTCTCCGATGTGCCGAATCTTGCGTGGAAAGATAAAGAGGGAAAGCCACACTACAACGAGATTTCATTCGTTCCGGATGATATCGACTGGGTCAAGTTCGATTACGGAACGATGATCAAGAACACCATAAGACACATGGATATCAAAGGAGCACTCCCCTGGTTGGGTTGGGATAAGCTCCCGATGCTTTCGGTGTTCACGGTAAGGGGATGTTCTCTCAACTGCGCCGAGTGCGGAGGTTCCCACGAAGCAAATAAGAGATTACTCTGCAGAGGAAAAGCTGCATTCAGGAGTCCCGAGAAGCTCGCAGAGGATATCGCATCCGTAAGCGAATACCTCAAGACGCCTATCTTCATCATCGGAGATCCGAGACAGGGCGGAAAGGATTACGCAGAGCGTCTGTTCAAAGGTATTCATGACTCAGGTGTTGATAATCACATTGCATTCGAATTATTCCTTCCCGCCGGAGAGGAATTCTTCAGCATGGTCAACCACAACGTCGGAGAGTATTCCATGGAATTCTCACCCGATTCACACGACGAAATGGTAAGATTGGCTATGGGTAAGGGTTACGATAACCGCTCCATAGAAAAAACAATCACGTCTTCATTTGCAAACGGATGTGTTCGTTTTGACCTGTTCTACATGACGGGACTTCCCTCGCAGACAAGAGAGTCCGCTTTGGACAGTGTCAGGGCATCGAAGGGACTGTGGGATCTCGTCAAAAAGGACGACGGACTTTTCATCTACAATGCACCGTTCGCACCCTTTGTGGATCCCGGAAGCAGAGCATTCGAAAACCCGGAGAAATGGGGATACAGATTCTTCGCAAGGACATTGGAAGAACACAGGAAGATTTCCGAGAATCCTTCGTGGAAGTTGGTGCTTTCATACGAAACGAAATGGATGAACAGAGATCAGATTGCGGAAACATCCTACGACTGTGCCAACGAACTTGCAAAGATGGAATTCGAGGCCGGACGTATTTCCGAAGAGATGTACAAATCCCGTGTGGAAAGGACGGAATACGCACGCGACGTGATGAGAAGAGTCGACGAATTCATGCTCATCAAAGACGAAGCGGAACGCAACGAGAAACTCTGGAGTATCAAGAGGGAAGGAGAAGAACTCATGAACTCGACGATCAACAACAAGAAGGATCTCGATTGGAACACAGGATCTATCTGGGCAAACGGACCCCGTGTGGTGAAAGGTCTTGTGAAATCCTATCTTCCTCTCAACAGAGGAAAGAGGCGTATGACACAGCAGTAAACCTCACTGCCGTGCATATCCATATACATCTATATTATAAGAAAAAAAGAAGGGGGAAGGACTCAGTCCTTCTTCCCCATTTCTTTTGATTTGTTTGCGCTTGCCGCTACTGCGTTTATGAGTGCGGATCTTAAATTCGATTCTTCGAGTACTCTCACGCCTTCTATTGTGGTTCCTCCGGGCGAACATACGCTGTCTTTGAGTTCGTCGGGATGACGTCTCGTTTCAAGATATGTCTTCGCGGAACCGAGCATTGTCTGCGCCGCAAGTTCGAGAGCAAGATCCCTGGGAAGTCCCATGAGAACCCCTCCGTCCGCAAGAGCATCCATAACCATGAACATGTAGGCGGGAGAACTTCCGCTGAGGCCCGTGACGGCATCGATTTTGTTCTCCGCAATCTCGAAGGACATGCCGAACGAATCGAGAATTTTCTTCACAAACGCTCCGTCCTCCTCCGTTGCCTTCGTTCCCAAAGTGAAACTCGAAGCTCCTTCGAGAACTAAGCTGCAGACGTTGGGCATAACACGTACCACTTTACTGTCTGGCACATACTTTTCCAAGGTGCCGATTGACACCCCTGCGGCGACACTTATGATGAGCTTTTTCGCAGAGTTGGCTGCGATATTCGTAGTGAGTATGTCTTTCACCTGATCCGGCTTCACCGCCACGACCAATGTGTCCGCCTGTTCGATAACATCCTTCGGATTGAGATAACAGACGATTCCGAATTCCTTCTCAACTCTGTCCTTTGTGGACTCCGATCTGCAGCATGCGATTATTTCTTTCCCGGAAAACAGCCCTTTTTTGATGAGCCCTCCGATCATTGCGGAAGCCATCTTACCTGCGCCGATGAAACCGATCTCAGCAGTCATTCTATCGTGTGCCAATCCGTGTCGTTGTTATTTATCGTTGTCTGTCCTTTTAGGTAAAAATTCCCTCTTTTTCCCTAGGAATATATACGTACGCGTAAGAGGGTTTTAATAGGCATAAAGCCTCCCAGACGACCAATGTCACTAGTTGTGAATTATCTACCATGGTTGGTCCTGGCGATTCTGTCGTTCGGGTTCGCACCGTTGGCATGGTTCGTTTCGAGGTTCATTAGACCTAGGAAGAAGACTGCGTGGCAGGATAAGACCTATGAATGCGGTTCCGAACCTATCGGTCAGGCCCGTGTTCAGTTCAGGTTCCAGTATTATTCGTTCGGTATCATCTTCGTCGTTTTCGACTTGGTTGCTACCTTCCTTATGATTTGGTCCGTGGCCTTCTCGAGTCTTACAGACTCCGGAAAGTTCTGGGTTATCCTGTTCCTCGGTATGCTTCTGATAGGAGTGGCTTATGCTCTCAAAAAGGAGGAAACCATATGGATATGAGCCTTTACCCGCATGCCGTTGCAATGAGCGCAGATGAGTTCATGACCTGGTCATCGGCGATGATCAACGAAATGTTGAGCGCCGGTACCAAGAGGACCGTCGACAAACTGACCGGTCCCGTTTGGGCATGGGCAATGAGGAACTCTATGCACCCTCTGCACTTCGGATTGGCGTGCTGTGCTATTGAGATGGCAGCAGCATCCGCACCGAAATACGATGCAGAGCGTGTCGGTATGATTTACCGTTCTTCCCCTAGGCAGACAGATATCCTGCTTATCAACGGATGGATTTCCAAGAAACTCCGTCCCGACATCAGGCGTCTGTATGAAGCGATTCCCGCACCTAAGTGGGTCGTCGCTATGGGAGAATGTGCAATCTCCGGAGGTCCTTGGTATGATTCGTACAATATCGTACAGGGTCTTGACCAGATTGTGCCTGTGGATGTCTACATCCCCGGTTGCCCGATCAAGCCCGATGCGATGATCGACGGATTCATGCTGCTGCAGAAGAAGATTGATGCCTACTTCAAGAGAGGCGCATTCCTGGTGGATGATTGATCATGGATTCAGAAGCAGGTTACAATGAGACAATCGCAATGATCAAGGGCAAATTCGGAAACAAAGTTGTTTTCAAAGAGCCCACAAAGAAGAATGTCAAAGCGATTAACGAGAAGAGGAGGATTTACATGTCCACCGACAGAGACACAATCTACGATCTCTGTGTTCTTCTCCACGACAGTCTCAACTACGAACAGGCAACCAGCGTCTGCGCTGTCGATTATATCGACACAGTCCAGGTCGTCTACCACATTACGAACTACCTCACGGGCGTTATGGTCGAGATTACGGTTGATCTCCCCGACGGAGACCTTCATATCCCGTCCGTTGCACTTATCTGGGAAGGAGCAAACTTCCACGAGAGGGAGACCTACGAACTCTTCGGAGTCATCTTCGACGGTCACCCCAAGCTCGAGAGGCTTCTCACACCCACTTCCTACGAATTCTATCCGTTCAGGAAATCATACAAACTGAGGGGGCAGGAGTAAAATGGCCGAGAAACAGCTCGAAAATCACATGGAAACGGATCAGATGTGGATCACAATGGGTCCGCAGCACCCGTTCTCCCACGGACTTTGGACACTCAGGATCAAAGCTGACGGAGAAATCGTCACAGATGCTGAGCCAGAGATCGGATATCTGCACCGCGGATGGGAGAAGGAATGTGAGAACAGGACATACGCCAAGATCATTCCTATGGCAGACCGTCTCTGTTATTCTGCATCCATGACATGGTCGCACGTTTACTGTAAGGTCGTCGAAGAAGCACTCGACATCGAGGTCCCCGAAAGGGCACAGTACCTCCGTGTCATCGCAGATGAGATCTGCCGTATCCAGTCGCACCTGATGTGGCTCGCGGCAGTCGGTACCGATCTCGGTAACCTGACAGTGTTCCTTTGGGCACTCAGGGAGAGGGAGTTCTTCCTCGATCTCAACGTCAGGCTCTGCGGACAGAGGCTTACCACCAACTACCCCCGTATCGGAGGTGTCAGGAACGATATGCCTTACTACTTCGAGAGAGACTGTATGAGATGTGTCGAGAGGTTCGAAGAAGTCGGTCTTCCCGAAATTCTCAAGCTTTCAACGGATTCCTCGCCTTTCGTCGGACGTATGAAAGGTATCGGTTACATCACGGCAAAAGACGCAGCCAACTGGGGTCTCACAGGTCCCGCAATGAGAGGCTGCGGTGTCGATTACGATGTCCGCAGAGACGATCCGTACGACGCATACGGCGAACTCGAATTCGAAGTCCCCGTGCTCAACAAGAACAGCACGAAAGGAGGAGACGCATACGACAGGTTCCTCGTAAGGATCGAGGAGATGTACCAGTCATGCGAGATGATCAGGCAGTCGTTCAAGAAGCTCCAGAGTCTCCCGAGAGAGGCTCCGTCACGTGTCAAGGTGCCCAGGTGCGTTCCCGCAGGAACACACGTAGCAAAGATTGAAGATCCGCGCGGTGAGAGTATCATGTACCTCGTATCCGACGGTACCGAGAAGCCCTACAGGCTCAAGGTCCGCAGTCCGATCTTCGTCAACGTTTCGGCATCCAAGCACATGGTACAGGGCGTCAGGATTGCGGATATTCCGTCAATCATGGCTATGATCGATATGTGTCTCGGAGAGACAGACAGGTGATTAGATGGCATACAGCAGCATTTTGGAATGGATTGTCTACAACGATCCTCTCAAGAACACGCACTATCCCTTCGGAGATGTGTACAACCTGCCGTATGACATCGGCTACAAGCTGAGCGAGGTTATTCTCGGTCTCATCGCGTGGCTGATCAACCTGCTCATACCCGGCAACTGCGTGTCGCAGTTCCTTATCGACGACGGAATGATGAACGGACTGACACTCGTCCTTATGGCAGTGGTCATTTTCGCTATCGGTTTCGTCATCAACCTGACAATGATCTGGGAAGAGCGTAAGATTCTCGGAAGGGTCATGGACAGGCGTGCAACACGTATCGGACCTCTCGGATACTTCCAGTGTCTCGCAGACGGTCTTAAGACATTTATGAAGGAGAACATCGCACCTAAAGCCATTGATAAGAAAATCTACTGGTGGGGACTTTCGCTCGTCATCGGTACATCGGTTCTTCTGGCATGTATGGTGCCTCTCTCCGAAAGGTGGTTCATCGCAGATTACAAAGTGGGTCTTCTGATCCTCTTCGGTGTCTTCGCATTGGCACCTTTCCTCATCCTGTGTGCAGGATGGTCGCAGAACAACAAGTACTCCCTTATCGGAGGTATGAGAGCTGCAGAGCTTATGATCTCATACGAGGTCCCGATGCTCATTATCCTTGCTTCATCATGTCTCCTTGCGGGAAGCTACGGAATCAACGATATCATCAGATTCCAGAACGAACACGTTTGGTTTGTCATTCCTGAGATCATCGGTTTCTTCACCTTCTTCATCTGCGCTATCGCAGAGTCGGAGCGTGTTCCGTTCGATCTGTCGGAAGCAGAGGCTGAGCTTGTCGAAGGATGGCAGACAGAGTACGCCGGTATGAAGTGGGGTCTCATCATGTTGGGAGACTACTTCAGAGGATACACAGCATGTGCATTCATCGTTATCCTCTTCCTCGGCGGATGGGCATGTCCCACACTTCCTACCGACTGGTGGGGTGCTGAGATTATGTTCTTCCTCAAGGTCTGCTTCGTCTTCGCATTCTTTGCAATCGCAAGAGGTGCTATGCCCCGTGTCAGGACAGATCAGATCGTCAACCTCGGTTGGAGAATCCTCATGCCTCTGGCAGTCATCAACCTGGCAGTAGTTATCGTGATTAAGATGGTAGGGTGGATGTAATGCCGATGAAAGTATTGGATAAATATGCAAACAAGAAGTTCAAGGGCGAAGGAATCATCGTCCCGATGGTTGCATCCATCAGGAGGATGTTCAAATCCACGTTCCAGAGACCCGTCACCATCATGTATCCTTATGAGAAGGAATGGGTTCCGGACAACTACCGCGGACGCCCCGGACTCGTCTTTGACAAATGTCTCGGATGCGGAATCTGTGTCAGGGCATGCCCGACTACATGTATTGAACTTGTTGAAGTGCCAGACGATGAAGGAAAGCCTGTCAAGAGGCCTCAGGTCAACGTCGGAAGATGCATGATGTGCGGATACTGCGCAGAGTACTGCCCGGTTAACGCAATGACTACGACAACAGACTACGAACTCGCAGAGTTCACGAGAATGGATCTCATCTACGACCCCAGGAGGCTTGCCTTCGAAGGAACAAACGAGATGATGGAAGTCCACCTCGAAGAGCACCTGCTGTCCAACCTCGCAAAGGGTGTGACCGATAAGCCCACAGCCTTCTACGAGACCGACAGGCCCGTCCTCGACGGTGCAAAGTGTATCAGCTGTCAGAAGTGCGCAAAAGTCTGTCCTGTCAACGCTATCGAGATGGAAGTCGTCGGAAAGAACGACAAGGGCAGGGACATCAAACACCCGAAGATCGACAATTCCCGCTGTGTGTCATGCGAGAACTGTGTGATTGCATGCCCGAAACAGGCACTCAAGATTGAGGAGGTGCTGTGATGGTTACAGCAAATGACATTATTGATGGAGTCTGGAACGGACTCGTCGACACATGGGCATGGATTAACGGAAACTGGGATGCAGTTGCATTCCTCGTATTGGCCGCATTGGCAATACTCGCCGCAATCCACGTCGTAACATCGAAAGAGATCATGCACAGCGCATTCTACCTGGCATTCGTGTTCGTCTGTGTAGCTGCGACATACTACTTCCTGAACGCCGAATTCATCGGTGCGGTTCAGGTTGTCGTCTACGTCGGAGCCATTACCATCCTGTACGCATTCAGTATAATGCTTACCAGGAGGTCAATCAAGGGGGATGAAGTAGATGAGTAAGAAGACAGTATTAGGCGGTATTTTCGCAGTCGCAATGGCCGTCATAATCATTGTCGGTGTTCTCTCGGTCAACTGGGGATTCGAAGAAAACGAAGAACCCGCAAGTGTACCGTTCGCACCCGATGACACCGGAAAGGTGGCTGAAAACAGCATCAACTATGTCCTCTTCGAGAAATGGGGTCCGATTATGCTGATCCTCGGTGCAGTAATGTTCGGAGCGATCATTGCAGGAGTCACCCTGTCTAAAGAAGACGAAGATACAGAAGAGGAGGCGAAAGAATGATTCCGATGGAATTCTTCCTTGTATTCGCAGGAATACTCTTCTGTCTCGGTCTCTACGGTATGATGACCACGAGCAGAGCGCTCGTAGCACTGATGAGTGTTGAACTTATGCTCAACGCAGCAAACATCAACTTCATCACATTCGCGGCATACCACGTCGGCGCCGACGCAACAATCGGTAACGTCTTCGTGATTATGTCTATAGCAATAGCGGCAGCTGAGGTTGCAGTCGGTATCGCACTGATCCTCAACGCCTACAAGACAAGAGGTTCGTCCAGCACGGATGATCTCACAACTATGAGGTGGTAAACATGATAATGGATTATGCATGGCTCATTCCCTGCCTTCCGATCCTGTGCTTCGTCATAGTCGGACTTCTCGGCTGGAAGATGCGCGAGGGCGGAGGTTATGTGGCCATCCTCGGCGCGGCAGCATCATGCGTGCTGTCAATACTCGTAGCCTATGAATTCATCACAGGCGACTACAGCAGTTACACATATGACATGAAATGGCTGCTCATCGGAAACTTCCAGATTAACTTCGGAGTTTACATTGACGGTCTGACATGTATCATGATGTTGTTCTCGTCATTCATTTCGACCATGATTTTCGTGTATTCAATCGGATACATGGACGACCAGGGCGCAAAGAAGACGAGGTACTACGGTGAGGTCTCACTCTTCCTTACAGGAATGCTCGGTCTCATCGTTTCGAGCAACTTCCTCCAGATGTTCATCTTCTGGGAGATCATGGGACTTTGTTCCTACCTCCTGATCGGATTCTGGAGCTTCGACCATCCCGAGGCAAAAGACAAATCATCCGCGGCAAAGAAGGCATTCCTTGTCACACGTGCCGGTGATGTTTCGCTTATGGGCGGACTGTTCATTCTGCTCTACCTCTTCGGATCGTTGGATTACGTGAGCATCTTCGACCCCACAACAATCAAGGCAATCGGTGCGGCCAACCCCGAACTCCTTACAGTCGCAGGCCTTCTGGTCTTCGGCGGTGTAATCGGTAAGAGTGCGCAGTTCCCGCTCCACGACTGGCTTCCGGATGCGATGGCAGGTCCTACGACAGTCTCCGCACTTATCCACGCAGCCACAATGGTCAAGGCCGGTGTCTACCTCACAGCAAGGGCAATGCCTCTCTACGTGTTCAACGCGCAGTACGGACAGAATGTGCTCCTGTTCATCGGTTTCATCGGCGGATTCACAGCGATCTTCGCTGCTTCGATGGCTCTTAACAACTTCAACATCAAGAAAGTGCTCGCATACTCGACACTTTCACAGCTCGGTTACATGATCCTCGCTCTCGGAGCAGGAGGATGGCTCTTGGCTGAAGGTTACGCAACCGGAAACCACCACCTCGTTGCACTCGGAGCACTCGGTTACCTCGCAGGTATCTTCCACATGTTGAACCACGCGTTCTTCAAAGGTCTCCTGTTCCTTTGTTCGGGTTCGGTTATCCACTGCACCGGAACGGAGGATATGCGCCTCATGGGCGGATTGATCAAGAAGATCCCGGTCACAGGATGGACAATGCTCTGCGGTTGTATCTCAATTGCCGGAGTTCCTATCTTCAGCGGATTCTGGTCAAAGGATATGGTTCTCGAGGCGGCAATGAACGCAGGTTCGAACGGCCAGGTCTTCTTCGTCGTGCTCTTCGCACTCGGAGTCGTCACAGCCTTCATGACAGCGTTCTACATGTTCCGTATGTGGTTCATGACATTCACCGGTACACCCGGAAAGAATGCACAGCACTGCCACCACGAATCCAAGATTATGGTGGCTCCCCTTGTCGTACTCGCAGTGTTCGCACTGTTCTCGGGACTTCTTGTCTTCGCAGGACTCGGTTCACTTGTCGAGAACGCACTCGTTTCAATGGGATTCCCCAACATAGAGATGGAATCCGGAACGGAGATCGCAGAAACGATCTTCAAGAACATTTGGACATACGTCTCAATCGTACTTGCATTGGTCGGTATTATCATCGCTTACTTCATGTACGCGAAGAAAGCCATCAACCCCGGTATCTTCAACAAGAACGGACAGTCCGCACTCTACAAGCTCCTCACAAGGAGGTACTTCTTCCCCGAGCTCTACAACCAGATCTCCTGGAAACTCGGTGCGGGCATTGCAAAGATTGTCGACGCATTCGACAGGAACATAATTGATGGAACAGTCAACGGTCTCTCCAACGCCGTTATCGGAAGCGGAGATGTCGTCAGCAGGATGGAAACAGGTCACGTCCGCGACTACGCAACAGTTGTTGTCGCAGGTGTAGTGGTCCTGATTCTCGTGTTCGCCATAGTGTTCGCAGGAGGTTTGTAAGATGGATATGTTGTTATTCCTGCTCGCAATTCCCTTCGTAGGAGCCATTCTGACTCTTCTTATGGGCAATGAGAGGGCAAAATACGCAAAATTCGTCGCTTTGGTATTCTCCGCAGCGACAATGGTTGCAGTCGCAATCCTCTTCATACAGGGCGACTACACCTCAATGGGAATTAACGAGGTTTGGATCAAGACAGACTTCTTCCAGTTTAACTTCAAACTGGCAATCGACGGTCTCAGCATCCTGATGGTGTTCCTTACGGCACTCCTCGTGTTCGTTGTCTGCCTCTTCTCATTCGAAGAGAGTGACAGGCCGAACTACTACCACACACTGCTCCTTCTGATGGAGCTCGGACTCATGGGAGTCTATCTCGCAGCCGATTACTTCCTCTTCTACATCATGTGGGAAGTTACGCTGATCCCGATGTTCTTCATGATTTCCTGGTACGGAGGACCCCGCAGGCACTACTCTGCAATCAAGTTCTTCATCTACACACACGTGGCATCGCTTGTGATGCTGCTCGGTATCTTCATCATGGTCTTCACTGCCGGAGGCAACTTCGACTTTGAGGCTGTGACAGCATACATGAGCACCAACACCGACAAATGGTTCCAGACCGCCGTCTTCGGACTGCTGTTCTTCGGATTCATCGTCAAGATGCCTATCGTTCCGTTCCACACATGGCTTCCCGACGCACACGTCGAAGCACCTACCGGAGGTTCAGTCCTTCTGGCCGGTGTGATGCTTAAGATGGGTTCCTACGGTATCATAAGGGTCTGTCTTGAAAACTTCAAGATCGGTGCAGTCGAGTGGCAGTGGGTAATGATCATCCTCGGTATCGTCTCGATGATTTACGGTGCATACGCATGTATCGGACAGACAGATCTCAAGAAGATGGTTGCATACTCATCTATCAGCCACATGGGAATGGTTCTGCTCGGTATCGGATGTCTCTCAGACATCGGAATCGAATTCGCTATCTTCCAGATGTTCGCACACGGACTCATCACCGCCGTCCTCTTCATGGTCTGCGGTCTTGCCGGTCACAACATCGGTACAAGAGAAATCCCTCTCCTCGGAGGATTGGCCGGAAAGCTGCCGAAATGGGCATTCTTCATGATGTTCGGTTTCATGGCATCACTCGGTCTCCCCGGTCTTGTGGGATTCGTCGCTGAGTTCGGTATCCTCTATGCATTCTGGGAATTCATCGCGAACACACAGTACGTGTGGATGATTGTCTTCGGTATGCTCTCGATGATGCTCACAGCAGGTTACTACCTCTGGGCAATGCAGAGGACGCTCTTCGGCAACCTCTCGCTCAAGCTCGACTTCGAGCACGGTGTACACGGCGGACCGATCCACGATATCAGCAAATTCGAATTCGTGGCAATGGGAATCATGGTCGTTATGATCGCATTCTTCGGTATCATGCCTGACTATGCAGCAAGCTTCATTGAGACCTACACATCAATGTTCGCAGGGGTGTTCTGATGGACGTATCGTTCCTTACTAACATATTCAAAGACGTGCTTCCGATTGCACCTGAGATCATCATTCTCGTCGGTGCATTGATTGTACCTCTGATCTGGTACCTCACAAAGGACGGCAAATGGTGCGCAGTAATTGCGGAAATCGCAATTATCCTGGCAGCCGCAATCGCAGCAATCGCACTCATGGAAACAAGCATCCAGGGCGTGTACATGGACCTCTTCTCGCTGGATTCGTTCTCAGCGCTGATGATGCTCCTGTTCTTCGCAGTGGTCGGACTTACAATACTGATCTCGCCTCAGTCCGCTGAGACGACGAAACGCTCCGCAGCCGAGTACTACTCGCTGCTCCTCGTGGCTCTTGCGGGTATGCTCTTCGTGGCAAGCTCCAACAACCTCCTGTGCATCTTCGTCGGTGTCGAGACTGTCAGTATCTCCTCATATGCTCTCGCAGCAATGAAGAAGAACGACCCCAGGGCTGCAGAAGCAGGTGTCAAGTACCTGATTATCGGAGGTCTCTCCTCAGGACTTACACTCTACGGTATCTCCATGATCTACGGTCTTTCCGGTACCATCAATCTCGCAGAGATCGGTGTCTACATCAGCGGAATGACCCAGTGGAACTATCCCTTCCTGATCGGTCTCATTGCGATGATCGCAGGTTACGGATTCAAGATCGCTGCAGTTCCGTTCCATATGTGGGCGCCCGATGTGTACGAGGGAGCATCAACACCTGTCTCGACATTCCTGGCAACAGGTTCGAAGAAGATGGGATTCGTTGTGCTCTTCAAGATCTTCCTCATTCTGTTCGTTGTTGCAAACGCAACAAAGTTCGGAACTCAGGAGATGCAGTACATCTTCGCATTCATCGCGGCAATCACGATGACTGTCGGTAACATCGTAGCTATCTCGCAGGACAACATCAAGAGGATGCTCGCATACTCGAGTATCGCCCAGGCAGGTTACATCCTGATTGCTCTCGCCGTCATGAGTCAGTACGCACTCACAGGCGGTCTGTTCCACATGTTCACACACGTGTTCATGAAGGGAGGAGCATTCATCATCGTAGCCGCACTGATTACCGCAGGCCTCGGAGAGAAGATCTCCGATTACAAGGGACTCGCAAAGAGAGCACCGTTGGTATCGGCATGTATGCTGATCTTCCTGTTCTCACTCGCAGGTATTCCTCCGCTTGCCGGTTTCACATCGAAGTTCGTCCTCTTCTCGAGTGCAATCTTCGTTGACGGCGCAGTTGTCACACAGTGGCTCTGGCTCGGCCTCATTGCTATCCTGAACTCCGCTATCTCGCTGTACTACTACGCAAGGGTCGTCAAGGCCATGTACGTGGATGTAGGAGAGAGCACGGAGAAGATCAAGATCAAGAGCACACACATGATCGCTATGCTGATCTGTGTTGCATTCGTGATCTACCTCGGTGTCTACCCGACAGCAATGATCGATGCCTGCAGCACTGCGGCTTCCGCACTGCTCGGACTCTGAACGGTATAAACATCGGGCCGGAAACGGCCCGATTCTCAAACCCTTTTATCTCTTATCTTTTCTTATCAGCCAGATAATGTAAAACGGTACGCTGTCGGTATCTTCCGACAGAATTCTTTCGGAAAAGAATTTAAGTACATTATATCTATCCTCGCTTGATGGAGCCAGCCTGGTATGATACTATATCCAAAGAGCTCGCCATGGTCGAGGACGAGATACACTCTGTAATCCGTTCCGAAAACAGCGAACTTAATGAGATGTGCCTTTACACTGTCAATTCAGGCGGCAAGAGGATAAGGCCCGCAATGTGTATTCTGGCATACTTAGCATGCGGAGGAAAGAAAGTTTCCGAAGCCGTATCCTTGGGTTCTGCATATGAGATTGTTCACACTGCATCTCTGATTCACGACGATATCAACGATAAGAGTGAGATCAGACGCGGAAGAAGGACACTGCACAAAGAATTCTCTGTCAGTAAAGCAATCGTTGCCGGCGACTACATGATGGCAAAAGGTTTCCAGGCACTGGGGGCCACAAGCAACGATATTGTCGATGTTATTGTCGATGCGGCTTCAAGTATGAGCGAAGGAGAATTCGTTCAGAAAGACTTCGAACACATAACGAAAGTCACAGAAGCCGATTATTATGAGATTATCAGCGGAAAGACTTCGAAACTCATCGAAGCAAGTGCAAAATCAGGAGCTTACCTCGCAGGTGCCGATAAAGACACAATCGAAGCAATCGGCGATTACGCACACGGCATCGGAATGGCTTTCCAGATTGTCGACGACACATTGGATGTTGTCGGAGATATTCATAATACAGGAAAGAAAGTGGGGCTCGATATCATCGAAGGAAAACCCACACTTCCTACGATTCTGGCTATGGAGGATCCCGAATACGGAAAGAGAATCGCCGAGGTTTTCACCGAAATCGAACCCTCCGAAGAACACGTCGCCGAGGCATTGGAACTTATCAAGAAGACATCGGCGATTGAGAGATGTCTTTCCAAAGCGGAAGATATCGCAAAGAAAGCAATTGACAGAATAATGACACTTCCCGAGTCGGTTTACAGAGACTCGTTTGTTCTGTTAGCTAAGTACGTCGTTGCTCGTGACAGGTGATTCGATGGATAAACTTACGACTGATATTCTTGTTGTCGGCTCAGGCCCCGCAGGTTCGACAGTCGCAAGGTATGCCGCCGAGAAAGGAATCCAGGTCACATTTATCGAGAGAAGGCCGGAAGTAGGTGTTCCCGTAAGGTGCGGGGAATATCTTCCCGCAGTTGAAGAGATTAAAACGATGTTCCCTCTTGCGGAAGATCTTGAAGGGACATTCGAACTTCCCAATGAGATGAAGTTGGCGGAAACCGACAGAATAAGACTTGTTAACCCTAAGAACAAGGCAACGGATATTCCTATGCTCGGTTACACCATAAACCGTGACGCTTACGATCAGTATCTTGCATCCGAGGCTGAAAAAGCGGGTGCCACACTCATCAAGAACTGTCTTTTCAAAGAAATCAAAGACGGTAAGGCGGTTACGAGTCAGGGTGAGATTGAATACAAAGTTATCATCGGTGCCGACGGACCAGGTTCACGTGTCGCAAGGTCACTGGGTCTTCAGAAAAACCACCGTCCGTATCCTGCAGTTACGGCGCAGGCGAAGGGAGATTTCGAGCCTGTTGTCGTGATGTACTTCGGAGGAATCGCTCCCGGAGCATACAGTTGGATTATCCCGAAGAAGGGACAGGCCAATGTCGGTGTCGGATTCTCACCCAAGTTCGCAGACGGTACTCTCGGAGAGTATTTCGATATCTTCGTGAAGAAGAATCAGTTTAACATTATCGGTAAGATGGAAGGTAAGTACGTTCCGTCCGAAGGACCTATTCCCAAGACTGTGTCAGGCAACGGAATGGTCGTAGGGGATGCAGCAGGTCATGTAATCTCCGTCAACGGCGGAGGTATTCCTCTGGCACGTATTGCGGGACGTATCTGCGGAAATATTGCAGCAGATAATATTCTCTCAGGACGTCCTCTGACCGATTACGAAACAGAATGGCGCAGAGTTATGGAGAAGCCTCTCAAGACTGCGGCATTCAACAAGAAACTTGCAGACACATTTGCATTCAGCGGACCTGAGTGGATGGTCACAATGTGCATGGGAATCCTCGGTAAGAGGCGCATGAACAATCTGATCAGATGCAAGCGCATCTTCCCGTGATTATCTCTTTCTGTGGGATTTCATCTGCGAACCGCAGATGGGACATTCGTCCATTTTTTCTTTGTACCATCTTTTGCATCCGATGCACTGGTAGTTCCACTTCTCGACTTTCTTGATACCGTTTGTACCTACGGCTTTGTACTGTATGCCCATTCTGGCACAGACATTCTCTATGGAGAAATCGTCTGAATAAACGATGCCGTTGAGGTCGAGACCGAGTGCGATGACAGTCATATCTACGGGAGACAGTCTTCCCAAATCTCCGCTTTTTCTTGCCTCTTCTTCCACTTTTTTCAGAGAAGACTGAGTACAGTCCGACGTGCGGAGCATATCTCCCCAGAGATCCAATCTCGGATCTTTGTACTTCCTGAGTTCGTTTATCACGCCGGGAGGGCAGACACACTCACCTTCGGGAAGGTTCTCCATGGAGAAGACTGCAGAGCTGTCCAAGACGATAATCATTGTTCAGACAATTGTAATGTTGATAATAAATGTGATGCGGGGGCGAAGCCCCGCATAGAAAAAAATCAGTTTTTAAGGAACATGTTGGCTGCGCCGCCTGCTGCTGCAAGCACACCGCCGGCAATCATGAGCCATGCACCGATACCGGTGTAGCTGAATCCTGTTGTGTCCAATCCGGATACGAGTTTTGCTGTACCCCAGACGACGACAAGAACAATCATTACAACACCGAGAACAATCGAAGCGATGTTCACGACTTTGCCTTCAATCTTGACGTTGAGGACAGGGAGGACGTTAAGGACAGCTGCAACGATTGCAAGGATGAATGCAATCAGAGGGCAGTACTTGTAGAATCCGTCTGCGATGCCGTCTTCGGAAAGGAAGCCCATTCCGGTGATTGTGTGTTTGAAAGTTCCAAGTATAGTTGTTTCTGAGTAGTCGAACCATGCGAGGAATACTGCGATAATTCCCAGTATTGCTCCGACCAATGCGATAACGGTACCGATTGAGAACGGTCCCACTTTAATGTCGTTTGCCATTGTTTTACCCTTCTGACCATATATTATGGCCGTTAACTACACTGACATGACTGATATTAAAGTGTTTGTCATAACTAAACCGTAAAATTGACAAATCAACAGTAAATCTGGCTCATTTTCACGGATTAGAATGCCACATTATTTATCATACCGTTGTATCGTCCGCACATGGCTTGGAATATAGAGGTCGATGAGGACGTTAAGAAATACATCCTCGAACAGAAACAGGACTTCCGTGTCTGTACCGCATGTTCGGGACCCGCACTCGTACCTATAACCGTCAAGCCGCCGAAGAAGAATGACCGTATGATTCCGATCGGCGATTATGTTCTGTATATTTCTGCAGTTCAGGCGATGTACATCAACAGGGTTACGATGGATATGCTGTACAGCGACGAAGAAATCGCAACCTGTTACGCATTCAACCGCGGAAGATATTACTGAATGCGTTTCGCGGACGCTACGCAGTCTTTAATCATTTTATCGAAATCGAATTTCGACTGCATAGCCGTTACTTTCTCGACGGAAGCTTCCGTTATCGGCCTTACCGGAACGATTCCGCATCCCGATGTGGGTATGATGGAAAGATCGTAGGTTCCGATTTTCTGCGCTATGTCTATGATTTCCAGCTTATCCATTCCTATGAACGGACGGACTATCGGGAAATTGAGATTATGGCCTTCGGCCGTGATGTTTCTCAGTGTCTGTGAAGCTACCTGTCCCAGAGAGTCCCCCATGACTATCCCCGAACAACCGTGCAGTTTGGCGAATTCTCTCGCCACGTGCTGCATTGTTCTCTTGCAGAAGACACACTGATAGGAATTTTCACAGTTTTTGTGAATAATGGTTTGGTTTGTCTCATGATCGAAAGAATACAGCGGCATTTCCTGTCCCGTAACTTCGGACAGGCGGGATGCAATCTTTTTCACTTTATCCAATTCCTTCGCATCCGCATAACATCCGTTATCCATGTGCAGAAGGATAATCTCCGCACCCTGCTTCGCCATGACATATGACGCGGCAGGAGAGTCGATTCCTCCGGATAAGAGTGAGACAAGCTTCATGTGTTGTACCTTCCGACCTCTATTCCGCCTGTGTATTCGTCGTCTTCCTCTTCTTCGGTGATCATACCGTAGAGTGCCCTGACGAATTCTTTCAGTCCCGCGACTTCCTTCTTGAGGGAGTCTATCTGTCTTTGGAGGTCGTCCTCGGAGGTCATTCGATCACAACGTCGCCGTAATCGTCGGCGAGTTTTCTGTATGAGCTGCGGTTGCATTTGGGACAGTAGAGCTGTTTTCCCTTTCTGTCAAGTTCTGTCTTGCATTTTCCGCAGTATGAACGGATTACACCGAGGTGTGCATCCTTGGTAGTAAGCTGAAGTGAGGGTTTCACACCTGTGACCATCGCTCTTACGAGGTCTCCCTTTCTGAGTTCTTTCGAAACATCGTCTGTGTAGTCGGGTGAAATCTTGGAAACGTGGATTGTTCCGTATGTTTCGCTTCCGATTCTTCTGCATGTTCCGTCTTTGGCCAATACGTTGGCTGTTGCCATCGTTTTTCTTATGTCGCCGATTGAAGCGTATACGATGTCCCCTACTTTCAGTACGTTCGGGGGGTTGGGAGATATGACTTTGGCGATGCATTCATCGTCATCGAGGACGAGTGTACCGATCTGTGCGGCGTAGACTACACCGTTCTTTGCGAATGTCCCTTCGGATGCCAGGTATTCTTCTTCACTTGCGACTTCGTCTCCGGGGAACACTTCTTTGTTTTCACTCATAAAATCACTTCTTATCTTACGTTGACAACGATTATGTCAACCTCTTTCTTTTCTTTCCTGTGGAAGGTGAACGTGTGCGGGATATTATACTTATAGGTCGCGCACGCGACGATTTCCCTTCCGGAGGCTTCGACATACTCTTTCAGGAAGTCTACCGTCTCGGCCATGTGAATGGAATAAATTGAATCGGAGAGTTCCATAGCTTTGTCGAGAAAGGGTCTGTCGGCACGTTTGTTCTGACATCCGAACGGAGGGTTCATGAACGTTGTATCTGCCTTTTCGTTCACTTCCGAAATATCGCATTCGGTGAGTTCGATATCTGCGTTGAGATTTTCCGCGTTTTCTTTTGCGGTTTTCAGTGCGGAAGATGAGATGTCGTATCCTCTTACCGTACCTGCCCCCAGTAATTTCGCACCTATTGCGAATATTCCCGTTCCGCATCCGAGATCGTTTACCGTTTTGTCAAGAACATCTCCGGATGCGTATGCGGAGAAGAGAATGTCGGATGCAATTGTTGAAGGAGTGGGATACTGTTCCAGTGAAGCGACGGGTTCCCTGAAGGGTGCCACGCGCTGTAACTTCATCTCCAACTCCTTTCTCTTCACGGATGAGCCAGAGACAACAGACGATATTATATTTTCCCTGTTCGGGAATAAGATGTTCCGGGCCGTGTTTCACACGGTCCGGAAAGGTAAATTCATTCGAAGAAGAAATGCGACGGAGATTCGGGTTTCGGCGTGAAACACTTCTCACCTGTAATCTTCAGTTCCATGGGGTATTTTTTGACCATGTCGTCGATCAATGCCCTCATGGTGCTTTCGAGTTTCTTCGGAGGGGAAACGACTCTTGCGTTGAGTACAAGTTTTCCGGGGGTTTTGATGTACCTGGAACCGTAGATTCCGTCGACCTGCATGGTTTCCTCGACAAGAGACATCTTCGCTGCGGATTCGGGAGATTCCACCAACACCTTAACGTGAACGATGGATTTGGAACCGTATTCTTTCGCTATTCCGCGCATGATGTCGGTTTCGAGAGAATACATATCGACATCGTCTTTCGGAGTGAGGTCGAATGTACCGGAATACCATCCCAATTTCGCTTTCTCGAATGCGAATCCTTTGTTCTGTTCGCCGGTAGGCGCTTTGGTACTGACTTCGTCGGAGAGAATCAGATCCATAATCTCGTCCATATTTCTGAGGTCCACGGACGACGATTCTATGATTCTTATTCCGGGCAGTACTTTCAGGACGGCTTCCTTAACTTTCTTAATAGTATCTTCATTAACCAAATCGGCTTTGGAGAGAATGACGACTTCCGCTTCTCTGATCTGATGTGCGGGAATGATGTCCACGGTATCTTCGGTTCTTTTCTCTTTCTCGGAGAGAATGTCCAATGCCCTGACACAGTCTACAACTACGGTAAACGGTGCGACACTGAATTCATCGGGGTGGAGAGATCTCATGGGTGCCACAACGGAACTCATGATGTTCGTGGATGTGCCGATGGGTTCGGCGATGATGACATCCGGTTTTCCGGTTGTGACTAATGTTCTTGCGCTTGATACGAACTTATCGAAGTTGGTGCAGAAGCATCCGCCCATGATGTCACGCGTGTCGAATCCGGCATCTTTGGAATATTCCGTGTCGACCAACACATCGCCCTGATCGTTCATGATAATCGAGACGGATTTGTCCCTTCTTTCTTTGAGAGATCTTGCGATGTTGACCGCCAATGTTGTCTTGCCCGCTCCGAGGTATCCTCCGAGGACGAGCATCCTTGTCCTGCCGGTTCCGTTCATGGACATCCGCATACTTTCGTTTGATATAAACAATCACATCGGGTCGGAAAACGGTGTTTTTGGGGACTGTTTACGCTGCGGATTTCGTTATTCGGAACGCGTTCGGAACGTTTCATATGATTATTAGTGTGCGGAGGATAAATCAACATATTTTCTTATTAAAAATGCAACTTTGTTTTATTTGATACAAACATATGCTTGATTATTGAAGATATTATTGGAGGTAAAACTGAAATAATTAAATAATTACACAAACGTTTTCCGCAACGGGATTATTATGATTAAGGATCCAAAGGCACTCATTGCAGTTGCCGTAGTCGCAATCCTCGTGATTGCAGGAGTCGCAGTCGTTGTAAGCAACAATAACAACGGCGGCAACAAGAGCCACGACAACTTGGCAGATATGACCTGGGACGAGATCGTAGAGAAAGCAAAGGGAACAGATGTTAACATTGCATTCTACTTCGACCAGCCCTGTCTCAACTGGTTTAATGACGTTATCGTCAAACAGGCCAAAGAACTGTACGACATCAACCTGACATGCAGCGGATATGCAACCGATGGAATGGCGATTAAGGAATACACCACTTCAGGAAAGATTTCTTACGATTTCATCTGGGGAAGAGCTTCCAACTACATCAACCTCATCAACTATGACGGTAACAAGAACAGTCTGATTCTTCAGGGTGACTGGGAATCCAAGATGCCCAACATGAAGTACTCAGACGGACTTGCAGACGAGTCATGGAAAGCCGCATATGAGGCGGTTTACGGTGAAGGCACATACAGCAGAAGTGTTTCTTCTGTCGCCCCGTTCTCCGGAAGCACAACATCATTCGTCTACAACACGGCGTTCAATGACCCTGATATCGAATGGAACCAGGTTAAAATTACAAGTGTTGACGGAAAGACTGTGAAGACTGTCACAATCACAACCGAATCCACCGGAGTTGCACTCGAAAGCAGCGCAGCCGTCGCAGACATTGACGCTGCAAAGACATACACTTTCGATAGTGTCAGAGCATACCGTGTTGCAAATCAGGACACAAATGCAAAAGTCTACTACGGACTTCCTCACAACTACACCGAGCTCAACAGCTGGTCCAAGGTCTACCAGGAGCAGTTCTATCTCCCCTCGGCAACAGGAGCAGCCAACTTCCACGTCCAGCTGATTCTCGAAGCCATGGTATACGAACTCGCATCCAAGGGAAATTCATGGATTGCATGCACTGACAAGACTGCAGATGTCTGGAGCGGAGACCTCAAAGACAAATACACCGGCGACAAAGCAAAGGACAAAGCAACATACATGGCATACATCAACGAGAAGATCTGCGCCAACGGTACAACAGCCGACAAATACGGTGAGCAGATACCTTACGTCAAGGCATACCTTAGCGACACAGCACCCTACTGGAACAAGGCACTGACCGGAACATCATCAGCGGTCACAGCACCCAACCAGACGCTCGTCGGTAACAAGGACACTACGCAGAAGGACTTCAGCAGCTCTACAATCATGATCGCTCTGAACTCCACCGAGTCACTTGCCAACAGAACGTACATGTATGCAGCAGACATCGGCGTATATGCGCCTGACACCGTATGTTCCAACAGGTGCGGTCTCTTCCTTATGGAGCACACACCCAACCCCTACGGAGCAATCGTTATCGCAAACCTGTTCAACGACCCTGCAAACCAGGCATCGTACTACAGTATCGCAGGTAACGGTTACAACGTCGATCTCGACACACTCTCTGCAGAGCAGAAACAGCTCTTCGAGAGCAGATGGACCGACTGGGACGCATACGACAAGCCTTACGTCTCACCTGAGCAGATTAAGTCTAACATGGTAATGCCTGCAATCGGTTACCTCGAGAGCAACCTTGCCACGTACGCCGACAAATTCATCAAGGCATCGGCTTAAACATAAACAGCATCGGTGAAGAGATGAATCGCAGGGATAAGTCAGAACTGATCCCGGTGGCCATCTCTTCACTGGTCATTATCTTACTTTTCGTCATACCTGTCATTTACTCGTTCAAGGACAGTTTCTATACGTTCGGCGGGAAGTTTATCGGATTTGACAACTATGTCAGAACGATTAATGACATTTATTTCCAGGATGCTTTGGTTTATACGGTGAAGATAACGCTCATATCCATCGTTATAACGATGGTGTCTGCCGTCATCCTGGCTATGGCCGTCCGCAAGACGTTCGTAGGAAAAAAACTGACACTTTTTCTTCTTCAGTTCGACATATCGATGCCGACAATAACCTGTGCATCGATGATGATAATAGCTTTTTCACAGACAGGGTTTACAAGTTCGCTGTTCTACAACCTGGGCCTGATTACAGAATACAATAGTTTTCCGAATATTTTCAGCGACCCTCAGGGACGCGGAGTGATATTCTCGGTTGTCTGGATGTTCGTTCCGTATATCGCATTGTCATTTCTTGCGGTACTGCATTCCCTGTCATCGGATCAGGAGGATCAGGCTGCTACGTTGGGTGTCGGAAAAATCAAGCGTTTCATTTACATCACATTCCCGTCACTCAAATCATCCATTGCGTACACGGCGGTACTCTGTTTCGCATGTGTATTCGGTTCATTCGAACTGCCGTCAATAGTGGGAAGAGAACATACATTGGTGACGTTGGCCTACCATTATTACAACGACATAACACTGACTTTGCCAGAACACATGGAATCATACACAATATCCATCATTCTGTTCATCATAACGATGATTGTTTCATCAGTTTTGATGTACTATTCACTTGTTTCCGGGAGGAAGAACGAATGATTGTGAAGAATCCGATGAAGAAAATCATAATTCTGTTTACAATCATTGTGATAGTATATCCTGTGATTCCTCTGTTCATTCAGTCTGTTGCGGGACCGTGGGATTATAAGAATCTCCTGCCGAGCAGTTTCACATGGGATAATTACGTTGCAATCATTGATACTTACAAAATACCGAAGACTACGCTGAACAGCATTATCATATCGGGCGTAGTTGTATTGGTTTCATTGATACTGGCTATATTCCCGGCCAAATTCATCGGTACAAAAGATTTCAAAGGAAAAACCTGGGTGCAGGTGTTCACGATGATGCCTGTCATGGCGCCCGGAATAATTGTTCTCTTCGGTATCGGCAGTGTGTTTGCAAAATTGGGCATATACAGGACATATGCGTCACTGATACTGTCGGAAGTAGTCTTCCTGATTCCGTATATGATTATGGTGCTTGTACCCGTATTCAAGAATTACGAAGTAGGTGTGGAAGATCAGGCTGCTACATTGGGTATCGGAAGACTATCTGTGCTGATGAACATTACATTGCCGTCAATCAAATCCGGTCTTGCGGTCGCATGTATGTATGTGTTCATCAGTTCATGGGCGACATTCCTTGCCGTCAGTATGTACGCTCCGATCAATTTCGAAACTATGGGTCTGATAATGTATCCTGCCATTAAGTACGGCCAGGTATCGCAGAGTATGCTTGCCGCGTTAACGATAATATTCTTCATTCCGTCCGTTGTTTTCCTGCTAATATCCACATGGATAATGGGAACGGACAAGGTCAACAATCAGAGGGTCTGAAATGAGTTTCCTTACTATCAAAGGCATTACAAAGACATACAAAGGCGCCGCATCTCCGTGCATCGACAATCTCGATCTTGAGGTTGAAGAAGGAGAGATTGTCGTTATGCTCGGGCCGTCAGGATGCGGTAAGACGACCCTGCTGAAACTTATAGCCGGATTGGAGGAACAGGATTCCGGTACGATTCTTATCGACGGGGAATCCGTCGACGGAATGCTCACAGAAAAAAGACCCATCTCCATGGTTTTCCAAAAACCGTTCCTGTTCAAGAATATGGATGTTTTCGGAAACATTTCGTTTGCACCGAAAGTAACGGGAAGATTCGCAGGTAAAGAAGAGATGAACTCGGAGACTCAGAAGTACATCGACATGGTCAAACTCACAGGTTTCGAACACCGTCCCGCTACACAGTTATCGGGAGGTCAGGAACAGAGGGTTTCTTTGGCAAGAGCATTGATTGTAAAGCCTAAGTTACTCCTTTTGGATGAACCGCTCAGTGCGTTGGATGCAGGTTTAAGGGTGGAAATGCGCACAGCCGTAAGAAAAATCTGTAAGGATCTGGGACAGACGGTTATCTTCGTTACACACGATCAGGAAGAAGCCGTAGCAGTCGGAGACCGTATTGCGTTGATGAATAACGGTCACATTGAGCAGTTCTCCCAACCAGAAGAGTTCTATTCGCACCCTAAATCTATGACGGTTGCGAGATTCTTCGGATGGAAGAACATCGTTCCCTGTAACTACGACGGAAACGGAAATATCGATTCTGTAATAGGAAAATTCACAATCGACGGCTATTCATCGGAACCAGGAGAAAAGATGTTGGTGATAAGACCGGAAGCATTCTTTGAGAGCGATGACGGAGCCATCGAAGGAAAGATTACGGAAGCATCTTTCATGGGGGTCAGGATGGATTACGTTATAGACAGCAACGGACACATTCTCAATGTATCTCTTGATACAAACACTCTCAGACACACCGGAGAAAACATAAGATTGGGCGTAAACCCCAACGGAATGTGGCTTGTCGATAAGGAAGAAATTTCCGTGCACACAGAAGAACCGGTGCAGAAAAAAGGTCTGAAGAAACTGTTCTCATCTTTCAAACATCAGAAAGACGGAGAATGATGTTTCACTGTATCAATCATCGTTTTGATCTTCTCTCTCGGAAGTCCTCTGTCGACAGAGCATGAGCACGTGAAAATCATGTTGCCGATTTTTGACATCTTATCGACGTAGTCACCTGTGTCTCTGATGACTCTGTTCATATCGCCGAGTGCGATAGTCGTGAATGTATCGATTCCGCCCATGAGTGAGAATTTGGGGAATTTTCTTCTCAGGATTGCAGGGTCGTTATATTCTCCGTAATAGAGACAGTCCAACTTTATGTCACGTAACGATTTCTGCGCGGTACCGCTGTCGGAGAGTTTTCCGTGAGGATGTAAGCACACGTATGTTTCGTATTTTCTTATTTTTCCGACGAGTTTTTCTATAGAAGGAACTGAGATATTCTCGAACGGATCGGTGCCGATTACATCGATATTGTCATATGCACCTGAAATGAGACACATGTCCGGAACAGCTTCTTTCAAGACTGCCTCCGCAACGTGCCAGTCTACTCTGGATGTGAATTTCATTAAATCTTTTACATAGTCAGGTT
The DNA here is from genome assembly GCA_964504055.1 of uncultured Methanomassiliicoccales archaeon. Lineage (GTDB taxonomy): Archaea > Thermoplasmatota > Thermoplasmata > Methanomassiliicoccales > Methanomethylophilaceae > Methanarcanum. The sequence continues at coordinate 26,502 of CAZDCU010000001.1, forward strand.
CGCTGAGAGTATCCATCAGAAACTGTTCAAAACCTCTCATAGATGCGGCTACGCTCATCGGCGATGGGATATGCTGTACAAGAGCCGCATCCGTGCCTTCACGTACCAATTTATGGGAAAGAACAACCTGTCTTACCGATTCCTCGGAGACGTTGAACGTCCTCTTCCTGTAAATGAAATCGGGATCGTCTTTCAGGACGTTTTTCACGGTGTACATTATCCCGTGGGGAGGATACTCCACTTTGTTACCGAGTTCTCTCGTATCGATCCATACGACAGAACCGTTCACTGCATCGATTCCTGTATATTTCTGAAGTGCCAGCAGAGATTTTGCAGACTTTTCACCGTCAAGACCGGATACGAATAATTCGTTTGTATCGTACCCTGCTATTTCCATGCCGAGTGTGACATCGAACAGGTATGTGGGTATGTTCCCGTTACCTTCGCATTTCACTGCTGAGATGAACTCTTCCTTCGGCATACAGTCACCAATAAGGGTTTACGACGTCCGTGAAAGAATGAAATCTTTCGGACGGACGTCGGAGCAATAACGAAGCTCAGATAATTTCTTTTGCAATCTCGATTGCTCTCTTGCAGTATTTGGGGCAGATCTGTGTGAGAACGCCCTGTTCCTGTGCCTTCTTCATGTCCTCATCTTTTCTGAGATCGAGGTTGAGAAGTCCGGGGCATGTAAGAGAACCGAATTCCGCAGTGAATCTGTCAATGAATTCCTGCCTCTTCTGCATGCACAGTCCTTTCTGTGCCATGTCTCCCGCTTCAACGTTTCCGTATTTTGCACCGATTGCAAGGAACGCGCCGCTGACCGCACCGCAGATTGTTCCCTGCATCATACCGACGCCGAAGCACGATGCCAATTTCTTTCCCTGCTCCTCTGTGAGGCCCACTTCGGGGGCGAGTCTCGAGAAGACTGCCATGGAACAGTCGAAGCCTTCACCGAAACCTTTTGCGATATCTTCTTCGATGGTCATGTTAACCGTAAATTCGATGGGATGTAAGATATTTATACTGTATTATTTGAGTTCTGAATAAACAAATAGAATTTTTATCTATCAAATTGTAGATTACGCTGTTATATGGACGCTGATACCGTAAGATTTCTTGACGATGCATTCGAGAGAAGCATGAAGGATCACATGAGCATAACAAAGGACGACATCATCCGCATGCTCTCATTGGATCCGGAATCGGAAGAATGCGAATATATGGGAAAGAAAGCCCGTGAATTGGCAAGGAAGAGATCCGGTAACAAAGCATCCGTAGGAACCGCATTCGGTTTGGATTACCGTGCGTGTAAGGCAAGCTGTAATTACTGTTCATTCGGCGAGAGATGGGGACTTATGGACGGGTTTGACATTGAAATGTCACCCGAAGAAATCATCGAACTGATGGAATCGCAGATGTCGAGAGGATACAGAAAGTTCACGATAAGAACCACGGAATACTATCCTGTGGATAAACTGTGTAAACTTGCGGAAACAATCCGTTCGAAAGTCAAAGGTAAGTTCATGCTCGGTGTCAACACCGGAGAACTGTCTCCCGAAGATCTCGTGAAACTTCACGATGCGGGATACAACAGTGCATACCACACATTACATCTGAGGGAAGGAATCGACACTCCGTTCTCTCCTTCCGTAAGACTCAGAACGATGAAAAATATTGCAGATTCTGAGATGAAATTATCATCGGGAATAGATCCGATCGGAAGCGAACACACAGACGAAGAAATTGCAGACGTTCTCGTAACGATAAGGGAATTCGATCCAATGTCGATCTGTTCCATGAAACGTATCAATCCCAAAGGAACGCCTGTCGGAGATATTCCGGAGGTAAGCGATCTGAGAGTGGCTCAGATTGCTGCAGTAATAAGATTCGCTTCGGGACACAACGTGTCTGCGGTACCTCCGAACAGGAAGGCAATGGAATGGGGTGCGAACGGCACATCCGTGGGAACGGGTGCGAATCCGCGTGACAGTGTTCACGATCCTTCTACGATAGGAAAATGGAGATCCGACCACGATGCCGTAAAGCAGATGTTCATCGAATGCGGATACGAAATCGGAGGGAACTGAGATGGCGGTAAAGACAATAGACACATTCGCCGGAGAATGTACATCCTGCGGAAAAGCGGGAGATATGAATTATGCCGATGAAAACGGACCGATTTGCAACGGATGTGCGGAACCGCACATCAGAGAAAGAGTCAAGCAGATCTGTGAGGCATCGACTTCAAAGAATCCGCGTGAAATTCTCGATACGCTGATTGCAGACGATCTCATCGCCGCACGTCCCCTCAGATTCCATATCGTCGTGGGATCGGCATTGGCTTCCGCATACAGAAATTCCGGAGGAAAGATCGATCTCAATACGGCATTGGATGAAATCATGCGCAGAGGTGCATTCATCCCTCCGAAGGCATGCGGACATGCGGGAGACTGCGGTTCCGCAGTATCTACGGGAATATTCTTCAGTGTGATTGCAGACACCCATCCCCTCAAGGAAGAGAACTGGGGCGAACTGCATATGCTCACAGGTTCCTGTCTTTACGATTTGGGTAAAATCGGAGGTCCCAGATGCTGTAACAGAGGTGCGAATGTCTCAATGGGAAATGCCGTGAAAACAGTGAAGAGAATCTTTGATGTTGAAATGGAATGGCATGAGGTTCAGTGTACGCATCAGGATGCGAATGACAAATGCATCGGAGAAAGATGTCCTTTTTCTCCGGAGTGTTAAAAAATTACGATTATTCAGAGATGAGAACAAATGGACGGTAAAATCAAAGCATTGATTGATAATGCAAAGAAAACAGCTCTCGGACCCGACGCTCTCGACAGAGAATCGATTATCGGATTGCTCTCGATTGAAACAGGTTCGGAGGAATTCGAGTATCTCGGTAGGGCTGCGAGGGACGTATCCAAACTGTTGGTACTGAACCAGGCCAAAGTCGGAACATCTATCGGATTGGATCTCCGTCCGTGTGCGGCAAGCTGCGAATTCTGTTCTCTCGGAGAGAAATGGGGTCTTGTTAAGGGATGCACGGAATTATCCGATGAAACCGTGATGAAAATAATCCGCGAGAAGAACGCGGAAGGATATTATCAGTTCACGCTCAGGACCACCGAATATTACGATTTGGAGAGATTGGCTTCCCTTGGAAAGAAGATAAGAGAAAACGTTCCGGGAGATTACTACCTCACCGCGAACACAGGTGAACTGACACTTGAGGATGCGAAGCATCTGAAGGAATGCGGTTACACCGCAGTATATCACGTACCGAGGCTCGGCGAAGGAAAATACACTCCGTTTTCTCTCGAAGAACGCAAAGAGACGATGAGGAACGCCAAGAAAGGCGGACTGATGCTTTCGACGGGATTGGATCCTATAGGAATCGAATTCACAAACGAGGAATTGGCAGACAAGATCATCGAACTCAGGAACGAAACTCCCGCAGGTATCTGCGTGATGAGACGTGAGAGTGTTCCCGGAACACCGTTGGGTAACATGGAAGAGATTTCAGACGACAGATTGGCACAGATTGTAGCCGTCGTACGTCTTGCGTTCAAAGGAAATCTTGCAGTACATCCCGCCAATAAGAAATCGATAGAATTCGGTGCGAACAACGCCGCTGCGGAAATCGGTGCCACGCCGCGTCTCGACAGTGACAACCTTTCGGAATGGATTCACAGACACGATGATATAAAGAAAATGTTCCTGGACGCAGGATACGATTTGGTTTCCAAGTCACAGTACGGAAGTAAGAGGGAATGACGGCGGTTCCGCCCGCCGTCAGGTTTAACAGCAACCGTCCTTGCACTTACACTTGCAGCCGGTCGCTCTGCAGTCGTTGATGCGGTCGTTGAAGTATTTGTTCAGGAGGCACATCTGGGTCTCTTCTACTTTGTAGTGGTCCCATTCGTCTCCTTTGACTGTCTGTACAAGGCCGGAGGCTACGAGGGAAGACATCTTCCTGTCTACTCCGATCTTATCGAGTCCGAATCTTTCTCCGACTTTGCATCCGCAGATCTCACCGTTCGAAACCATCTCGAAGATAGTGAGGTTGTCCGCATCACCGAGTGCTCTCACCATTGCAACTATGTTTTCTGCTGCCATGATTAGTATATCGATGAACTACTATATAGATACTTCTCAATATAGAAATTCATCAATATTAATTACAGTCGCATGCAGGGTTGATTAACGGTATTTTCTCGGGAACAAGATCTTTAAAGAACTGTCTGAGAGCTTTGATGCCCTCTTCGTTAACGGAATATCTCATCCACTGAGCGTCTTTTCTTGAATTCACAAGACCGCTCTTTACGAGTATTCTCATGTGGTGTGAGAGTGTGGGCTGTGTGATGTTAAGTTGTTCCAATATCTTACAGGCGCAGATCTCGCCGCCCGTCAGCATCCTGAAGATGCGGAGGCGGTTCTCGTCCGCGAGGGCTTTCAGCATCACGACTTCGTCACACATAATTCACATTATCCAGACTACTAATAAAGACTTATTGATAAATATCAATGTAAATACGGAAACACTATCATCCGGCCTTGGCTCCTAACAACCCCGACCGGATGGCAAATACCGAAAGGAGGTAGGGATTACAGTAGGTTTCTGCTATTCCTATGACAATGAATGCGATTTGTCTGAGAGCGGTATCTGCGAATGAAGACGGCCTTGTGATTATTTAATAATTTACTGAAATAATCAATATGTTTCTCAAGCCATCTCAATCGGACAGCTTTCAATCCATTCTCCGTCGTAGATTACGGAACCGTCTTTTGCGTAATGAATGCCGTGACCTTCCATTTTGTCGTTGGCAAACCACCCTACATACACTTCACCGTTGGACCATACAAGTCTTCCCTTACCGTGCATCCTGCCGTTGATGAATTCGCCTTCGTAGAACGTACCGTCCGCCCATGTGAGTTTCCCGCGGCCTTCTCTTTTGTCTTCTACGAAATCTCCTTCGTACTTTTTACCGTCGGCCCAGATGAACAGACCGTTACCGTTTCTGCATCCGTCGGAATATTCTCCTTCGTAAACGTCTCCGTTGCTCCAGGTGAACACACCGACACCGTTCTCCACGGGTACTCCGTCTTTCTCGGTGTACTGTCCGACGTAGATGCCGTCGTTGTAGGTGATCTTGATGACCTCGAGATTCTCCATGTTCCGATGTATGCGGACAAGGATAATAAGATGATGTTACAGAATCACACATTCTTACGGCTGACAGCCACGGCGATGACGAAGAATAACGCAGTTACGCCGACTACATAGAGAATACTCGTCATCGGTGTGAAATCGAATCCGAAGAGTGTAATGTCGTATCCCATCATATTCCAAATGTTATCCGCAACATCCGTCGGTGCCGTTGAGAATACGGTATCGAAGGAATCTTTTCCGAAGATGTTACGCATCATCGTTGCGATATGCGTTGCGGGGACGAGTGCACTTACATTCTGCATCCATCCGTCCATCGTTCCCAACGGCATGTAAGTTCCCGTCAGGAATCCGATTAATACACTCAGAATTGTGTACAATCCCGAGAAGGCTCCCGCACTTTTGATTGCGGAAACAATCGCATAGAGTATTATCGACGATGACAGCGAAGCGGGAACCGTAAGAACAAGTGTCAGCAAAGTTCCCTGAACCGAAAGCGACGTACCTGTTATCATCAGAAATATCACGGAAATAACGAAGGTTATGACACTCATGATGAGTCCGACTATGAATGTGCTGAGAACATACGATGCGGAAATCATCACAGGCGACATCGTTGTCATCAAAGCGTCTCTGTACCTTCCGTCCACTTTATCCTGAATCATGGTCTGGAACGCACCGACCGTCGTTGTCACGGAGACTATCGCTATAACTCCCGATAAGACCCAGGCATCGACCATTCCTCTCACGGAATCTATGTCGTAAGGGAAGGATGCAGGCAGTGCCGCGGCTATCGAATCCACAAGATTGTTCCTCAGGAAGATAAGATACAGAAGTATGACGATTAACGCTCCCAACAGAGAAAAGAACACAGACGATCTATCCCTGAAATAGATCAGACAGTTTCTCTTTGCAAACGCGAATATCTCATTCATCGGAAACATCTCCCGTGATTCTGATGAATGCATCGTCCAACGTTCCCGTTCTCACTTCGAATGACTGAAGATCATTCTTAATCAAATCCAACACAGGCAGCGATTCGAAGGAATCGGCGACAGGAATGATGAACGCATCTCTGTCGTCTGTGTATCCGATATTCATCGAATCCAATTTCTCCTTCAGTGCGGTATGGTCTTTCGGAACAGCCCTGATGAAATCGGTGCAGTACATCGCTTTCAGTTCATCCGACGTACCGTGTGCGACGATGTTTCCTTTGTTCATGATCACAATGTCATCGGCCTCCGCAGCCTCTTCCATGTAATGTGTTGTAAGGAAAATCGTTGTACCCGAATTCCTGTTCAGTTCGAATACCGCATTCCACAGAGCTTTCCTGCTCTGAGGATCCAATCCCGAAGTAGGTTCGTCGAGAATCAGTAACCTGGGATTGTGAACCAATGCTCTGGCTATGTCTGCTCTCCTCTTCTGTCCGCCTGAAAGTTTTCCGTAAGTACGGTCGCGGAGGTCGTCCGCACCCATGGCTTTCAGTGCACGGTTAACGGATTCTTTCAGAACATCTCCTTTCAGTCCGTACATCGCACCTTTCAGAGATACATTCTCGTAAACCGTAAGATTCGGATCCAACATATGGTCCTGGAAGACCACGCCGATATCTTTCTTCGCAGCTTCGGGAGTTTTGCCGAAAAGCTCTATGCTTCCGGAATCCTGCTTCAGAAGCGAGCAGATCATCGATATCGTGGTACTCTTGCCGGCACCGTTCGGTCCGAGGAAGGCAAAGAAACTACCTTCCTTCACATCGAACGATATCCCTTTGACAGCCTCGACATCCGCATACGATTTGCGTAGTTCTTTGACCGAGACCGCCGACATGTGTAGTGAACCTGCATGCAGGTATTAATTACTCACCTCGGTAGGTTATATTCCGGTATTGTGGCTATATAGAATATATCGGTCAGATCAGCAACGCTCTGGAATAACGGGCATCTCCGCCGATCAGTTCTCCGATACGTTCCGTATCCTTCGGGAAGTGAAGGATTTCCGCATCGGTGTTGATGTCACGGATCATTTCCGTTATTTTTTCATCATCGGAGAATGTAATGACAATAACATCGGATTCGTTGATCATACCGCGGTATCTGAGGCCGTTTGTATCTTTTCTGGAAACACCTGTTTTTAAGAGAGAATTTCCGTCGATCACGGTAATCAGCGGACCGATTTCATACGAATCTTTTCTGAAAACATAGAACGGATTCAGCATCGGAGACGAGATTTCCATGCAGTTTCCCGGAGGTTCCGATATGATGAGATTCATATTATCTTTGGAATTCAGTTCCACCCTGTATTCGAACTGTCTTACTCTGGCACAGGGAGATTTCATAGGGTAGTGATCGACATGTTCCGCAACCGAAGACATCTTTTCGGATGATTCTGCGTTGTTTCCGATGAATGTGAATTTCAGATTTTTACAGGAAGATTCAATCACCGAAGTTTTCCCCGATCCAGGGAGTCCTGCGACAACGACCGTTCTGATCATAATGTCCCTTCGTTGAATGAGTGTATGGTTTTCGCCATAACATCGAGATTGTTCAGCGGAAGTCCTCTGTTCACGGAGCATGAGCAGGTCATGATGTATCTTTCGCCTTTGAAGGTGTCAAGATACTTCCTTGTGTCTCTGACGATTCTTTCGTCAGGTCCCAAAAGCAATGTGGAGTATGCGTTCACTCCTCCGAGGATGCAGCATTTTCCTCTGCATGTTTCCAGCATATCTTCGGGTTCGTTTCCTTCGGAGAATTGGAATCCGTCTGTTCCCGTATCGAGAGATGCGAGAAGAATGTCTTTTCTGTCATCTGTCGAGAAGACTCCGTGAGGGTGGTAAACTGTCGGTAAACCCATATCATGACATTCGGAAACAAGACTTTTCACGTGTTTTACGGAATAATCAACATATTCATCGATACCGACCATATCGGGATTATCCGTTGCGGATGCGAAGAATACCGCATCTGCGATACCTTCGGAAATGTATTTTATCTCCTCGGATACCATTTCTTTTGAGAATTTCAGCAGTCTTTCTGCAAAATCACTGTCTGAGACAAGATCCATCATCAGCGGCTCGACACCTCTCGCAAATCCCGCCATAGTCATCGGCCCGGGGACATTTACCGCCAATGCGAGGTCGGGTCTCTTTTTCTTCACAATCTCACAGGATTTTCTCATACCCTTCTGAAGTTTTCCGATAACATCCGACGGTTCGTATTTATTCAGTGAATCCGGGTCTGCAAACGCATACTCAGACATGAACGGAATTCCGTACTGGCTATGTGACATTTTTCCGCCGATTCCGTCGAGACCGTATGAGAAAATACACCCGACGGTGACATCGTGACCGAGACGTTTCTGCAGTGCGAGAACGCATTCCGCGGATTTTTCACTGTTGTATTCGTCACCGAATACTTCGGATGTAGTAATATTCAGTTCATCCATTCCGAGGGTGAGATCCCTCGGCAGAAACGGTACTTTACTGCAATTTCCGCCTGTCAGCACTGAGAGAAAAACATCCTTCGGGTCCATACGACCGAGAATAAGATTGTATGTTTTATTTATTTCCAAAATATTGCGAGGATTGATAACATGCTGTCGATAGGAGATACTGTTGACGATTTCACATTGGACTCCACGGACGGAAAATTCACGCTTTCGGAACGTGTTAAGGACGGTTACGTTCTGCTGTACTTCTACGTGGTAAACTACGGAAAGACATGTACGGACTACATGGCACTGATGAACGAAAGAGTCGATGATTTCAGAAAACTGAACGTCACAATGTACCACGTGAATCCCGAGACAGTCGAAAATCACAGAGCATGGATGGAACACACCGATGCACAGTTTGTCCACCTTTCGGACAGAGAGCAGAAAGTCAGCAAAATGTTCGACTGCATCGTAACCAAAGCAAAGAACGACAAGATTCTCGGATACACCAACAGAGGACTCTTCCTTATCGATCCCGATATGAAGATCAGATATGCATGGCGTGCGGATTGGCCCAACAACACCGTTCCCATGGATGAACTTCTCGACAGTATCAGAGAAGCAATCAAGGAGTGAGTCTTTGACACCCGGGGACAGGTTTGCCGCAGTTATGTCCGGAGACTCCGGAATGCGCTCCCTGTTCCTGAGGAATTTTACTGTTTCTTTGGATGCACTCAGTCTGAAAACAACAGATATTTTTTCTGAAAAATACGACTCGGAGAAAGCATCCGATTCAATTGCCGCATTTCAGAAGATTACGGGGCAGGACGCGGTTGTAGGGTGTATCCATTCCCCTGCATTCATAGTCGAACAGTTCGGCGGGGGGATGAAGTATCCCGAACACGGGATTCCTACTGTAACGAAAGCGCCGATATCATCTCCGGATTCTCTGGAAAATCTGTGTACTGTTCCGAAGGGAAAGGCACTCGATGCAATCGAATCTTACAGACTGACAAGGAAGAAATTGCCTGATATTGCAGTTGTTGCCAATATAACAGGCCCTCTGACCAAGGCAAGTGTCATGATGGGCATGGAACAACTGTCTTTTGCGATACTTTCCGATAAAGACTACGTAAGAGATGTTATTAAGATAGGAACCGAATTCACATATTTCGCTCTCGAATCAATGTATCGTGACAATTCCGTTGACAGCACATTCATCGCATCCGCTTCGGATAACAACGATCTGTTCGGAGGTGACGCATTGTCCGAGTTCACATTCCCGTATCTGAAAGATGCCGTATCGAAAGTGCATAAAATCGGTTCTACGGTCACTTTTCATCCCCACGGCGATTATACCGAAAAAGATCTTATCGAAAAGTCAATCAAAACGGGTATCGACTGTTTCCAATTTGCGGAAAACAACGATCCCGTGAAAATTCATGATTCAATCGGTAAAAAATGTATAATCATGGGAGGAACGGACATCGTTCCCGTACTGTACAGCGGTACCGAGCAGGAAATAAGAGATTCCGTCGGTTATTTCATGAAGATATTCTCGGACAGCAGGTACATCTTCTCATGTTCCTGTTCTCTTCAGACAGGTACGCCTTTGGATAACATCCGCGTATTATCCGAAGAATTTCACAGCATATGCTCTGGGGAAACAGACTGATTACAAGATGGTGGACCCGGCCGGATTTGAACCGGCGACCTCCGCCGTGTGAAGGCGACGTCATAACCCCTAGACCACGAGTCCGTAGTGCGGACTAAGTATAATCCGTATTTAATTCTTATTTAGGTGTCAGAAGAACAGATTCACGCACAGACGGTGAGTTTGCTGATAGGCGTTCCCGCGGAGTAGCATCTGCTGTAAACTTTCCTGCATTTGTGGATCTTCACGAACTGTTTCTTCGCAACATCCTCGGAACCGTACACTTTCCAGCATCCGATGCATTTGGGGCATTTTCCGTCGTTTTCGATGAATCCTCTGACATCTTCGAGAGGATATCCGAGGAAAATACCGATTTCGTGAGGAAGACAGCCGAGTTCTTCGATCCTTTTCTTGAGAGAAGCTACGAGATTTTCTGTCGAAGAAATATCATAAGATCTTTTGGCAAGATACGCTTTCGATTCTTCATCGATACGGTCGAGCAGATTGTCTCTGTAGACATACACGATTGTACCGCATTCGGTTTCGAAGCAAGATATGGTCACACCGCGGGGACTGAGAATGTCACTAAGGCGTTTGGTTTCGAAGGCAATATCGTTGTAGGAGCAGCCAACCCTGAATAGGCTGCCGCATTTTATCCCCGCGAGTGTAGGGGCGCATTGTTCCACTACGCGCTTTTCGACCATGAATTTAGGATAGACTAAATAGTATATAAAATTTAGGTTAGTCTAAAAATCAAGATAATCTTTAAGGTATGATTCGCATACGCGAAAGTATGACAGACATATCCGGTGACAGAAAAGCGGATGACGATGCAGCATTCACGAAAGCAATCGAAGTTGTCCTTGCAACAGGAAAATCCGATTATCCGAGTTATATCGGAGGACTGAAAGTGGCATCGGGTATGTCCGCGGATGTTTACAGCCCCATAGACAAGACAATTATTTTCGGAACCTATCAGGAACCCGAAGAAGGTCTTGCGGACAGAGCGGTTACCGTAGCCAAAGACGCATTCATTACATGGTCTGAGACATCTGTCGATGAGAGAATCACAATCTTTGAAAAAATTCTTTCAAAGATTGAACAGCAGAGGTACAGACTCGCCGCAATGGTGTCCGTGAGCGTAGGAATGGACAAAGTCCGTTCTTTAAACGAAGTGGACACATTGATTGATGTCATCCGTAAAGCATGTGCCGATATCAAAACGGAAAAGGGAAGTCCGCAGGGTGTATGGGCAATCTTATCCGCATTCAACTCACCTTTGGCATCGCCTATGGGTTATGCGGCAACGGCAATCATCGCAGGAAATACCGTTGTTATGGTACCTTCCGTTCATTCGACACTTCCCGTGTACACAATGTACCGTATCTTCGAGGACTGCGGTGTTCCCGGCGGTGTACTCAGTATCATAACGGATTCGACAAACAAGATGTCATCCGAACTTGCCAACAATATGGATATTACGGGTATCGTAGCGACAGGTTCCGGAGAAAGACTCGAAGATCTCATGTTCCTTCAGGCAGACGAAGACCTCAGATTCGTCAACGAAGTGAAGGGAATGAATCCGATTATGGTGTTCAAGCCCTCAAGTATGAAAGAAGCCGCAAAGACAGTTCTCGATGCGGCATTCAGATTCAGCGGTCAGCTGATCAATTCATGTTCAAAAGTGGTGTTGGTGGAAGGACAGCAGGAAGAATTCCTGAAATGTCTGTTAGAGGAAGCAAACTCCATAACAATCACAGATCCGACAGATCCCAAAGCATACACCGGGCCGATAATCTCCGAGAAGAAACTGAAGGAATTCGAAGATATGCTCGACTCCATTAAAGGAAACGTCGTATTCGGAGGAAAGAGAGTTAAGGACATCATGACGGAGAACGGACCTTATGTTGTTCCGGCAATCGTTATGGGTCTTGACGACGAACACGATCTCAACAACATGGACAGTGCGTTACCGATTCTTTCGATTCAGGTCGCATCAAGCGTAGACGATGCAATAGACATCATCAACTGCACCGAATACGGTCTGTCCGCAGGAATAATCACCAAAGACGAGGCAATCGCCAAGAGGTTTAAGGAAGAGGTTGACGCAGAGAACATCTTCGTCAACGACCGCAGCAAGATCCCGGGCGCAGCCTTCTGTGCAACGGTAGACCGTTTCCTGGACTGAATCACATCAAACCTATCAGCACGATTTCTCTTGTGCCGATGTAGGTGAGAAGGGTAGGGATCAGGAGGCACCCAGTCAGGTGCACTCTCCCTATCCCGAACATTATCGGGATGTATCCGATTAAAGCCGATACTGTAAGTAAGGCCAATCCGAAAGGTCCCGTGAACAGGTATACCAATATTATTATCAGTAAAAGACAGGCAGTATTCATCTTTGAAGTATCGATTTTCGATGAAATACTGCACATCAGTTTTCCGCATTGAATCGTCAGTCCGTATGCAAGGAACGCACCGACTGCGGCGGTAATCAGAAGAATCAGGAAGTTTTCGTTCAGAAGTCCTATGATTTCTTCCCCCATTATTTCCTCGACAACCATCATTGCACCCGATCTTCCCGTTCCCGATACGGATAATGTGGTGAGCATCATAATCGATGACGCAGAACCTATCGATGCAGTCATCGCGATGAATCCTTCGGGTCCTTTCTCACGCGAAAACATCGTTCCTATGATTGTCCCAGCAGTCGCCGTAATTCCCGGGAACCATCCTGTTACGCAACCCATCAGAACGCCTTTGATCCCGGGAAGAGGCCCGACGGGATACGGAATATCGTCACTCTGTTCCACAACTCTGCTTTCTTTCAGAGATTCCAACATTGCCGGAACTCCGAACAGTCCGGACAGCATCGGAAACAGCAACGTTCCGTTTCCTAAGATTCCGTCACAGGGGATATCCAAATCCATACAGGCAAGACCCAGCATTCCTGAAATTATCAGAACTATCGATGCAAGAACCATCCTGCGGATGTCTTTCTCGTTGATTATCAGTAACAACACTGCAATACAGAGAATCAATGCGGTTATACTGTCCAGATAATCTCCGAGACCGTTCATAAGAATAAACTGCAACGGAATTGCAATCAGAATCGATACACACGAACCGATGCAGCTTCCTATCGCCGCAGATCTTACTGCGGACATTCCTTTTCCTTCGTTCAGAAGTCTGTGTCCCGGAAGCATCGAAACCGCATCATCCGGGCTCGGTGCACCAGTGAAAACCGAAGGAACATAATCAATCGAAGAATGAACAATTGCAGCGGATGTTATGCAGCAGCATATTGCAATCGCAGTATATCCGGACGGGAAAAATAATGAAATAATCTCACTCAGCGGAACATACGATGCGAGCATAAGCGTCGCTAACGTATTCACATGAATTCCGGGAACCATGCCTGTGAATGTACCGATCGCGGCACCTATCGATGCCATACAGACGATCATGATGAGGATATCGATCTCCACAAATCCCCATTCGGTATGACCCGATTATAAGTCCGATAATACAGTTAGCATTTAACAACTCATTTATACGCATGTGCGATAAGCGTTTTCAGATATCATGGATGTCGAACAGAGATATGCGCTGATTACCAGGAATGTACAGGAACTTACAACTGGTGAGGAGCTCAAAGCACTCCTTGCCCAAGAGGACCGTCAGCCCACGGCGTATATCGGATTCGAGCCGTCCGGTTTGGTCCACCTCGGCTGGGCTTTGGTTGCCGCAAAGATCAAAGATCTCTGCGAAGCAGGTGTCAAAGTCATCATCTTCTGGGCGGATTGGCATGCATATATCAACGATAAACTCGGCGGAAATATTGAGAATATCCGTATCTGTGCCAGATACTTCGAAGACTGTTTCATTGCACTCGGTGTTCCGAGAGACAAAGTGGAATTCAGGTACGCTTACGAGCTGCTTGACAACATCGACTACTGGGAGAAAGTCATCAAGATCGCAAAGGTCACATCACTCTCAAGAGTCAAGAGAGCTATGACAATCATGGGCCGTTCCGAGAGCGATGCGGATTTGGATACATCGAAGATGTTCTACCCGATTCTCCAGGCAGCGGATATTTTCTACCTGGGTGTAGACATTTCATACGCAGGACTGGACCAGAGAAGAGCCAACATGCTCGCACGTGACGCAGCCGATAAGCTCGGATGGAAGAAACCCATTGCGTTGCACACACCTCTCCTTCCCGGACTTAAGGGCGGACAGAGGATGGATCCCGCCATGCTGAAGAAAGAGGACGCAGACATTGACACTTCGTTCAAGATGTCAAAGAGCGATCCCAACGCAAGCCTCAGGATTCACGACACTCCCGAAGACATCAGAAGGAAAATGAAGAAAGCATTCTGTCCTCAGGAGAGAGAAGACGAATCGATTAACCCTGTTCTGATGATCTGCAAGAGTATCATTTTCCCTCAGCTGGGTAAGATTGAAATCGTGTTCCCCGAGAAGTTCGGAGGGGGTTCCGCAGTGTACAACAGCTACGAGGAACTTTCCGAGGCATACTTCAGCGGAAAACTGTTCCCCTCGGACCTCAAGAGCGGTGCGGCGGAAGGACTCATCAAAGTATTGGAACCTGTTCAGAAATACTTCGAAGAGCACCCCGAGAACTACGAAGCACTCAAGAAAGTCCTCAAGGACCTGGGAAGGCTGTGAAATTTCACTCGTCGGCTTTAATGCCGGCGGCTTCCCTGTTTTTCTTTATTTTTCTGAATTCATCCATCGTTCTCATCATGCAGATATGAAGGATGGCTTCCGCATCGCCTATTCCGGAGAGTCCTGCTGCACCGTCGTGACCTCCGCCGTCTGTGACTGTTTCGTAGCCGATGTCTTTCACGATACAGCCGAGATTGATGCCTCTGCGGACCATCTCCTGTGTCGCTCTGGCACTGAGGCGGAAGTTGTCATCTCTCTGCGAAGCGACGAACGCAACATCCGCTCCCGACTGCAGTAACGCTCTGCACCCGGATGCTTCGAAGCTTCCGCCGAATGAAACAGCAACGATCATATCGCCTACACGGTCGAATTTCGACCTTCCGATGTACTTCATAGTGGCGACACGTTCGGACATACTTGCTTCCGTACGTGTAAGTGCCAGTGCTTCATCCATCTCGATTCCCGTTGTTTCGAGAATGTATGCAAAATCCTTCAGGAGTTCGTAATCTCCGTATTGGAAGTGACCCGAATCGGTAAGCATACCGCCGAGAAGCATTAATCCTACATCACGGGGAAGTTCGGGACAGTTGTCGCGGATTATTCCCAAAACAATCTGCGCACATGCGCATTTGTCGGGTTCGCAGTATAAGTCGCACGTCCATTTGCCGGTAGGCTGGTGGTGATCGATTACGATGCAGTTCTCCGGAATCTTAAAATCTTCTAATCCGAACTGTTCCGGAGATGACGTATCTACAACGACCACAAGATCGTAACTGCCGATATCACATTCTTCCAAGATTGGAATGTTCATTTTTGTCTGTACGAACCTGGAAACGCGGTCGATGCTGTTCGGAGCGTAAATGTCACAGTCCGGAAAGCATCTTGAGATTGCATAGGCCGATGACAGCGCATCCATGTCGGCGTTGCCGTGTACCATGATGACTTTCCTGCCGCTCTTCAGTTTTTCCGCAATCTCCTCGTACATATGACGGCGGAATGATTAGATTGTATAAAATAAACAGTATGAAAAAGAAAAGGAGAGGGAACGAATTCCCTCTTTTATCTGCGCCTTGTGGCTATCAGGGCGATGATGATGAATATCAACACACCGCCTCCGACGACATACAGATTCTTCACGCCGTTGATGATATTTTCCTTCTCGAGGAATGTCTGAGCCTTGTCAAAGAACTGTTCTGCGGCATTTGTTATCGATTCGATGATTCCGCTTATTCCCGATGAAGGCTTTTCAGCCCACTGGGCGTAGAGTGTGAGATCTCCGGAGAGTACCTTCTCACTTCCCGCTTCGTAAACCTCGCCTGTTCCGTCGGCCTTTGTGTTCCATCCTTCGAACGTGTATCCGTCTCTGGTAGGCTCTATGCCTGAGATTGTGATGTTTGCATCGTCATCCGTCTTCAGGCTGCCTGGTCCGCCTTCTCCGCCGTTGGTGTCGTATGTGAGAATGTATACAGTCTCAGTACCGGGTGTTCTCACCCATTTGGCGTAAAGCATTGTATCGACTGAGAATCCTGTTGTCCCGTCCCATGCCTTTGTGAGTGTGGCATCGGTGTACCATCCGACGAAGTCGTAGTTCACTTTGACTGTGGACGGGATAGTGGGTACGACATCCTTTTTTGTATTAACCGGTTCAATAGCAGTTCCTCCGTTGGTTACGAGTGTGATCGTCACGTTATCGGAACCGTATTTGTTGACGGCGAGCGGTGTCGGGATGGTGAATCCGTATCCGATTGTTTTGTCATTTATGTGGGACTGAGCCACTGTGTATTTTCCTTTGTGCCCGGTGTCTACAGTGTTCTGACCTGCGAGGAGGTAAACGTCGCTGTATATGCTCTTGCCGCTGGAACTTACGGGATCGTCCCATGTTGCATCTACGACGTACCAATTGGATTCGATAAGAACAAGGTTCCACATATGTCCCTCACCGACCCCGGATGTGTCATTGTATGCGGTACCGACAATCATAATGTTCGGGATTCCGTAGTAATCACAGGCCATCTTGAATGATTTAGCATATCCTTCGCAGACCACTCTGTGTGTATCGACCAATGCGGTGTAAGGGCTGCGGATTGCCGTGCTGTCGGGATCCTCTTCTAATTCTTCCGTTGCATATGTCAGAGTGTTCACGAGATAGTCATGGATGGTCTTGACTTTGTCTGCGTCGTCCGCTTCCGCATTGACACCCATGCTCTTGATGACATTCTCTATTGCATCATTTTTTGCTTTTGTATCGGTGTCTTCGAGTGTGAAGGTAATCTCGACAGTTGTGACTTTTGTACCTTCAATATGGTACTTTGTATGTACATCAATGCAGTATACGTCGGGTCTTTCGAGTTTCAGACAGTCGGTCAGTTTCTGTAAGCTGGTTCCGAGTTTCACGCTTTTTTTCGCAGATGCATCGTAATCTGTGTATGCATCGCCCAAAACACTGCTTTCTACGGTGACGGTGACAGTATTACTGCTTTTATCGGCTTCGAGCAACTTGTCATATGCGCACTGCATCGGTTCGTCCAGTTGGTTGTAGTACCATCTGTCGTAACTGACGGTTGCACCCATGCTGTCGCATGAAACGACCAGCGGTACGGATGTGACCAACATGGTGATGACCAGCACAATCGCGATCATCTTCCCCTGTGAGGATTTCATGAAAATGTGTTCGTGTTCAGAGTATATAGTATTTGTTCACTGCATATGTTCCAGCAATCCAAAAGAACATCATTTTTCCTGTACAATTTTCCCCGTGATGTGTTCGATTGATATCTCATACATCTGCGTTACATTGCCGGCACGGGCTATTCCTTCATCAACCAATGTTTCGCCGGGATAGTATTTCATAGCAAGCTGTTTCAGCAGTGCCATTGCTCTCTGTCTGTCTTCGACGATGTGACATCTTCCGAAAAGAACGACACTCTGCATGAACGGCGCCCATTTTTCCTCTTTGATTATCTCTTCACCGCAGACAGTAAAGCACACCTTATCGCAGGCTTTGATTGCATCGGATTTGTGTCCTTCCATCGATCCGTGGAAGTAAATCTTCTGATTTTCTTCATCGTAGATGTAGTTCAGGGGAACGGCGTAAGGATAGCCGTCGTCACCGTTCATTGCGAGAACTCCGCGACGTGCGGTGTGAAGAATATTGTTCACGGTATCCTGGCTGAGTGCTTTTCTCTCCTTCCTCATCGGTCTGAACATGATAGTCGGAAAATAAAGACTGACAGATTAAACTGTTGTTATGAAAACTATGACGGGAGCCTTTTGGGCTCCGTCGTAAAAATTCGGAAAGGGTTTTACTCGGTTCTCTGCTGGCCCATTGCTTTGTTGAGGGATTCCTGCATGGAGTTGTACTTCTCACGGAGTGCGTTCTCCTGGCGTTCCATGGATTTCACGCGGACTTCCATGGTCTCTTTTCCCTCTTCAAGCTCTGCTTTGACGGATTCCTTGTCGTTGACTTTGATCATCAGGGATCCTACATTCTTGTAGACGTCGCCTGTGGATTTGTCAAGCTCTGCGATGGTTCTCTCGATCTCTTTGATCTGTGCGTCCATCTGGAGCTTCTGTGTGGATACCGCCTGGAGCTGCTGCTGGAGTTGCTGGAACTGTGCGATCTGGTTCTGTAACTGGGGGCTGATGCTGTTCATTCAGTTCACCTTCGCTATTCTGCTGATATCTTCTGTTATGCGGATGCACCCAAGATAAGAATTGAGTGCAGCCCTCATAGCCGTGGCGTCGTGAGCGGTTATCCTGATGTATGCTTCATTTCCGGAACCGGATATTTCGACATGCGTACGCGGTAACTCGCGGAATGTCTCCGGTTTTAAGGAAGAGATGATAGTTTCCGCGTTCGCGGAAACTATCTTCAGGTTTGCGCTCAGCATGATCGTACTCAGTCGGACTTCAGGACTTTCTTTACGTTGGGCCTCTCCTTGAAGAAGATCTTGGAGCCGCACTTTTCACACTGCAGTCCCAACGCATTGACGTTCCTGATGGGTTCGTTGCATTTAGCACATCTGTACAATCAAATCACCTCGGACGGAATCACTCACCGATCGTTGCTTTCTTGAGCTCAGGTGAGTATGCGCCTGCAGCGTACTTGGAGCCGCAGTGCTTGCATGCCCAAATGCCTGAGCTGACCCTCTTGACGGAGGTGTGGTGGCACACAGGGCACTCATGATTCTTTTTCTGGTTGGCTTCGATTGTCTTCACCCTGTTGCGGACGACGACACCGTACCTTGCTCCGAACCTTCCGGATGTTCCGGCTTTCTCTGTTCTCTTTGACATCTTTATCACCCAATGATCTTTCTGATCTCTTTGCCCTTTGCGACGGCCGCATCGAGGCACTGGCTGAGCTCATCGAGTGTGATTGAGCCCTTTCCGCCCTTCTGCATCGCCCTGAAGTTGCCGTTATCGTCGGTCGTGATTGTCAGGCGAGCAGTTGAGATGTGTTCTTCGTCGAAATTCGGGTCTAATATTAAAGTGTTATCTATCTTACATGCGGTGACCGATATAGGTGTGCATGTTACGGGGAGAGGTTGGTCTTCTCCGAGTCCGTACTGTTCGTAGGGAACGACCGCAGTCTTCAGTGCGAGCACAGCCGCAAGGTTGGCTGCATCGAAGAGGTTACCGTCGTAGTCGAGTGCGTACATATCGATGAAGCACATCCATACTTTCACACCTTCCTCTACGCAGAGTTTGCTCACATCGACCATCTTGGATTCACGGATACCGCGGTCCACGACACGTGCGAGTTCGATTGCGTCTTCTCCCGGCGGTCCGCCCTCGAACGAGGGGTGTGCCATGGGGAGGAATTCCATGCCTGTGGTGAGGACTCCTTCTCCGGGAGTGTCGGGGAACGGTGTTCCGGGGATGATTTTCACTCCCGCGATGACTTCCGTCTTTCCGAGCTTGACTCTTGCGGATCCGTCTGCGGACTCGATGCAGTTTGTGACGTAGGAGATCTTCCTGTTGTCTTTGACACCGCGTCCGTCCTCTCTCTTTCCTTCTTTGAGGAGTTTGACTATGTGGTCGCGTTTGATTTCCGAGATTACGATATCACTCATCGTCATCAGCCTCCTCTTTTTTGGTGCTGTATCTCTTCTTAAGGGCATCCTTCTGGATGTCGTAGAGTTCGTGGCATGCGCCGACAGCCATTGAGATGGCTTTGTCGAACTCTTCCCTTGTCATGTTACCGTCCATCTGAAGGAGAACGATCTCATCGGTAGACGGAACGATTGCGATAGGCACATCGGCTTCACCGAAGTTGTCTTCTTCTTTGTTCAGATCGAGGAGAACCTTTCCGTCCGCTTTACCTGCGGCGCATGCGGGAACGATGTCCCTCATGGGGATACCCGCATCTGCGAGTGCAACCGATGCTGCGGTAAGTCCTGCGCACCTTGTACCTGCGTTTGCCTGCAGGATTTCGATGTAAACATCGATGGATGCACGGGGGTAAAGTTCTGTGAGAACTACATTCTCCAGTGCTTCTGCGGTGATCTTCGAGATCTCGATGGACCTTCTGTCGGGTCCGGGTCTCTTACGGTCGCTGACCGAGAACGACTGCATGTTGTATTTGCACTGAATAATCGCCTTGTTGGGGTTCTGCAGGTGTCTCGGGTGGCATTCCCTGGGTCCGTAGACTGCTGCAAGGACCTTGTTCTTTCCGATTTCTACGTAAGCCGATCCGTCTGCGTTGTTGAGGACGCCGGCTTCTACTTTGAACTGTCTGTGTTGATCGGCGGTCCTGCCGTCGATCCTGATTCCATTTTCATCAACTAAAACCATGTCGGTATGTCCGCTCATAATCATTCCTCCGATGCGTCGGGGAGTTTCCTCTCGATGAGTTCTTTGACTTTCTCCGTGAGGTTGCCTTTCTGTGAGTTTGCTTCGATGTACTTTATCGCTTCAACCGCGACTTCGGCATTCTCATCGTCGCCGTCTACCCATATCCTGCCGTTCTGTCCTACGAAAATACGGCAGTCTGTCATGTTCTTGAGCATCTGGATCATGGATCCGCTCTTTCCGATGATTCTTGACACTTTGCAGTACGGCACATCGACAATCATACCGCCCTCGAGTTTCCTGAGGCCGGAATCGTTCATGGTCACCTGTATCTTCTTGCTCTCATCGACCATCAGGACCTTCAGGAGGACTGCGTCCCCGACGTTCAGGTACCTGGATGTGTCTCCGAATTCTACCTTCCACGGCACTTCGTTGACATGAAGGGGTGCCGGGTACGGTGCACTGATGTCCACCATCCAATTGGATGCCGCGATGTCGTTGATGATACCGATGACGGTATCTCCCGTCGACGGCATGTACACTCCGCCGATGGGTATGACACTGACCCCGTTCTGTGAATAGTTCTTCACACCGAGGATTGCGGCATACACTTTGCCGTCCTTCTCGTAGGTGTTGTCTCCGCCCTTCTCGCCTTTTGTGCTGAGAATGTCACCGGGGACCACTATCTCACGAGACGGTCTGGCATTTCTTTTTTCCATTTTATCACTTCTCGAATGTAATTCTGTAACGCTCACTGTATCAGTTTGACCTCGGCGTGTCCCTTGGTCCTGCTGTTGAGCTTCGCTGTAAGTTCTGTCGTGAGTCCTGCGGGGATTTCCATCACTCCGATCCACGAACCGTCCTGAGTCCACTCTTCTCTCTCGATTATTCCGTATGCGGTTAAGTCTCCGTAGCATCTGGCGTAATCGTCGCCTTTGATTCTTACCGCAATCCTGCTCTTTTCGAACCTGATCGGGATAAGGGGTCTCAGGAGGTGCATAGCCTCTTCGACCTGTTTTTCTACGGATTTGAACGGATCGGCATGGAATTTGCATTCTTCCAAAGCCAATTCGATTCTTGTCGGAGGGTGGGGGAGTTTGGTCTGCGGATTGATTGCGTTGGCGGCGATATAGGCGATAACCTGTTTTCTCTTGGCTTCGAGCATTTCCTTTCTCTGCTCGGCCGTGATCTGAACTTCGCCTTTTGCGATGATCTTCACGGCAATTTCGCCGATATCGGTCGTACCGAACGCTTCTTTGACTTTTTCCTCTGCAGGTCTCGTTCCTTTTCTGGCGTTGTCGAAGACATCCTCCACTGCCATATAGGCAACGGGGTCTACTTCCTTCCCCTGTTTGATGAGGTCCATGACCTTGGGGTCGAGAAGTATTTCGAAAGTGCCGCCGTGCGATTCGAGGCGGGCAACTATCGCATCTTCGAGATTCACCATACGGAACACCTTCAGAGTTTCTCGATGAATCCTGCGAGTTCGCTCTCGGTGAATCTTCTGAACGGCTTATCGACGGTGACGATTCCCGCTTCCATTGTCTGGGGCGTGGGTTTCTCTTCCACTGCTGCGGAGAGTGCCTTGAGTCCGAGGGCCATTGCCTCGTCAAGGGTCATGCCGTCTTTGTACTCCTTCTCGAAGACATCGAGGACGACGGGGCGTCCGGAACCGATGCATCCCGCCTTGTATGCGACGAGTGCTCCCGAAGGATCTGTCTCGAAGAGGTGGATACCGAGATCGTCTGTACCTGCGACGAGGAGTGCCGTACCGAAGGGACGTCCTCCGCCGTACTGTGTGAAGTACTGTTTGTAGTCGCAGACTTTCTTCACAAGTCCTTCAACGGTGATGTTCTCGTTGTAGGTGAGCTTGTGGTTCTGTGCGTTCTTCCTCGCTTCGTCGACGAGAACTCTCGCATCGGCGACGAGACCGGAGGTCGCACAGCCGATGTACTCATCGATGTTGTAGATTTTCTCGATGGACTCGGGTTCGACGAGTCTGCTTGAGACGTGTTTGTCCACCAAAAGAACAACACCGTCTTTGAACTTCAGACCGATGGTCGTCGTACCTTTCTTGACTGCCTCACGTGCGTATTCGACCTGGAAAAGTCTTCCG
Organism: uncultured Methanomassiliicoccales archaeon; assembly: GCA_964504055.1. Taxonomy (GTDB): domain Archaea; phylum Thermoplasmatota; class Thermoplasmata; order Methanomassiliicoccales; family Methanomethylophilaceae; genus Methanarcanum. The sequence goes on from CAZDCU010000001.1 coordinate 49,359, forward strand.
TCAGGTGAGAAAACCGTGATGCCTCTGTCATAGGCCATTTGTCCCGGTTGCATTGTTTTAACTCCTTACGACGGACGTTATCGCAACGTTGTATAAAGTCATTCGTGTACCTTATTTACGCGCGGGAAGGCGCGTTCTCTTCAGTACACCGTATCTGTCCCTCAGTGTTCTCAGGGTACCTGAAGTTCTGAGAGGTACGGAATCCGGATCCGCGGATTTCATGATGGCGATGTCACCGTCTCTCTTTTCCGGAGAAGATCTTACGACCGCCCAGCCTTCGGAACATTGGATAACATACGGTGCTTCGTCGCCTTTCAGTGCGCGGAGTTTCGGAATGAGTGTTTCTCTTGTGAGGCTGGGATTCACGGTGAATGCGATGTATCTTCTGCGGCCTCTGACTGCTTTTACGACCATTGTTTCACCTTTCCGTTACGAACTGCGCACCGCATCTCGGGCATTCGCTGTCTCCGATGTACATCGTCTGTCCGCAGGCGCATTTGAACGTTCCGTCCTTCCACGGCATGACAATTCCGCAGGAACAGATGTTGTCTTCGATTCTGCTTCCGCATTTGGGGCAGATTCCTCTTTTCAGTCTGCGTTCCGTCATCTCTTCCGGTACGCATCTGCAGTAGGGGCATTCATTGGTAAGATCGACACATTCCGCATGGAAGACTTTCCCGCAGACGCACTCTACGACATCTCCGTCTTCGAGCTTTCCGAAGCAGATGTCGCACTTGTCGTCGACCTCGTTGACATCCAAAAAATGAGTAGGTTTGAGCTTCGAACCGCCCTCCTTAGGCTCCTCCAACAGACCCTTCTTCTTCGCTACGTAAGTCACAACGAATATGACCAAAAACGTGGCGCAGAGAACGTAAAACGCCAGTGCCAGAGTGCTTATCGGGATGTCCATGTTCCGTGTGATTGCCATCATCTGTTAATATAGTTTCTTCGGCTGCGATCGCCGATAATTCGGTATTCAAGGTCTGTTAATGCCCCGAAATTACTTCGGATAATCCGAACCAATTTTGAAAATCCTACCAATTTATTTGTACTGTTACCGTTTAGGGTAATTAATCCGAAGTTCCGAAATATCATGTCTGGCTATTGAAATTTTAGGTCTAACTCAAAAATGGTAGGAAGATTTTTGTCTCGGTACCTTGGGAGTTATAACAAAAGGGACAAAATGCTATATAACTGTTATGTAGAAACGGTTAAAATACTTTAATGGATACTCAAGTTCCGTTCCAAACTATACAAATAGTAACGGAGGCAAAGATTTGACTAAATCAGCGTTGGTTATCGGTGCAGGAATTGCGGGTATCCAGGCTTCGTTGGATCTTGCAGGAAGGGACATCCACGTCTACCTCGTAGACAAGGACCCCACCACTGGTGGAAAGATGTGCCGTCTTGACAAGACATTCCCTACGAACGACTGTTCAGCCTGTATTCTCTCACCCAAAATGGCAGATGTTGCCGGCCACCCGAACATCACAACCCTCACTTACACTGAGGTTATGAAGGTCGAGGGCCAGGCAGGAGATTTCAAAGTCACGGTCAAGAAGAAGCCCAGGTACGTTGACCTTACAAAATGTACCGGATGCGGTGACTGTATCGCGAAATGTCCTACCAAGAACATCCCCGACGAGTTCGAATTCGGACTCTCGACAAGGAAAGCAATCTACATCCCCCACGCACAGGCCGTTCCCAGGGTCGCATTGATTGATCCCGAGCACTGTAAGAAGATTCTTGCAGGAAAGTGCGGAGTGTGCGAGAAGACCTGTCTCAAAGGTGCAATCAACTATGAGGACAAAGAGTCAATCGAAGTCCTTGACGTCGGTTCCATCGTTGTCGCAACAGGATTCCAGGTATGGGATGCAAACATCGCAACAGAGTACGGCTACGGCAGGTACGACAACGTCGTCACCTCGATGGAATTCGAGAGGATGATGTGCGCATCGGGACCCGACCACGGACACATCAAGAGAAGGTCCGAGGACCACGAGGCACCCAAGAAGATCGCATTCGTTCAGTGCTGCGGTTCAAGGTCTGAAAAGAAAGGATGGAAGAAATACTGTTCATCCGTCTGCTGTATGTACGCCACAAAGCAGGCAATGATTACCAAAGAGCACGCAGATGTTCAGGAAGACATCTTCTTCATGGATATCAGGTCCTACGGTAAAGAGTTCGAGGCATACATCCACAGGGGAGAAGACCAGTACGGCATCAGGATGCACAGGTCATCCCGTGTTGCCAACGTAGAAGAGAACGCAGACAAGACACTTACAGTCAACTACGCAGACGCCAACGGCGACCCGCAGTCCGATGTCTTCGACCTTGTCGTTCTTTCAGTCGGTCTCAACCCGCCCGCAGGAGCGGAGGAATTCTCCAAGATCCTCGGTATCAACCTCAACGAGTACGGATTCTGTGAGACATCCGTCTTCCACCCCCTCGAGACTTCAAGAGAGGGAATCTATGTATCCGGTGCATTCGCCGCACCCAAGGATATCCCGACAACAGTCGCGGAGTCATCCGGAGCGGCAGCAAAGGCAGGAGCATGCATTGTCGATGCAAACTTCGAGCCCTGCGCACCCAAGCAGTTCCCTGCAGAGAAGGATGTCGAAGGACAGGAACCCAGGGTCGGTGTATGGGTCTGCGAATGCGGTATCAACATCGGTGCAACAGTCAATGTTCCCGAAGTCGCAGAGTACGCAGCAACACTCCCCGGAGTCGTTTACGCTACAAAGACAATGTACGCATGTGCACAGGACACACTCCAGGCAATCTCCCAGGCAATTCAGGAGAAGAACCTCAACAGGGTCGTTGTCGCATCATGCACACCCAGGACACACGAGCCTCTGTTCAGGAACGCCTGCCGTGAGGGAGGACTCAACCAGTACCTCTTCAACATGGCAAACATCCGTGACCAGTGCTCATGGATCCACATGCACGAGCCCGAGAAAGCCACAATGAAGGCCAAGGATCTCGTCAGAATGGCAATCGCAAAGGCATGCCTCCTCGAGCCTCTCGAGGGAGCAAAGATCCCCGTCACGAACGCAGCAGCGGTCATCGGCGGAGGGATCACCGGTATGACCACAGCTCTCGACATCGCAGCTCAGGGATACCCTGTCCACATTGTTGAGAGGAGCGCACAGCTCGGAGGTCACGCACTCCAGTTCAGGCACTCTGAAGACGGAGTCGACACCGCAGCATTCGTGAAGGAACTCGTCGACAAGGTCAACGCCAACAAGCTCATCACCGTCCATCTCGGAGCGGAAGTCAAAGACATCCCCGGATTCGTCGGAAACTTCAAACTCCAGCTCAAAGACGGCTCAGAGTACGATGTCGGTGCAGTCATCCTCGCAGTAGGAGCAACACCCTACGTCCCCACCGAGTTCAACTACGGAAAGGACTCCAAGGTCATCGTCAACCTCGAAGCAGAGAAGATGATCGCAGAGGGTAAATTCACTGCGAAGAACGTTGCATTCATCCAGTGTGTCGGTTCAAGGTCCGACGACGTGAAATACTGTTCACGTGTCTGCTGCGCAACCTCACTCAGGAACGCAATCAAGATCAAACTCGCAGACCCCACGGCAAACGTCACTGTGTTCCACAAGGACATCAGGACATACGGATTCCGTGAGGAAATGTACAGAAAGGCATCCGAAGTCGGAGTCAGGTTCCTCAGGTACCGCGACACCGATCCCCTGCCCTCATACGACGGAAACGTCGTCAAGGCATACGATACCATCCTCGGCAGAGACGTCGAAGTCCCCGTTGACTGCGTAGTTCTCGCGAACGGTATCAAACCCGACAGAGAGGAGAAGGAAGAAATCGCAAAGATGCTCAAAGTCCCGATCAGCAAAGACGGATTCTACTTCGAGGCCCACCAGAAGCTCAGGCCTGTCGACTTCGCAACAGAAGGTGTCTTCGTTGCAGGTCTCGCACACTGGCCCAAGTTCATGGATGAATGTCTCGCACAGGCATCCGGAGCGGCATCAAGAGCACTCACAATCATTTCGAAGCCCTACCTGGTCTCCGAAGGTATCATCGCTTCAGTCAACGAGCACTACTGTGACGGATGCGGTGTCTGTGAGGGATGCTGTGAGTACAAAGCAATCTCGATTGTCGAGGTTGACGGAAAGAAGAAGAGCAGCGTCAACGCAGGTCTCTGTAAGGGATGCGGATGCTGTGTTGCGGCATGTCCGTCTGGAGCGATGGAGCAGAAAGGATTCAAGTCCAACCAGATCATCGCCGAGATCGATGCATGTCTCGACTACCCCGTTGGAGGACAGTGATTAACATGGCAGATTTCGAACCAAGAATTGTAGCCTTCTGCTGCAACTGGTGTTCATACGCCGGAGCAGACGGTGCAGGAGTTGCAAGGCTTCAGATGCCTACCAACTTCCGTATCATCAGGACGATGTGCTCTGCAAGGGTTGACCCCGAGTGGGTCCTCAGGACATTCTCAAAGGGTGCTGACGGAGTCATCATCCTCGGATGTCACCCCGGTGACTGCCACTACATCGGCGGTAACTACAGGGCAAGGAGAAGAATCGCACTCTTGAGGATGGTCCTCGAGCAGTACGGATTCGACCCCAAGAGAATGAAACTGGAATGGGTTTCCGCATCTGAAGGAGAGAAATTCCAGAAGACGATCGTTGAGTTCGTGGACACAATCAAAGCCCTCGGACCTACACCTCTCAAGAAGGAGGAGTGAAAATGGGTCTCTTCAGCAAATTATTCAAAAAGAAGGACAAAGCAGAACCTGCAGCAGAGAAGAAGGTAGCACCCGCTGCCGCTCCTGCAGCAGCACCCGCCGCGGCAGCAGGCGGATACATCGCAAACTCCCCTATCGCGGGATACGTCCCCGGCCTCGGTGCACCTGAGGGCGGAAAGATCAAGATCGCAATCTACTGGGCGGCAGCCTGCGGAGGATGCGATGTTTCGATCCTCGACAGCGATGAGAAAGTCCTCAACATCGGCGCAATGGCAGACATCGTTATGTGGCCTATTGCAGCCGACGGTAAAGAGAAAGACATCGAAGCAATGGAAGACGGTTCCATCACCGTATCGCTCATCAACGGTGCGGTCAGGAACTCCGAGAACGAGCACATGGTAAAACTCCTCAGGCAGAAATCCAAGCTCGTTATCGCATACGGAAGCTGTGCATGCTTCGGAGGAACACCCGCACTCGCCAACCTCGTCGGCGACGGAAAGGAGATCCTCGACTACGTCTACCAGAAGACCCCGTCAACAGCGGACTTCCAGGCAACGTACCACAAGGATGCACCTGTCATGCCTCAGACGACCACAAAGGTCCCTGAGGGTGAGGTCACACTCCCGGTGTTCTACGATGTTGTCCACTCACTCGACCAGGTCATCGACGTGGACTACTACGTCCCCGGATGCCCCCCGACACAGGAGACAATCGGAAAACTCCTCGACGCACTCGTCGGCTTCGTCTACAAAGGCGTTGCACTTCCCCCGAAGGGAACAACCATCGGTGTAGAAGACAAGACACTGTGCGAAGAGTGCCCCAGGCACAAAGAGAACAGGAGACTTGAAGCAATCTACGAGCCTTACCAGGTTAACGTCGACCCGGATCTCTGTCTCATGGACCAGGGAATTCTCTGTCTCGGAGCAGCAACAGTCGCCGGATGCGGTGCGAAGTGTACAAGGGTAGGTCAGCCCTGCCGCGGATGCTACGGACCCACCAAAGCGGTCGAAGAGCAGGGAGCTTCAATCTTCACAGCGGTTGCATCACTGTACCCTGTGCTTGAGGAAGACCCCATATGCGGAGAGGACAAGATTGCGGACGTCATGTCCAACATCAAAGACCCGCTCGGATACTTCTACGCATTCTCGATGTCGAAGGCACTGATTAAACACAAAGTCAAAGAAGGAGGTCAGTAAAATGGCTGGACCTATCATTTGGGATGAGAAAACAAAAGCGACCGGAAAGAGGATCACAGTCGACCCGATTACACGTCTCGAAGGTCACGGAAAGATCGAGATCTTCCTCGACGACAACGGTAACGTGCAGAACGCTTACTGGCAGATCCCCGAGGTCAGAGGATTCGAGAGATTCTGTATCGGAAGGAAGGTAACAGAGCTCAACCAGATCACAGCAAGGCTTTGCGGTGTCTGTCCCGGAGCACACCACCTCGCATCGACAAAAGCTATCGACGGATGCTACAACGCAAAACCGACCCCCACAGCATTCAAGCTCAGGGATCTGTTCTACAACGCACACTTCGTGCACAGCCACATTGCGCACTTCTACGCATTGGCAGCACCCGATTTCGTCCTCGGACCTGCATCGCCTGCAGCAAACAGGAACGTTCTCGGAGTCGTCGGAGCAGTCGGACTCGAACTCGGAGGAGCAGTCCTCAGGGCAAGGTCCAAAGCACAGAGGATTCAGGCAATCATCGGAGGTAAGGCAACACACCCCGTCATGGGAGTTCCCGGAGGAGTGACAACCACCATCACGAAGGAACAGCAGAACGAGATCAAGAGCTACGCTCAGGATCTGGTTGACTTCGCAAAGACCTCGATGAAAGTGTTCAACGATGTCGTTCTCAGCAACAAAGAGTACGTCGACATCATCGCGAACAAAGACCTGTACTACCAGGAGTCCTACTACATGGGACTTGTCGGTAAAGACAACGCACTTGAGTTCCACGACGGACCTGTCAGAGTTGTCGACCAGAAGGGTGCAGAGTACGACAGGTACGATGCATTCGACTACCTCGACCACATCTCCGAGGCTGTTGAGCCCTGGTCCTTCGAGAAGTTCCCGTACCTGAAGAAGATCGGATACAAGGGACTTTACTCCGGACCCGACAACGGTCTGTACCGTGCAACACCTCTGTCCAGGCTGAACGTCTGCGACAAGATCAGCACGCCTATCGCACAGGAAGAGCTCGAGAAATACCGCGGATTCTTCAAGGATGCCGGTGTTCCCTGCGAGAACGGTAAGCCCATCGTCAACTTCACACTCGCCACACACTGGGCAAGGATCATCGAAATGATCTATGCTGCAGAGAAGTGTCTCGAGGATGCAAACGATCCTGACATTACCAACAGCGATATCAAACAGACAGATCTCGTCCCAGGAGGACGCGGTGTCGGTTGTGTCGAGGCTCCCAGAGGAACACTCACACACGACTACACATGCGATGAGAACGGAATCGTTACCGCATGTAACCTCGTCGTCGGTACAACCAACAACAACGGACCTATCAACGTAGATGTCTGCAGGGTTGCGAAAGCACTCATCAAGAACTACGATGTCTCACCCGGTCTGCTGAACATGGTTGAGATGGCCTTCAGGGCATACGACCCGTGCAACTCCTGTGCAACACACAGCCTGCCCGGACAGATGCCTCTGACAGCAGTCATCAGGAACAGCGACGGTTCGATCTACGACACCGTCTCGCGCGACTGAATAAACTAAGGGGCGAAAGCCCCTTTTCTTATTATTATAATCAGCGGCCTCTGGGACCGCGTTTGAGATTTCTCATTTCGTAGCGGTCTTTGACCATTATGTCTTCTCTTCTTCCGAGATCTATTCCGTCGAGAAGGAAAATACGTGCATTGTTCAGGTCGAGAAAAGTATCGTTGACCAACGGACCTAAGAATTTACCGTTATGAACATTCACAGGGGAACCGCCGAGCATTCTGTTGAATGCTGGCATTATGATGAATTTTCTTGGATATTTTGAATATTTATCTCCGCCGGAGATGAAATCTCCACGTACCCAACACGGCTCAGTAGTCTGATTTCCTACGCCGTCCCTGAACATAACCGCAGGGTGTTCGTGGGCCATGATGAGAGTATCACATTCCATAACATCCTCTTTCGGCCAGGTATGTCCGTGAATGTACCCCACGTCATTTATTCTGAAACCTGTGGAAGGTCTGATTCTTATTCCGATGGGAAGAAATTCTTCGATATTGGTGTCGTGATTACCTCTTACCAAATCAATGTTGGAGAATCTTTCACGTAAACGTTCGAAAAATTCAGGAATTTCTCTGTATTCCTGTTTGGAGGAACCCGGTACGGAATCTTTCACATCACCCAGGATGATTAAATGATCGCATCCTTCGGAATTATCCAGAATGCAGTTGAGCATATCTTCTGTTCTTGAAATCAGATTGAAACCTTTCTTCATCAGATGTGCTTCCACGCCTATGTGGAGATCCGTAATAACGAAAGTATCATCGACTCTCAAAGCAGGCACACCGTAAATCGGTTGGATCTCCGCCATAGAATCACTTCAGTCCGTCGCGGAGGACTTTGGAGATATTTTCGATAACATCAGTTGCCATAAGTCCGTATGAGTGAACATCGAAAGCATATTCTCCTGCTTTTCCGCAGATATATGCACCGAGACATCCCGCATCGAAGGGATTCATTCCTTTCGAGAGAAGTCCTGCGATTGTTCCTGCGAGTACATCTCCTGTACCTCCCGATGTCATCGCGGGAGTTCCCGTGCGGTTACGGCGTGTTTTGACACCGTCTGTTATGATGTCTTCCGCACCTTTGAGAACAACTGTTGCGTTGTATTTTGCTGAAAATTCGGATTGATTCATATTTCCCGCCAATCTTCTGAATTCCGCATGATGGGGGGTGTAGACAGTAGGTGCATCTCTTCTGATCGGTTTTTCCGCAATTGCAGTGATTCCGTCTGCGTCGATTACCATAGGTTTACTGCATTTCGATGTGAACGAACGTACCGCATTCATCGTTTCGGGGTCTGTTCCCAAACCGGGGCCGATCAGTACGGCATCGGCATTCTCCGCAATCCGAAGTAACATGTCTACAGAATCTTCTGTGAGACAATCTCCTGAGATTCTATGCATAATGAATACGGGGCAGAATGATGAGATTTCACTGAATGACGATTCGGGTGTCGCGATACGTACCAAATCGGCACCTGTGCGGAACGCTGCCATTCCTGACATTGCGGGTGCACCGATGTACGGTCCGCCGCCGATAATAAGCAATCTTCCGTTCTGTCCTTTGTGTGATTCCTTTTCGGGAATCGGATATCTGAGCATATCGCCGGGTCCGACGTACGCATATGCATCTTCGGGAATTCCGATGTCCGCAATCACGATTTTTCCGCATGAATCTTCATTCATTCCTTCTTTGATGTCGTGGAATGTAACAGTGACTTCGGGTTTTACCGAACATTCCGTTCCGAATCCCGAAGGAATATCGCATGAAACGACCGTCTTTCCTGAATTGTTGATTGCTCTGATGCATTCTGCATACTCTTCTCTCACAGTTCCTTTAATCCCTGTTCCGAGAAGACAGTCGACAATCACGTCATAATTTTTGATGATGTCTTCAGAATATTCCGAAGCGGAGATCTTTGCGAACATTTCTTTCGCAAGTTCGCTCTTCGGAGGATTTATTACGGCAACATCCGCCGAAAGCAATCTTGCAGCTACAAATCCGTCCCCGCCGTTGTTACCCGTACCGCAGATGAACAATACTCTCTTACCTGAATACAGATCGGAGATAACATTCGCAAGCTGTTCGCCTGCGTTCTCCATAAGAATACTCGTTTTGACTCCCAGATATTCGGAGTTGATATCCATTATCCTGGAATCGAGTGGGGACATCATAGGTCGGAAATGCAGTTGACAGTATAAATGTATCAAGCATTCTCGACGAGAATCTTTCCGATGCTTGCGATGATAGATGTCTTTTTCATCTTTCCTTTTTCGACACGGACGCATCCTGCCTTCATTGTGGAGTTGGACGGATACGATTTGTCCTCGATTATTTTGTATTCAAGATCGAGGATCATAGCACCTTTTGCGATGATATCCAAATCCGGATTCTCAACGCAAAGGTCCTTAGGCAATCTCCTTCCTTCAGCGCGTGACCTGTTTATATCGAAATACTCAGGCCATAACACAATCGCGTTGTCGTCGTCGTATGCCATGATGATCAGAAAGTAGGTGATATTGTAAAAGGTTTGGCGTGCTTACGCGAGCAGGATCGCGTTAACACTACCATCCTGGCCGGGCCTGGATGTTACAACAGCTTTGCTTCCGCCTTCAAGGTCGATGGTGGCACCCTTGTTGAGGATGTTACGCTGGATGTAGTTCGGGTCTGCCGGGTTTGCACTGACATTGACGATTTTCATCCTTGTGACCTTGCCGCTGTTTTTGTCAACGACATTCGCATATTCTGCTGCAAGCATACCAACCTTGACATTTCCACCGGCACCGCGGTACTGCTTCAGTGACTCTGCACCGAGCTTTGTGAACTGCTTCTCTCTGCCGATCTCGAATTTCCTCTTGTTAGCACTGGGGACACGCCTGCCGCCAGTGGGCTTTCTGTTGGATTTTCCCTGCCAAATTGCCATGATTACCGACACCCTCTATTATCGAACTGTATATAAAACTTTCATCCGTGTTATATACAAATCAGTCAGACGGACCCACAAATTCCGCTTTGATGTTCTTGCCGTCAATGTCCAGCATAACTGCGTGTCCTTCTTTTGCCGGACCGGGGTTGATGAACATGGTTCCGTCGATCTCTTTGATTCCCACAGCCTCGTGGATGTGGCCCGAAAGTGCGACTTTCGGTTTGTATTTCTCAACAATCTTCTTAATTCCGGTGCTTCCGACGTGGAGTCCGGAAGGGATCTCATCGAGAATTCCGTATGAAGGTGCGTGAGTCATGAGAACATCGACTTTATCGCAGATTTTGTCAAGAATTGATTCGATTTCATCTTCGGCTGTCTCGAAGGGCGTGTTAAAGATTGTGGGATTGCTTCCCCCGAATGCGGCGAATCTGATGTCTCCGATTGTGAATGACTTTCCGTGTACACTGTGGCAGAGTCCGGAGAGTTTTTCAGGCAAATCTTTGGGATCGCAGTTCCCGGGGATAAGATAAACTTCCTTCGTGAACTTCTTTAGCAATGCGGAACCGTTTTCGGATGTTCCCAAATCGGTTAAGTCTCCGAGGAAGAGAACCGCATCTACACCATCGGTTTCCAGTTTGTTAATCCACTCGAATGCGGATGACTGATTATGAAGGTCTGTAAGTACGAGGAATTTCATGTTATCGATGATTGCCGTTCGATTATATGACATTAAGTCCGCTGTTACGTTTTACGATAATCTGACAGTTGCTTTCCGCAGATATATAAATAAAATGTGTATAACCGGGAAATATGAGGGATGTGCGTTTAGAGGCAATCAAGGAGCGCAAACTGGGAGAGATTACCCTCTACGCAAGTATGATCCGCCTCGATATCGGAAGAAGAAATGAGTATTTCGCTCTGATGACGATGATAAACAGGGATGTGGATTTGATTGAAAGTCTGCTTTCCGATGATGTTCTGCCGGAGACCGCTCCGATCAGAAGTCCGATTTATGTTTCGAGACTGTCTGAGTCGGAAATTGAGGATGAAAAATATCTCGACGGTTTCAGGAACGGTATTGCCGACGCACCGGATGCAGCGGAGATTATCGCAGAAGAGATTGCAGAAGAAGTTGCATCCGAAATCGCTGAGGAAGAACCCGCGGTCGAGGAAATCGTAGCCGTTGAGACCGCCGCGGAAGATGTTCCTGCAATTGAGGAAGATGTTTCCGAAGAAGAGATTCCGGAAGAGGGCGTAATTGATTCTGTGCTTTCGGAAGATGACATTTCCGATCTTAAGAAGATAAGGGAAATGAAGAATTCCAAGATCGATCTTTTCATCGAGCGTGAGCTCTTCGGTAATTTCAAAGAGGAAGCATGCGAAGATATCATCCGTTTCACGAAGATCGATATCAGGATTATCGATCTCTTCCTGGGATTGGACAACTCCGACGAAGATGTTCTCAAATCCGACCTGAAGACTGTTGTCGATATTGTCAACAATATGGAGCCGCCGAAGTTCGGAAAGGTGTACACCAATTCACTGAACAAAGAAGAGGCGAAGCTCGAGATCAGGTACAATGAACTTCTCGACAAGGTAGACGATCTTGTGAAGTTCAGATTCCCGGAGATCGTTCCTCAGAACGAATGAATGCAGTTCGGCGTAAGTTACGCCGACTGCCTTCCTTAAACAATTTACATATTATATCTTCTTTATAATAATAAGAAAGGAAGAGTGCGGTATTGCTTCTTCTGCTGTATTGATTTCCGATTTGTTCTGCGGCAAAGGGCTCCGCCTTTTCGGAATGATTTGTAATTTCGAGAATTGTAATGGCGTGGGGGGCGAGATTCGAACTCGCGGGTCCGATTGGACATTAGATTAGCAGTCTAACGCCTTACCAGGCTGGGCCACCCCCACAAGGTAAACCACGGTAAGTTGTCCTCATATTAAACACTCACGAAAGGTCCGGAATACAGCCGGATCCGCGGCAGGATGTGTGCGGATGATCCGCCGAATGCCGCCGATGCCGGTCGTGTCGGCGGTTTTGCCGAAAAAGTTTGAATTTTGAGGATTTTTGAATGAAAAATCGGGAAATCGGCTACTAAAAAATTTTACGGACAGATAAGTATAAGTAGAGAAGCGCATAACGGGGTAATGCGCGGTGCGAGGCACCGAGCAGACGAGTAATCTCGGCGGGTATGATGGCCCAAAACCATTATATACTCCTTCGATATACTCGGAAATGCGCGGCTGAGACCGAGTGTCTCGGGCTGCAAAGATGGAGAATCAAGATCTCCGCCGGAATCACGGCGTGTTCTCTTGTATTCTGACGTTCGATGCTACGAATGTTCCGTTAGACGGAGCATCGTAATGAGTGTGCCGTTTAGCGGGACAATAGGTGAAACGTGGTAAACTGCCAGTTTCAATTTCATCCATCATAAATGACGTTTGAATAGTCAATATTGATTTGACTCCGGTTGATCCTGCCGGCGGCCACCGCTATAGGAATTCGATTAAGACATGCGAGTCGAGAGTCGTAATGGACTCGGCGGACTGCTCAGTAACACGTGGATAACATGCCCTAAAGTGGAGGATAATCTCGGGAAATTGAGGATAATACTCCATAGATCATGAAATCTGGAATGATTCATGGTTCAAAGTTCCGGCGCTTTAGGATTGGTCTGCGGCTTATCAGGTTGTAGTGGGTGTAACGGACCCACTAGCCAGTGACGAGTATGGGCCTTGAGAGAGGGAGCCCAGAGATGGATTCTGAGACACGAATCCAGGCCCTACGGGGCGCAGCAGTCGCGAAAACTTCACAATGGGCGAAAGCCCGATGAGGGAATTCCTAGTGCTAGCACATTAGTGTTAGCTTTTCCTTAGCGTAGATAACTAGGGGAATAAGGGCTGGGTAAGACGGGTGCCAGCCGCCGCGGTAATACCCGCAGCCCGAGTGGTGGTCGATTTTATTGAGTCTAAAACGTTCGTAGCCGGTCTGATAAATCCCTGGGTAAATCGGGTGGCTTAACCATCCGACTTCCGGGGAGACTGTCAGGCTTGGGATCGGGAGAGGTATGAGGTACTTCAGGGGTAGGGGTAAAATCCTGTAATCCTTGGAGGACCACCGGTGGCGAAGGCGTCATACTAGAACGAATCCGACGGTGAGGGACGAAGCCCTAGGTCGCAAACGGGATTAGATACCCCGGTAGTCTAGGGTGTAAACGCTGCAGACTAGGTGTTGGAGGCCCTACGGGGGCACCCAGTGCCCGAGAGAAGTTGTTAAGTCTGCTACTTGGGGAGTACGTCCGCAAGGATGAAACTTAAAGGAATTGGCGGGGGAGCACCGCAACGGGAGGAGCGTGCGGTTTAATTGGATTCAACACCGGAAAACTCACCAAGGGAGACCATCACATGAAAGCCAGGCTAATGACTTTGCTTGATTCTTGGAGAAGTGGTGCATGGCCATCGTCAGTTCGTACTGTAAAGCGTTCTCTTAAGTGAGATAACGAACAAGACCCACACTTATAATTGCTACTCAGATCTCCGGACCTGAGGCACATTATCGGGACCGCTGGCGCTAAGTCAGAGGAAGGAGTGGTCAACGGTAGGTCAGTATGCCCTGAATCTCTTGGGCTACACGCGCGCTACAAAGGGCGGGACAATGGGTTCCGACACCGAAAGGTGAAGGTAATCTCGAAACCCGTCCGTAGTTCGGACTGAGGGTTGTAACTCACCCTCACGAAGCTGGATTCCGTAGTAATCGCGAATCAAAAACTCGCGGTGAATATGCCCCTGCTCCTTGCACACACCGCCCGTCAAACCACCCGAGTCGGGTTTCAGTGAGGTTACCTTTAATTGGGGTATTCGAACTGAGATTCAGCAAGGGAGGTTAAGTCGTAACAAGGTATCTGTAGGGGAACCTGCAGATGGATCACCTCCTACGCAGAGTGGGGTCAAACCCCACTCTCAAACATATATAAGCGAATTTACATTGCAAGGAAGTCTCAAACGAGTACTTCCCGCAATTCCTTGGTAGTTTATCACGCACTAAACGTAGCATCGAACGCATTTACATCTTTTCTCATTTTTATCAATCATTCAGTACTGTCACTGTTGTTTTGATTTTTATTCACAGACGCAGCATTTGCTCTGTCTGTAATTTCTGACAAAATATCCGGATCATCCGAAACAGAATGATTCGTGGTAGTCCCGTCCGGATTCGAACCGGGGTCGCCGGCTCCAAAGGCCGGCATGATTGACCACTACACCACGGGACTGTTGGTCTGCCCTATCGGATTTAATTATTTAACAATTGACTGTCGGAGAGTACACCGATGAGATGTGTGGATGCACTGCCCGTAATCTCCACATCCACGAAGGTACCGATTTCAAGATCCGCTTCTATTCCGACGGGCCTGTAGTTGATATTTCTTGCAATGACTGTTCCGGGTCTTCCCTTCTCGGTTACAAGTACTCTGTACTTCTTTCCGATAAGTTTCTCATTAACCGCGGCTTCCACAGCCATCTTCATTTCGGTAAGTTCCGTGGAACGTTCCTTGGAAACATTACCCTGAATCTGATTCTTCATCGTCGCCGCATCCGTTCCCGGCCTTACTGAGAAACGTGTGATATTCACTGTGTCTGCATGAAGGTCTCTTATCAGCTTCACACTCTTCTCGTGATCTCTGTCGGTTTCTCCGGGGAATCCCGTGATGAGGTCCGTGGCGATACTGATGTCTTCGTACCTCTCCCTCAGACGGTTGACAATTCCCATGAAACGGTCCACTGTGTAGTGTCTTCTCATGTCATCCAATACGGAGTTGCTTCCGCTCTGTACAGGAATATGAAGGAATCTGTAGACTCTTTCGTCTTCCATAACATCCATCAGATCGTCAAGAATAGGATCGAGATTGTTCGGATTCATCATTCCTATTCTTATCTTGTAATCGCCGTCGAATTCCAGGAATTTTCTGAGTAACGAAGGAAGATCCGTTCCCGTATCACGGCCGTAACATGCAGTGTCCTGCGCGGTAACTAAAATTTCCCTGGCACCCGAATCAAGCATCGATCTGAAACTGTCAATCAATTCATCCTCGGGGTAACTTCTCAGAGGGCCTCTTGCAAAACGTGTGATGCAGTATGAACAGTTTCCCAGACATCCCTGCGCAATAGGCAGAATCGCGGATGCTTTTGTTCTTGTATTCTCAACGGGAACCGAACATCCGAATGCACTTTCCACTTTTCCCGTGAAAAGATCATACTGGTCCGGAGGGATAATCATAGATTCCGGAAGACGGATGGAAATCCTCTTGGGCTGCACTTTCGCCATACATCCCGTAACGATTACTTCCTTCCCTTCCTTCTTCAGTTCGCCCATCCTGTGAATCATCTTCTTTTCGGTGGTTTCCACTACCGTACACGTATTCAGAATGACAATATCCGCTTCTTCCGCAGAATCCACTCTGACGTGACCCAAACGTTCCATCTTTTCGGAGAGCTGTTCGCCCTCGCCGAAGTTCATCGTGCAACCGTACGATTCCACGAAGTATCTCATACGGGATCCTCAGCGTGTTGCGGCTTCTGTAGTCAGTGTACCGAAGGCTGTCTTGGCGGAGATGTTTGTAATCTTCGCGTGAACGGTTGTACCCTTAACGGTTCCGGGTACGATGACGATATAATCCATCATCTTACCGATACCGTCACCCTTCTTTCCGACATCGCTGATGAAAACTTCTACGATGTCTCCCTCTCTGAGGTTGTGCGTATCCGCTCTTGTACCCTTCTTTACGTTGACGGGTCTGTGCGCACCGCATGCCTCACATTCGAGAACGAGGGTCCTGCCTTCCTTAACCATCTTGGTATCGGGACGTCCGCATTCGGAACAGATGACGAAGGTGTCCGTGTAAGACTGAATCTTATCGGTAATGTGTCCGGGACTGATCTTCGACTTGAGGACAACCCTGCGGCCTTCGAGGTTACCGGGTGTACCGAGTTCCCTGAGAAGATACTGAAGAACATGTTCCGGTTCTCTCCTGAGTTTGTCGGTGACGTCTATGAAATTCCTTATGACTGTTGTCTTACCCTCCTGCAGCACATCGAGTTCGGGTAAAACGAACCTCTCGTGCGATTCCGCAACTTCGGGTAACTGTTCTTTCGCTCTGTCGAGCAATGCGAAATAATCTTCATCTGCTGTCATAAGGACTCCTCTGTCCCCGCCTATACACTCATATTTTAAAAGATTATGCGCGCGAGACTTATTTTATTAAAATGGTTGAATCCGAATACGTTCTTTCTTCGGCTATTGTTATATACCAGTTGACTATAGCACAACCAGCGTAAAAACGAGAATTGCATATCCTTTAAATAGGATAACAATAATCGCGACGTTACTTCAGATAATACTATGGGGTGAAAAATTGGGTAGAGGTCTTTATACCGCAAGGAAACTCAAGACTGACAGACAGCAACACCGCTGGCTGGACAGGGCATACAAGAAGAGAGTGCTGAAACTTAGGGAGAAATCGGATCCTCTTGAGGGTTCGTCTCAGGCACGCGGAATCGTCCTGGAGAAGGTCGGAATCGAAGCTAAACAGCCGAACTCCGCTATCAGGAAATGTGTGAAGGTCCAGCTCATCAAGAACGGACGTCAGATCACAGCATTCGCGGTTGGAGACGGAGCTATCAACTTCATCGATGAACACGACGAGGTTATGGTCGAAGGTATCGGCGGAAGGATGGGCCGTTCATACGGAGATATTCCCGGAGTCCGTTACAAGGTCATCAAAGTCAACAATGTTTCGCTCAACGAGATGGTCAGGGGAAGGACTGACAAGCCGGTAAGGTGAATTCATGGAAGAGAAAGCACTTATGTTCGGAAAATACGATCTGTCCGAGGTTACAGTCGCCGATGGCGGACTGGCTAAATACATAGACCTCACACCCACAAATGTTCCTCACTCGGGCGGAAAGCATGCAAACAGGTGGTTCGGCAAATCAAAGCTCTGCATCGTAGAGAGGCTCATCAACAATGTGATGAGGACCGAGAAATACACCGGAAAGAAACTCAAAGCATACGCTGCAGTATCTGAAGCATTCGATATTATTGCTCAGAGGACGAAGGAGAACCCAGTTCAGATCCTCGTCAACGGACTTGAGAACGCAGCACCCCGTGAGGAGATCACAAGACTCCAGTTCGGCGGTGTCTCGGTTCCCAAGGCAGTCGATATCTCCCCTCAGAGGAGGCTCGACATCGCACTCCGCAACATGAGTACCGGATGCGTCAAAGCATCGACAAAGAACAAGAAACCTATCGCAAACTGCATCGCAGATGAAATCATGCTTGCAGCGAAAGGTGACATGACATCGTTCTCGGTTGCCAAGAAAGAGGAAATCGAGAGAGTTGCACAGTCTGCCCGCTGATTCTGATAACTAAGGTGGAATTATGGGCAGAAAAGAGGATAATGTTAAGCACGCAGTCGGCCTGATGAAAACACAGCAGTTCATCAGGAACATCGGTACTGCAGCACATATCGACCACGGAAAGACCACATTCTCGGATAACCTGATTGCAGGTGCCGGAATGATGTCCTCCGAACTCGCCGGAGAGCAGCGTGTTCTCGATTACGACGAGCAGGAAGCAGCACGTGGTATCACAATCAACGCCGCATCGGCATCAATGGTCCACGAGATCAACGGTCAGAAGTATCTGATTAACCTGATCGATACTCCCGGACACGTCGACTTCGGAGGAGACGTTACAAGGGCAATGAGGGCACTTGACGGTGTTTTCATCCTTTGCTGTGCGGTTGAAGGAATCATGCCTCAGACCGAGACAGTTATCAGGCAGGCACTCAAAGAGCGTGTCAAGCCTATGCTGTTCATCAACAAGGTCGACAGGATGATTGTCGAGCAGCAGGTCACACCCGAGATGATGATCGAGAAATTCTCGAAGATCGTCGCCGAGTTCAACAAGAAGATTCTGAACATCCTGCCCGCACCTCTCAACAAGGAGTGGCAGGTCAGCATCCAGGACGGTACCGTCGCATTCGGTTCCGCTTACAACAACTGGGCTATCTCCGCACCTTACATGAAGAAGAGCGGAGTTTCGTTCAAAGATATCTTCGAGTACTGCGGTAAAGAGGGCGGACAGAAAGAGCTCGCCAAGAAAATTCCGCTTCACGAAGTTGCACTGGAAATGGTTATCAACCACATTCCGAACCCCGTCGACGCACAGAAGGTCCGTATCCCCACCATCTGGAAGGGAGACCTCAACTCGACCATCGGAAAACAGATGCTTGCATGTGATTCGAAAGGTGAGGTTTCACTCATGATCAACAAGATCATCATGGACCCCCACGCAGGAGAAGTCGCAATCGGAAGGCTGTTCTCAGGAACAGTTACGAAAGGTATGACACTGTACATCTCCGGACAGCCCAACCCCCAGAGGGTTCAGGGTGTCGCACTGATGGTCGGTGCAGACCGTATCCCGATCGAGGAATGTGAGGCAGGAAACATTGTCGCACTTACCGGTCTTAAGGATGCAATTGCTGGTTCGACAGTATCGACACTCAAAGACATGGAGCCTTTCGAGAGGATGGCCCACTACTCCGAGCCTGTCGTTACAAAAGCTATCGAAGCAAAGAACATGAAGGATCTGCCCAAGCTGATCGAGGTTCTCAGGACCATCGCAAAAGCCGACCCGTCACTGAACATCGAGATCAACAACGACACCGGCGAACACCTGATTTCCGGTATGGGTGAGCTCCACCTTGAGATTACTGAATACAGGATTATCAACGAACAGGGAGTCGACATCGTTTCGTCCGCACCTATCGTCGTTTACCAGGAGTCTGTCAAGGGCAGGAACCCCTCCGAGTTCGAAGGAAAATCGCCTAACAAGCACAACAAGTTCTACTTCCTCGTGGAACCCCTCGAAGAGGGTGTCAAAGAAGCCATCCGCAAGGGTGACATCGACCCCGACGCGAAGATCAAGGACCCCAAGGCATTGGCCAAGACCCTTGCAGACGCAGGAATGGATGCGGAAGAGGCAAAAGGAATCGTCGCATTCAAAGGAAACAACGTTCTCCTTGACTGCACAAAAGGTATCCAGTACCTCCACGAGACAATGGAACTCATCAAGCAGTCTTTCGAAGAGGCTATGATGAAAGGTCCTCTCGCAGCAGAGAAAGTCGCAGGACTGAAAGTCAAACTCATGGATGCAAAACTCCACGAGGATACAATCCACAGAGGTCCCGCACAGGTTATCCCTGCAGTAAGGGACGGTATCTACGGTGCAATGTGCGAGGCAGGAAGAATCCTTCTCGAACCTATGCAGAAAGTATTCATCTCAGTGCCTCCGGACTACATCGGAGGAGCAATCAGCCTTATCAGTCAGCGCCGCGGAACAATCCTCGATACCGGAACAGACGGTTCCGATTCGACAGTTTCCGCAATGTGCCCTGTTGCAGAAATGTTCGGATTCGCAGGAGATGTCCGCGGTTCCACACAGGGACGTGCAATCTGGTCCACTGAGAACGCAGGATTCCAGCAGATCCCGCCCGAGCTTCAGAAGAAGGTCGTGACCGAGATCAGGACAAGGAAAGGAATGAACCCCGAACCTTACGACTCAAAGTACTACGCTGGTATCTGAGGCTTAAACTTAAATACAAAACACTATATGGAGCAATTCAGGCTTAAATAATCCTATAAAGGAGGAACAAAAACATGGCAGAAAAAGAGCACATGAACTTGGTCATCATCGGACACGTCGACCACGGAAAATCCACCCTTACGGGAAGGATCCTTCTCGAAACCGGTGCAATCGACCCGCACATCATCGAGAAATACAAGAAAGAAGCAGAAGAGAAAGGTAAGGGTACCTTCTACTTCGCATGGGTCATGGACGGACTCAAAGAAGAGAGGGAGAGGGGAGTTACCATCGATGTCGCACACAAGAAGTTCTACACAGACAAGTACTACTTCACAGTCATCGACGCACCCGGACACCGTGACTTCGTTAAGAACATGATCACCGGTACATCTCAGGCAGATGCAGCAATCATCACATGCTCTGCAATCGAGGGTCCCCAGGCACAGACAAAGGAACACATCTTCCTTGCAACCACACTCGGTGTCAAACAGATCATCGTCGCAATCAACAAGATGGACGCAGTCAAATACGACGAAGCCAAATACAAAGAGGCCGTCGACGGAATGAAGAAGCTCTTCGCAATGATCGGTAACAAAGCCGAGAACATTCCCTTCATCCCTGTTTCCGCATACATGGGAGACAACATCAAGACAGCATCCGCCAACACACCCTGGTACAAGGGCCCCACGCTCATCCAGGCACTCGACAACCTTACAGTCCCCAAGAAAGAGACAGACAAGGCACTCAGGCTTCCTGTTCAGGATGTCTACACAATCACCGGTATCGGTACCGTCCCTGTAGGACGTGTCGAGACAGGTGTCCTCAAGCCCAAGACAAAGGTCGTCTTCATGCCGTCCAACGTCACAGGAGAGGTCAAATCTATCGAGATGCACCACGAGTCCATGCCTCAGGCAGTTCCCGGAGACAACGTCGGATTCAACGTCGGTGGAGTCGCCAAGAACCAGATCAAGAGAGGAGATGTCGCAGGACCTGTTGACAACCCGCCGTCTGTCGCAAAGACATTCACAGCACAGATCATTGTGCTCAACCACCCGTCTGTCATGACCGTCGGATACACACCTGTATTCCACGTCCACACAGCACAGGTTGCATGTCAGCTTGTCGAGATTCAGTCCGCACAGCGTGCAGGTAAGAAGCTCGAGGATCTCAGCTTCCTCAAGAACGGTGACAACGCAATTGTCAAGTTCAAGCCTACCAAGCCTCTCGTGATTGAGCCCGCCAAAGACTTCGGTCCTCTCGGAAGGTTCGCCATCCGTGATATGGGACAGACAGTCGCAGCAGGTGTTTGCGTCTCTGTCGAGAAAGCCTGAAGGTAATCCCGATGTCACAGCGTGCAAGGATTTCACTGAGCGGAACAGACCCGCAGAAAGTCGACAGTGTCTGTACACAGATCAGGGGTATCTCCCAGAAGACAGGCGTACAGATCCGTGGACCGGTCCCGCTTCCCACAAAGAAGCTGAAGGTCGCCTGCAGGAAGTCACCCGACGGTGAAGGCAGCGAAACATGGGACCGCTGGGAGATGAGGATTCACAAGAGACTCATCGACCTCGATGCCGACGAGCGTGCTCTCAGGCAGCTCATGAGGATCCAGGTCCCCGATGGCGTGAACATCGAGATCGTCCTCCGCAACGCGTAAACACATTAAATCAAATTCCCTTGGGGGCATTTTGCCCCCTTTTTTAGGGACAATCAGTTGACATTCTCCATTCAGATTAGGCCGTAGGCTGCATCTGATTCCGCCGGTTTCTCCGATCTTCATATCAGGAGGCTGGCTCAGATTCCTCCGATTCTAAGGAGGATAAGAAAGTTTATATACAGTTTTACTATCACAAGAATTGTTGGGCTGGTAGATCAGCTGGAAGATCGTCTGCTTTGCAAGCAGGAGGCCGCGCGTTCAAATCGCGCCCAGTCCACCATTCTCTCATTTTATTTCGATGAGCGTAAGCTCTGTGAATTATTCCGAAAATTTAGAAAAGAGATGGTTTGGTAAAAGGTTTGGAAGAACAGCCGTCAGAATTTACCGACGACTGCTTTGATACGCCTTACACCGGCTGCGGAACTCTCTTCTTTCAGGATCTTGAATCCTTCAAGTTCTCCTGTGTGGCTGACGTGAGGTCCGCCGCAGAGTTCGCTGTCGATGTTGCCGATGATGTACACCTTAACAATGTCTCCGTACTTGCTGTCGAAGACACCGATTGCACCGGATGCTTTCGCTTCCTCTTTCGGCATCTCTTTGCATACGACAGGAATATCCTGTTTGATTGCATCGTTGACGAAGTCCGTAATCTTCTGGAGTTCCTCAGGTGTGAGCTTCCTGTCGAAGTTAAAGTCGAATCTGAGCCTCTCGGCGGTGATATTACTTCCTTTCTGCCTGATGTTCGGATCGACAATGTTCCTGAGTGCAGCATGGAGAAGGTGTGTCGCAGTGTGGAGCTTTGTTGTTTCCACGCTGTGGTCCGCAAGACCGCCCTTGAAGGTCTGGTTTGTATCCATCCTGGACTTGTCCTGGTGCTCTTTGAATCTGGCCTCAAAGTCTTTCATATCGACTGTGAGTCCTTTCTCCTGTGCAAGTTCCGCAGTAAGTTCTACGGGGAATCCGTATGTGTCGAACAGCCTGAAGACAAGGTCTCCTTTCATTACTTTGGAATCGCCGTTCTCTGCGACCATCTCGTCGAACTTTCTGAGTCCCTTGACAAGTGTCTTCTGGAATTTTTCTTCCTCTGCAGTGAGTGATTCGTAAATTGTGTCTTTATTCTTCACAAGTTCCGGATAGGCATCTCCGAACTCATCGACAACAACCTTTGCAATCTCTTTCATGAAGAGTCCGTCGTAGCCGAGTTTACTCATATTCCTCGAAGCCCTTCTGATAAGTCTCCTGAGGATGTAACCCTGTCCGACCTTTGCGGGAACTACGCCGTCTGCGAGGATAAACGTCGCAGCTCTGATGTGGTCCGCAACAATCCTGAAGTCTCTGATGTACGGCTCTTCATAGGGTTTGCCGCAGATTTCCGAAATCTTGGAAATGATAGGCTTGAAAACAGTGGATTCGTAAACAGAGGGAACACCCTGAAGGATACGGCATACCCTTTCGAGTCCCATTCCCGTATCGACGTTTTTCTGAACGAGCGGAGTGTACTTTCCGTCCTTGTCTTTGTTGTACTGCATGAAGACATTGTTCCAAATTTCAGTGTACTTTCCGCAGTGACATGAAGGTCCGCAGTCCGGTCCGCACTTAGGCTGTCCGTTGTCGTAGAAAATCTCCGTGTCCGGTCCGCAGGGTCCTGTTGTACCTGCGGGGCCCCACCAGTTGTCGGCTCTGCCGTAGAAGAAGATCTGATCGTCTTTCATTCCGTGGGCTTTCCAGATGTTGGCTGTTTCTTCATCCTTGGGAATGCCCTCTTCACCTGCAAATGCGGTGACTGCAAGCTGTTCCTTCTTGAATCCGAGGACTTTCGTTAAAAATTCGAAACTGAAATCGATAGACTCTTCTTTGAAGTAGTCTCCGAGCGACCAGTTACCGAGCATCTCGAAGAATGTGAGGTGGCTTGCATCTCCCACATCGTCAATATCTCCGGTCCTGATACATTTCTGATAATCGACAAGTCTCTTTCCCATCGGATGTTTCTCACCGAGGAGGTACGGTACCAGCGGGTGCATACCTGCGGTCGTGAACAATACCGTCGGATCGTTCTCCGGAATGAGTGATGCGGAACTGATGTGTGCGTGTCCTCTCTCCTCGAAGAACTTGACGAATGCTTCTCTCAACTCTTGGGCATCCATATGTTCATCTCTGATAGTGCCGCGGATGTGGTACTTATTTATATATAATTCCACTTCGCGGAATTTCTTCTGATATCAGAGAAATAATCCTGATAATTCGTCTTTGATGAGGCCGTTTGAGACGATAATTTTCTTCCCTTCTGATTCCAGTAAAGAACGGGGTGCGGGGCCGATTTCTCTTACTATGACGGTGTCGCAGTCTTTCAGTTTCGAGATGATGTCATTGATATGTTCCACGTGTGATTTACCGAAAGTACTGCTGCCGGTGCTGATTTTTACTGTATCGATGACACCGTTTCTGTCATAGATGATGAATTGCTCCGTATTTCCGAATCCTCTGTCTACTTTCTCTCCGGTTTTCGTTGCTACCGCAACCTTTTTTGTAATTCCGACAGGAGAAATGATTACATTATCTCCCCCGGGTCCGCAGGCGGAACCGCAGGGATTCTTTCTGATGAATTCGGAAGATCTGTCGTTATCCAATAATCCCACTGCGTCGGCTCTGCACTGTCTGCAGTGGCGCATCATCCTGACATCCGCGGAACAGATGTCCATGAGAGATTTTCTCTCTTCGGGAGTGGGTGCCCTCAGGCCGCTGAAAGGTGTTCCTTCGACAGGAATCAGCGGAAGAATATTGACAATGTACACGCCGAGTTCCTTTACTTTCTTTACAACGGAAGGAATATGTTCCGTATTGATTCCCGGAATCATTACTGTGTTAATCTTTACAACCATTCCTTTCTCTACGCAGGCTTTGATTCCTTTCAGTTGATTTTCGAGAAGGATTTCGGCTGCTTCTCTCCCGGTGTAGTTTTTACCGTTGTATCTGACGAAGCTGTAGATATCTTCGGTAATGTCGGGATCAACACCGTTCATGGTGACGGTGACGAATCTTACGCCGAGATCGTACAATCTGTCGACGGAATCGGGGAGCATAAGTCCGTTGGTTGAGATGCACAGTGACATCTCCGGAAATTCATCCTTTACAAGAGCAATCGTATTGAATGTAGACTCATTGGCAAGAGGATCTCCGGGACCCGCTATCGCTATTACACTTAATTCCGGAATCTTCTTTTTCACTTCGCGGATTCTGTCTGCGGCTTCAACCGCCGTAAGAACACCGCTTGTTACGCCCGGTCTCGATTCATTGCAGCAGTCGTATTTCCTGTTGCAGTAATTACATTGAATATTGCATACAGGTGCGACAGGAAGATGTATTCTTGCGAACTTCTTATGAGCATCTTCGCAGAAACACGGGTGCGTAAGAATGAGTTCTTCTGTTTTCCTGTCCGGCTGCATAGGAGCAGTCATGATGTTAGTTGTATAAATTCACGTTGTTAACACAATGCTCTCTTCTTCTCTTCTTCTTATATTATTATAATATAGGTATAGATGAATAATGGGCGTATATGGACACACTCGGTAACATCATGTCGGGAATCAACAGTCACGTTCCGGTGAGCAGATGCACACTCTCCGAATGTTTGGAGAAAGGCAGCGGATCCTACAGGACAAGATCGGGAGATACCGTCGAGATGGATCCGGCCGAGATTGAATATCTCGGAACCGTGTGCGACAGTATCGACAGTATGAAGCTCCGTCTTCCGATTTCGATCAGAACGGATGTCTCCGGAGATGCCCCAGCGTGGGAGGTTGACGGCGTTGTGGAATCGAAAGTAATTGCGGCCGTTCTCGGAAAAACGAAGATCCGCGACGACATGATACGCTTCTACAATCCGGATTACCGCGTTTTGGTGAAAAAACTGCCCACAACTACCACAGTTCTCTTCATTTGATGAACAGTTTTTTTGTTCCCCGAAAAGATATAAATAGAAGTTGATTGTACAGGGGTATGCGCGATGTGTACCATCGTGTGGTTCGATGTAAATCGGACTACGAATCACGATTGATGAAACCGGTCGTCGGAAAAGTATTATATACTACTCCGATAATCGGGAATTTCGCCGGGAGCAGAACAGTGCTTCTGGATAACGATCAATTGAAACATGCACCCGACAAGAGGTCCTTGTTCGGGGAAGTGGCATAGGGCTCCGTATATGGAGGATGAGAGCGGAATTAGCCCGATGATTGCCAATCATACGCAACCTGGACGTGTGCTAGATCATACGCCAGCGGCGATGCTACGCCGCATGGGGGATGGTTCGGCTAGAGCGCTGAAGAAGGTCGTGTCAAGCTGCGATATGCGTCGGGTAGGTGCATGAAGCCTATGATCCGACGATTACCTAATGGGACTTCCTATTCTTCGGAATAATCAGTAATGATTGGGAACGCGGGGGATTGAAGCATCTTAGTACCCGCAGGAAAAGAAATCAACAGAGATACCGTTATTAAAGGCGATCGAACGCGGTATAGGACAAACTGAATCCCCATATGAAAGTATGGGGAGATGTGGTGTTTTGGACTCTTTTACTCCTTAGCAACAAGATTCAAAGTGTGTTGGAAAACACTGCCATAGAGGGTGATAGCCCCTTAGAAGAAGTGTTGTATGGAGATTTTTGAGTATCCAGAGTAACGTGTGTCGGATATCACGCGTGAATTCGGGAGACATTCACTTCCAATCCTAAATACGTCTCTAGTCCGATAGTGCAGTAGTAGCGCGAGTGAAAACTGAAAAGTACCCTTTACGGGAGGTTAAAAGACCTGAAACCATGCGGTTAAAGATTTATATAGCATCAAAGGGAAGAAACCATAATGGTGGACCAGTGTTATATTGTTCGTTTCGAAAAACGAACCATGGAGTTCTGATCATTGGCGAGGTTAAGTACTGAAGTACGAAGCCGAAGGGAAACCGATTGTCCGCAGTTTTTAACGAGGGACAAGGTGTGCTCGCCTGGAGTCAATGGTGCGGATACCCGAAGCCGGTCGATCTATGCCTGAGCAGGATGAAGCCCCTCGAAGGGGGGGTGGAGGTCCGAACCAGTTCTGATGTGCAAATCGTTTGGATGACTTGGGTGTAGGGGTGAAAGGCCAATCTAGGCCGGGAATAGCTGGTTCCCCCTGAAACTATTCGCAGATAGACCTCGGTCGAGGTAGAATGTGAGGTAGAGCACCGATTGGGGATTTAGGGGAAGAAATTCCTCGGTTCCTTGTCAAACTCCGAACTTGCGTTCGCTGTAGACACCGGGTGTGAGGCCATCCGGGGTAAGCTTGATGGCCATAAGGGAAACAACCCAGACTAAAGTTAAGGTCCCTAAATTTCGGTTAAGTGTAATACGAAATGGCGTCGGCAGTCTTAGACAACCGGGAGGTGGGCTTAGAAGCAGCCATCCTTCAAAGAAAGCGTAACAGCTCACCGGTCGAGATTATGGGCCCAGAAAATGGA
>CAZDCU010000002.1:0-19738 GCA_964504055.1 uncultured Methanomassiliicoccales archaeon
GACTATGGTGATGCATCCCGTACCTCCGGCACGAATTGCCGCATCTCTCTGTTCGGAACCTATTGTTATTCTGTTTCCGACGTTTTTTACAACGACAGCCTGACTGAACTCACTAAGAACAATTTCCTCCGCTTCGATATCAATCGGAACTATAGGCAGTGTATTAAGAAAATCCGTACCTGTACTGTTAATGCACATACCTGTTTGGAACAGAGAAATCAATTCCGTTTCCCTCAGTTTTTTGATTATACTTCTTATGCTGCCCTCTCCCATTTCGAGTGCATCCGAAAGCTCCGCTCTTCCTGTTCTTCCTCTTTCCGAAAGTATTTTCAGCGCCCAATATACGTCTGCATCGCAGTAATTGGGGCGCGGCCCCGTTTTCGGAAAATCCACTAACCTCATTTCCTGTCTCCCTTCTTTTTTGAATTAATACGAATAAAACAGATTGTAAGACACGCAATCACGGCGATTACAGCGACTGCAATAACAATAACAGAAGAATTGTCACCGTTATTTCCGCTTTCGACGATGATATTTCCGGTGTATGACGACCATGAATCTCTGTTTCCTTCCGTTATATGAACTGTGACATCTCCTGCACCGTAGAACGGATTGTCAGTCATTTCAGGCATTTTACCTTCAAACCGGACATCTGAAAGACTGCTGCAGTGGAAAAACACATTGTTTCCGATTTTTTCCAGTTTATCGGAGAATCTTAATTCCTTCAGCGAAAGACAGTCAGAGAAGGCGTTATTGCCCACTGTCCTGAGATTTCCTCCGAATTGAATGTCAGTAAGATCGGAACAACCGCGGAATGCGGAATCTTCTATCGATATAAGGGAATCATCGAACGTTACCGTTGTAAGACTGCGGCAGGTGTTGAATGAATTCGCACCTACCGATGTAACACCTTCGAGATTGATTGATGTTAACGACGTACAATAACCGAACGTTCTTGCGGGAAGGTCGGTTATATTCTTACCTATGCTGATTTCCGTCGCATTCTCACACAGATAAAATGAGCCGTCACCGATAAGTTCAGTTGAATCGGGAATAATGATTTTCTCTAACGAACGGCAGTAACGGAACGATTCGAACCCTATTGCAGTAACACTGCTGAGATCTGCATCTTTTAATGAGAAACAGTCTCTGAATGCTTCATCGCATACCGTAGTTACGGATGAAAATACAGCCGAATCCAACGAAGTACAGCCGTAAAATGCACGTGTTCCGATTTCGGTAACATTGCCGAAGGAAATACTCTTGATCTTACAGTCGCGGAACGATTCGTCATTCACTCTGACGAAAATATTTCCGTTTCCGTCTTTTGCGGGAATATTTACTTCTGAAGATTCTCCGTGGGAAATTATTACTGCATTTCCGTCGAGTACGAAGTAGGAAAACTGATTTTCATAGTTTTTCACTTCGTAAACTTCCGATTTTCCATCCCAGCCCTCCGATGTTGACAGAGATATAATTTCGATACCTTCGGGAAGTATACATTCGGGACAGTTGCCGGTAAAAACCAATCTTTTCAGATTTTTACATGAATCGAATGCCGTCTCCGATATCGATGTCACGGTCTTCGGTATCACCAAAGTATCCGATTTGCAGCTTCCGATTGAAGTAATTGTTGTAAGATTATAACCTTCCAAAGCCGATTGAATGAAAAGTATAGGTTTTTCAGATACAATTTCCGTAATTTCACTGCGGTACGGAGATGTTTCGGAGCCTGAGCCGTATGTGCGGTAACTGTATTCCGCATCCGATGAAATGTATGTCTTCGACACATCGTCCGCATCCGAAACCGGAAGAAACACCGGAGATATCAGTAACAGCAACACTGCGGCTGCAATCTTCAGCTTCATCTCATTGTTCCTCTGTCTTCAGCAATCCTGTCCTGACGGCTTCCGAAAGTACGGTGAATGCGGCGACATTGTTTTCGTTCGATATACGGAAAACATCATCCATTGACAGCGAATCGTATCCGCGGAGATACTCGGAAGAAATTTCAGTTTTGAGAGGATTCTTTCTGCTTCTTTTCTCAATCGGTTCTTCATTCCATTTGTTGGATCTGCAACCCGGACAGCGTGAAGGCGGAACATCTCTTTTCGATACCCACTCGTGACCGCATCTGAGACAGCGGCAGAGTATATCGGGTCTGTTCCAGGACTTGCTCCTGCATTTGGGACATCTCGACGGCTTTGAATTGATGCCACTCCAGGAATAACCGCATTTCATACAGTGGCAGGCTACTCTTTCGGTTGATTTACGATCGGATTGTTCTGCCGGGAAAGATTTTCCGCAGAACGGGCATGTGCAGACAGACTCCGGACTGTCATTCGAATCGTTATTTTCCGAAACGTAATTTTCCTTATGTTTTCTGCCCGCCATCGACATTCACCTTTGGATACATCATCCATATTGTCAATGCCTATTAAAATCATTATTGTGAACAAAAACGTAAGTCAGGTAAAGAAGGGCGGTAATTTATGGACAGATATTGTTTTCTGATAAAGCTTATCGCAGATATCATTCTTTGTTTCCGTAGTACACAAATGGATTTTCGGTGAATATTGTATCATCCACAACAATGCCCTTATTCGAATATGCGTTCATGATTCTGTCAAAAGACGATCTGACCGATTCCTGTGAAAGACCGAATTTGATGGCTATCGCCTCCGGCCCCATTCCTGTGAAATGTACTGCGAGAATACGTGCATCCTCAAAGTTCAGTGAGAGTCTTTTCATGAAATAATCGATATAAGCAACATAGGAATTCTCTCTTGCAATCATTTCGTCTTTAAGTTCGCTCAGCTTATCTTTCATGAATTTTTCCGAAAGAGAATGAATCAGCTGATCTATCGTCATCGAGAAACGTTCGCAGACTACGTGCATATACATCGTGGCGACAGGTACCCTTCCGTCCCAGAGGTAGAGATAACCGAATCCGTCCTGACAGACATATTCCATTCTGTAACGTCCGTCGGACCAGAGTGTCATCGCGGAACCTCCGCTCTGAGATACTATCTTATTATAACAACGGGGGCAGACGGAAGCATCGAAAGTGTCCGACCAGACATTGCCGCATATCGGACAGACCATCGTACGTTTGTCCGAACGGTCGCAGTAAGGGCATTTCATTACTGTTGTGCCCGACCTCATCATCGTAACACGTTTGCATTTCGGACATTTGTACACATTCGGAGCTTCGTTCCATCTTGCGGATTTGCATGAAGGACATGCTTTCGGATTCTCGTCACCGCGTAAAACCCAACTGTGTCCGCATCTCTGACATTTGACGAAATGAAGATTTTCATTCCATCTCGTTGACTGACAGTTCGGACAGCGTTTCGGGTTTTCAGTCTGACTGTTCCATACGTAGTTACAGCGGTGACACATCAGTCTGACGGTTTTCGGTTCATTCCATTTCCTGGAATGACACAGAGGGCAGCGTTTGGGTTCGGTGTCCCTCTTACGGACCCAATCGTAATCGCATTGATTGCAGTGGAGTCTGCTTCCCGTACTGTCTTCATCCTGTCTGTGACCGCATACGGGGCAGGATTCTTCGGCATCGGCGATACTCCATACATGTCCGCAGAATCTGCACGTACGTTCCCTTGAAACAGGCACGTCCCATCTCGAAGAATGACACCTCGGACAGCGTTTCGGATGTATATCCGACTGAGCATACCAGAAATGGCCGCATTTGTAACAGAAACAATTCAGTCCTTTTGAAGTGTCTGTTTCATTCACGGTTCCGTCCTCACATATCTCTTCGGAAGGACGTAGATTTCTCCGTCTTCATCCAAACCGACACGGGCATCCACTTCGTAGACATCGCGGATAAGTTCGGAAGTAACAACTTTCTTCGGATCTCCGATTGTCACAATCTGTCCTTTTTTCATAATGATGCAAACATCGCAGTATCTTGCCATAAGAGAAATGTCATGTTCCGCAATAATCACGGTCATATCCGAACGTGCCATCGATTGGAGATATTCCATCACATCGAGTTTGTACTTCATATCCAAATGCGATGTGGGTTCATCCACAAGCATAAGTTTCGGCTCCTGAACGTATGCTTTGGCAATCAGCGCACGCTGTCTTTCTCCCGAGGAACACAACGACACCTGTTTTCTTCTTAAATCATCCAATCCGAACGTACGCAACGCTTCGCGGACGACACGTTCGTCTTCCTTTGTTTCCCACCAAATACGGTCTACAAAGGGATATCTTCCGAGCATAACCATGTCCATAACGGTCATTCCGAATGTCTGACCCGGTTCGGCGGGAACATTTGCCACCAATTTGGCTACATCCGATGCGGAAAGAGTACTCACGTCGTTTCCGTCTACGGTTACTTTTCCTTCTGTAATATTGTGAATACCGCAGATGCATTTCATCAGTGTTGATTTTCCGCAGCCGTTCGGACCGATAAGTCCCACCATCTTTCCCTTTCCCATGGTGAAAGACACATCGTTCAGTGCACGGAAATTTCCGAAAACTTTGCCGACGTGCTCTACTTTCAGGAGATCATCCATCGTACTCACGTCCTTTTCTCATCAGCATATAGGCGAATATCGGAGTACCGATCATTGCGGTGATTGCTCCCACAGGGAGTTCCATGGGAGACATAACCGTTCTTGCAATCAAATCGGCAAAGAGCATGAGCATTGCACCCAAAACTATCGATGCGGGCATAATCAGTCTGTGATCGCTTCCCAGTGCCATTCTGCATGCGTGGGGTATAACCAATCCCACAAATCCGATAATTCCGCAGAATGCGACACATATTGCGGTAAGAACGGATGCAACAACCATCATACAGCGTTTGAACATTCTGACGTTCAGACCCAACTGCTTCGCTTGTTCCTCGCCCATCATGAAAAGATTGAATTCCCTGGCCCAGAACATCGAAACAAGAGAAACACCCATTGCGGGAATGAAAACCAGCCATGCGTTTTCCCACGTTATGTTTGCAAAGGAACCGAACAGCCACCACATCGCATTTGTGAGATTGTCTTTCGCCATAGACAGGAAAATCGTCTGGAATGACGAGAATGCAAATCCTACGATTACTCCCGCCAAAATGTAATTGGTTGCGGAACCTCCGGAGCCTTCCGCCACCAACATGGTAATTCCGAATGCAATCAGACCTCCGACTATAGCCGCAACAGGGATGAGGTACAGTGAAGATCCCGCAAGGAACGGCAACGACCATCCCAATGCAACAGCTGCGATTGCAAGACAACCCGCACCTGAAGAAACACCTGTAATGTAAGGATCGACGAGAGGATTGCGGATGAGAGCCTGATACATACATCCCGCTATGGAAAGACCCGCGCCTACGGCGATTGCGGCGATTGTTCTCGGCAATCTCGACTGATAGATGTAGAGTTCGACAGTATTCATCTTATAACGGTCGGGATCGGATGCAATCTGTTCCGGGGTTGCGAAAGATTTCCCTATTGCGGAGAATAACGAAGATATCGCTTCGCTTACGGGAATGACACCACCGGATGAGACAGAAATCGAAATCAGAAATGCAACGAAAGACATCACCGTACCGAAAATCACGATTACTGCGAATCTCCGCTTTTTCCTGTCGATTTCACTGTCATCGGCATCTTTCATGTCCTTTTCCATGCCTTTCAGGCCTCTGGAAATCCATCCCCTGTATTTTTCATTCAAACTGTCAATCCTCCGGAAAAAAGTTCAATAGAATTTTATCAAAGCGATAATGCACACTATTACAACAGCCGCAAGTACAATCCACGACCAATGGAACAGCCCGTTACCGAGTGTTATCTCGCCGTCATCTCCGTATTCGGGACCGGCGGTGTTCGAAATGCAGTAAATCGCGCCGTAGTCGTTTCCTACGTAGATCTTTCCGTCGATCACGGTGGCGGAGACCATGGAATAGGAATCGTTTGCGTACGGCGTAAGGCGTATTCTCCAGATCTGAGAGCCGTCTTCTGCGGAATAGGCTGTTACGCCTCCTCCCGTGGGCCAGAATACCCCTGCGGAATAATCTACGGAATAAACGACTCCGTCGGCAAGAGTAAGTGCGGCCTTAATCCAACCGCATTCTTCACTTCTCCAGACAACTTTGCCGTCGTTATCGAATCTGTAGATTGCCGTGATACATTCGACGGAAGTACCGTCAGTCGATTCGAAAACAACCGAGCCGGAACCCTGAACGAAAGCGATGAATCCGTTTTCTACGGATACGAGTCCGCCGAACATCGCTTCGGTCTTCCAATAACAATCCGTTCCGTCGGGACCTGTTCCCGTGAGTGCATCGATACAGATTACGTACCCGTCCTGCGGAGACATGCCTCCGTCGGTACATTCGACGAGAAGTCTTCCGTTTGATAAAACGGTAATACCTGCGGCGGAACCCGGCGTACCTTTGTGCGGTATGTTATCGTCGCCGAGATTGATTACCCTCTTTACCCATACTTCCTTACCGGTTGAGGCATCCAAAGCGTAAACATATCCCTCATAACTGCCGATAAAGAGCATTCTCTTTCCGCCGATATCTGTTATGACGGGAGCATGGTAGTAGAAACATCCTTTCACGCCTGTGTATTTACCGTCGGTAACGGAATCGTCGGGATCGTAATCCCATAACAGAACGAATCCGTTTTCTCTAGTAACGGAATAGGCCATTACGTGTCCGTCAGCTGTTCCGAAATACAATGCACCGGAATCGTAAACAGGCGTTGTAGCTCCTGTGTAGAATGTACGCCCTTTCCAGACGATATCTCCGTCCGAATCGAGAGGGAAAGAAGCATTCAGGACAATTCTGTCAATAACGTCGCCGGTAAAACGGTCGAAACAGTAAACGTTCCAGTTGGTTGCGGTAACAATCAGCATATCTCCGATTATCGCGGGGGATGTTACCTCATACCCCTGGCCGTAGGTCATCATGAAGCTCCATACTTCTTCGCCTGTGAAACGGTTGATACAGAAAACCCACGGGTTCTTATCGGAACCTGTCGCACCGTATTCCCCTCCCGTTGTGTGGTAAAGATAATCGCCTGCGGCTACAATCGATGAATCGACGTATCCGCTCGTGTATGTGCGGTACCATTCGACGGGGGATTTTGCTTCCGTCGTACCGTATGAATCCGAAGAACCGGATGATGATGAATCGATACGGTGCATCGTCCATGCGGAACGTGACGAAGGTGTTACCGAAGGAATGATTGAAGATTCGGGATAGAATCCCCATGCGAAACTTCCTCCGCCGTAGTCGGAAACTGAAGATGCATTCCATGAATTATCTTTCCAGATATAGAAAATCCATGAACATTCCTGAGAACCTACGCTGTGCGTACTCATTCCGTCTACAGACGCAGGTTTATCGCCGGAATAATTCAGTTCGAGACCCAAAGATTCCGCTGCGGCAGCGGTAAGAGTTTTCACGTCGCCTTCTGCCGTAATGTCATACCAATAGACGGTTCCGTTACCCAGATCGAAAAGAACTGCATCCGAAGCATCGTCTGCGTCGGATGTATCGATTAAAGGAACTGTCGCTAACAGCAGCAGAACGGCTGCAACAGGAATGAAATACTTCACAGTATCACCTCCCTCTGATACTTCAGATATTCACGGTAATCGTCCCCGATGTATTTGGGAATCAGATCCAGCACATCCCTGTCGGTAAAAGCATCGGGATTGAGTATTTTGCATAATAATTCGGTAGCTTCGGCCAATCTCGGTCCGGGACGTTGGAGTATGTCTGCGGCTTCGCCGCAGAATACGTAGACTTCTCCGTTTTGGAAGGCAGGTGTGTTCTGCCATACGGGATCCAACGATGAGAGTAATTTTTCATAACTCTCATCGTCGGTTATGCTGTCTGTGGTGATAATAATCAGAATTCTAGGCTGTTTGGCGTAAATCTGTTCTTTGGAAACCATAAACCATCCCGAAGACTGGGAATCGAAGATGTTCCTCCCGCCTGCATTGGAAATTATATCGGAAAGGAAGGTATGCGAACCGGACGTCCACGGAGACGGATCATATGAAAGCGAAGCGAACACTCTCTTATTTGTATCGCCTGCAATACCTGAAACATCATCAATCGTACTTCTCAATGCACTGATGACTTTGTTTGCATTCTCCGACAGCCCCAATGCGGAACCTGTAATCCAAATGTTATCATAAACAGCGCCGATATCGACCGCATCGTAGAGAACTACGCAATTTACTCCCGATTTGCGGAGTTTGTCCGCAACAGTTACCTGCTGCCCTACACTTCCGTCGCAGAATACAATGTCGGGATTGAGTTTGATAATCCATTCGAAATTGGGATCGGTGTATCCTCCGGTTATTGCTATGGAGCCGTCTTCATGTCCTTCGGATATTTCAGAAGGGTAATCGCTGTAAAGATCGGTGCCGATAATGTATTCCGAACCTCCGACGTAACAGACTGTCTCGGTGACAGACGGAGCCAATGTAACAATTCTCAGTTTTTCGGATGTTGTTATAGATTTTCCGTCGACTGCATAGCTGTAATATCCGAAACCAGAGTAATCAATACCCGGAATCAAAGCATCCGCACCCGACGTACGGGCCCAGCAGATTACTCTGTGTTCCCCTGCATCCAATGTTTGAGGGTCGCTTTCCGTCCACCCCTTATCACCGAGAATATACATCCCCCATGTAACACCCGTCAGATTGTACTGTTCGTTCACGGAATATACGGAACCGTCTCCGAGACGTGTAACCTCATATCCTTTAACTGAACAGGCCTTCTCAAGGACATCGTATCCGTTCATTCCGGATACAAGGGACATTTCGATCCATTCCACATCCCAATATCCGAAATCGAGTACCAATCCTTCTTTTTTGTCCGCCGAGGATTCCGTGAGACCTACGAAAGGCAGCGATACAAACACCATCAGAATAACTACGGCGGATGCAATCAGTTTGGTACGGACGGAACCCATCATGCGTAATTACCTCCTGCGGAACAGGAAGAATGCAACACCTGCGATGACAATAACTGTGGCGACAGCGACTGCGATGATTATTGTTGTATTACTGTCACCGCCGTTGTTATCGGAACCGATAAGATCCTCGGATGCAACGAAATACATCGAAAAGTGATCGGTTTCGAATGTTACTGTACTGTTTTTTGTGTCGTAACTGCAGTTGAGTTCCTCAAGACTGCCGTCTTCTTTGATGTGGTAGATTCTTATGCCTTCGGCATTCTCTCCGTCTTTGAGTGTATACTTCAAAGTAACCGTTGCTTTTCCGCCGAGATTATCCTTATTTTCACTGTCGATTGTGAAATCGAATACCTGCCTGTCACCGACAATTTCCTTCTGTACTTCCGTGAGACTGTTACTGTCGATGTTGGTAAATGTAAGAGTAAATCCTCCGCCGGAAATATTCTTTAAAACTTCTGAGGAAAGTGTTATGCTTCCGTTATCTACGACAGTGAGAGTATAACCCTTACCGGATTCGGCAAGTTTGTTTTTCGCACCTGCATCGACGTAAACGCTTGCCGTATTATCTGATATTTCCACCTTATTTTCGGAAATGGAAGATGTATCTTCATCGGAATAAACTGCGATTATACAATTGGCTTTCAGATTGCCGTCGACAGTTGTCGCGGTAATCTTTACGGTTCCTGCCTTTACTGCAGTGACATTACCTTTGTCATCGACTGTTGCGATACTGCTGTCGCCGGAAGTCCAAACAACGGATTTATTGCCGGCATTCGCCGGCAATACGGTAACACTCAGAGAATGATTTTCACCGACCTTTATTGTACGGTTTCCGTTTTCAATGCTTACGGATTTGGGCGAAGGCGCCGTTATTGTTATCGTTACGGAATCTGTCTGTTTTCCGTCTGCGGATGATACCGTAACGGTGACCGTACCCGCACTCTTGCCAGTGAGAGTTCCGCCACTGCTTATGGTTGCAATATCAGAATCGGATACTTTCCAGGTGAGTTTCTTATCTGTAGCATTCGACGGCGTGATTTCAGCAGTAAGTCTGACCGATGAATCGATTTCCGCAGAAGAAATACTTCCGGATATCTTCACAGACTGTACAGGTATTGCCGAAGATGTGACTGTTAACGTTACTGAACCGGTCTTTCCTCCGTCAACGGTCGTTGCCGTGACTGTAACGTTACCTTCTTTTTTCGCAACGAGTCTTCCTTCGCTGTCGATATATGCGATATCGCTGTCCGATACACTCCATATTACAGATTTGTTATCGGCATCGGACGGAGAAACAGTTGCGGTAAGCTGAACTATCTCGCCTGTACCGACAGTCTTCAGCGGAGACGAAACCGTGACACCGGTAACAGCTTTTCCGGAAGAGCCTGATGAACTCTCCGTGAAGACCGCTTTGATCACGGTATCGCAGATCACCTGACTGTAATTTCCTTCCCATCCTGCGAACTTGTATGTTTTGCCGCCGGATGCGGTTTTCGTTGCGGTCGAAGGTGCAGTTACTCCTTTGAAATAATCCGCTGTTTTT
Organism: uncultured Methanomassiliicoccales archaeon; assembly: GCA_964504055.1. Taxonomy (GTDB): domain Archaea; phylum Thermoplasmatota; class Thermoplasmata; order Methanomassiliicoccales; family Methanomethylophilaceae; genus Methanarcanum. Next base: position 10,507 of record CAZDCU010000002.1, read on the forward strand.
GTTGCGACTGTGTTACCGTCACCGTCGACGAACGTGACTTTGCACCCGTTCTTTATCTGTTCGGTAGGTGCAGCGGGAGGTGTCTGTCCGTGTCCCCATGCCTCATCGCCTTCTTTTGTAATCTGCCTGACCAATGCGAAGTAATGTGTTACGGACGGATCGTAATGACCCATGGTTTCGCTGTACACCCATGAATTTGTTTTGCTGTCCCAGTAGAACTGACTCCAATATTTCCAATCGATGCCTGTGTAACCGGCACTTGTATCGCCCTCGTCCGTAAGTCCGAAGAATGAATACAGCCATCCGATGTAATCTATATTGGTGACACCGTCCTTCACACCGTCACTCATATTCAGTTCGAGATTGTATTTATCACAGGCATCCCTGAATGCCTCCGCCATGTTGGAACCGGTGCCTGAAATCCAGAATCCCGCTTTCCTCTGTTCCTCCGTCAGTACGGAAACAACATAAGAATTTGCATTGTAATCTTCGACGAATTTGATGAAGAAATATGCTGTCCCTGTAGGTTTGACAACAGGTTCGGAATAAACTGTTTTATTGTCTTTAATTGAACTTGTTGCGTATGAGATGTAATATGTGGTCCCGTTGCTGAGGTACGCATCGGCACTGCTGTTAAGATATACGACAGTCCAACCTGCGGGAGGTCTCCACTGATGGACAACCCACTGCTGATAATCGTTTTTCAGCTTACCGTCAACGGATTTTACCTTGCCGTTATTGTTTAATTCGATCTCATGACCGTTGTTCTTCATCGTTTCCGTTATCAGTGTTTTCACACTGCTTCCGCTTCCGCTGTATGTGTACGTACCGCTTTCGGTACCGTCTCCGAACATGACAGTTGCTTTGCAGACAGAAGCTCCGTCGCCGTCATCCGATATGACGCACAATACGGCGGATGACAGCAGTATGAAGAGTACTGCCGTAAATAGAATTGATCTGAACCTCAGGGGAATCACCGATCCGTTTACTGAAATTACGACATTTTTCGGGGTTATAAATGTGAACAGAGATGGATGGATGTATGTGACAAATGTTATGTGACAGTCTACATGAAATAAAGAAAAGGAGTCATCCGCGTCCTGTTCGGACACGGATTTCTCCGTCAGTTAAGATGTTTTGGAACGGCCGTTATGACCGTTCCCGGATGTTTCGTTCAGTGACCGCGGAAGTTCATGACCATTGCAACGACACCCATTGCGATGAGAACGGCAAGAAGACCGACGACAATCTTCAGGAGCGTGTTAAGCTCGTTGATACCGTCCGCATTGCTGTCCGATGCTTCGGAAACAAGGGACTTCTCGCTTACGACGAAGTATGAGAAGTGGTCTGTCACGAAGGTAACATTGCCGTTACTGTAGCTGCAGACCATCTCGGTAAGTGTACCGTTATCGTCAACGTGGTAGATCTTCACATCAGAACCGTTTGTACCTTTGAGAACATACGGCAGAGTGACTGCAACCTTACCTCCGAGCTGGTGGACATCGGTCTTTCCGAGTGTTGCGGTAAGTGAGAAGACTGTTGAATCCTTCACTTTCTCTTTCACAGCGGATGTGAGGTTCTCATCGGATACTTTCTCGATACCGAGCTTGAGATTCAATCCGTCGGAAGAGAGGTTGGCAATGACGTCGGCCGTAACTTCCAACGTACCTGCGGATGTGTTGACAAGGAGCGAAGTATCGTTACCGTCAGCAATCTGTGTGAGAGATTCGAATGAAATGACAACACTCGAAGAGTCGGAAGACGTTCCCTTTCCGATATCGATAACGATAACGGGTTCGACATTTCCTCCTGCGGAATCCTTCACAACTGCAATCTGATTGAGTGCAGATGCGATATCGTCTTTGGAGATTGTGACGACCTCTTTACCGTCCTTAGTCTCGGTCTTGGCCTGGACTGTTGTTTTCACTTCGGATTCGACAACATTTCCGTCGGCATCCTTCTTCACGGTTGCTTCCGTCTTAACGGCCTTGTTCTCCGATTCTGCAGAAACTTTCACTTCGGCACCCTTGGACTTGTCATCCTTGTCTTTGGTTTCCTCTGTGTTGACGGTGATCGTGCTGTCGCCCGATACGGTCTTTTCTTCCTTAGTTACAGTCTTGGTTCCGTCGTCGTTGTCCTTCGTATCTTCCTTGATTACTTCCTTCTCCGAAACGGTTACGGTACAGACTGCACTCAGATCGCCGTAGGAAACCGTTACGGTTGCCGTACCGGCTTTGACACCGTTTACGTATCCTCCCGAAACGGTTACGATTGAAGAATCCGAAGTCTTCCAGACCAGGTTGGAAACAATCGCTTCGTCGGGATATGTAATCGCTTTGAGTGTTGCGTTGGAACCGACTTCAAGTCTGAGTGTTGTCTTATCAAGAGATACCGAAGACACTGTTCCTTCTACGGTTACCGTACAGCTTGCGGTGTATGAACCGTCGGCTGTAATGACCGTGATAACCGCAGTACCCTTAGACAGTGCCTGTACGACACCGCCCGCAGTCACTGTGGCAACAGACGGGTTGCTTGAAGACCATGTGACCTTCTTGTTTTCCGCATCTGCAGGTGCTACCGTCGCAGTCAGAGTGAATGTGTCCCCGACTTTCACAGTCTTGGATGCCGCACTGATTGTGACTGATGTTACCTTCTTCACAGATACTGTAACCGTACAGGTTGCTTTCGCGTTGCTGTTGTCTTCCGCAGTTGCCGTAATGAGTACGACACCTTCGGAGATTGCGGTTATCTTTCCGTTTGAATCCACGGTGGCAATCTTGGGATCGCTGCTTGACCATACAACCTTCTTACCGTCGAGATCTGTTGTAGCGGTGAGTGTCTTGGTTTCTCCTTTGTAGAGACTGACGGAATCCGCACTTACGGTTACGTTCTTTGACGTAGGTACGATAACGTTGACGCTGACGGCAATCGTCTGCTCTTTAATCGGTGATGAAACGGTTACAGTAATGACAGCTTTTCCGGCTTTCAGTGCTGTAATCTTTCCGTCGGCAATCTTGAGAACATTGCCGTTGCTGCTTGAGACTGTGTATATTCCCGAACCGTCCAATGTAACGGATACTGTACCTTCGAACCCGGTAAGGATTTCGACTGTATCCAAATCCTCAACGACATCCTCACCGATCTTCACTTCCACACCGTTGAACGATTTACCGTTCTCGAACCAGACAGGTTCGAGCACGACATGACCGTTCAGTGTGAATTTGGGAGTGCTGCCGTCAGACGAATATTTGTAGACTGTCTCTCCGTCTGTGAATCCTACGAAGGTGTAACCGTCTTTTTCCGGCAATGCACTCATTTTCAGTTCGACAATACTGCCACTTACGCCGTAGGATGTGTGGAATTCTTTGCCGTATCCGTATGACACATAAGACAATGAGTCATTCATTAAAGTTATCGGCTCATATGTGCGGAGGCCCGTTACAATATCTTTGACAGATGTTGTGACATGCCTGTCATCTTCGACTACATAATCCCACTTCTCATCTGCATCGAGATCCTCGGCAGCGCTGACCTCCTTGTTGAGGTAGAACGTCTTAATCTTTGAGAAATCGTCCAAAGAGAATGTACCGGTGAATTTGACCGATTCCGCAACACCGTCCCTTCCGTAGTAGTACACATAATAAGTTGTACCTGCAACCTTCACGGTACCATCGGAAGTATCGAATGTCGCTTTCCTCACACCGAACACATTGGCAACCGCTTTCTCAAATGCTTTTACTGCATCCGAATCAACACCGTCTCCGAGTTTAATCTCAGCTGTTTCGCCGCTGTCGATGAAGAACCAGTATTTGCTGGCGAATTCGGTTGTACCGTAACAGTACACTTTTCCTGAATCGTTGTAGAATATCAGCTGTCCTTCCGTACCTACACGTACTGCCTGTGAACCGAATCCGGCTTCGACAGAGAATTTAGCGGCCTTATCCGATAGTTTCCATTCGTCGTTTGTACAAACATCGGTAAACACTGTGATACACTGACCCACAGAATAGTTCAGGATGTAGATGTACACCTCACCGTTGAGTTTTCCTTCGGAATTCTTACTGAGGTTGTATGTCGATGCAACTATACTTCCGTGCGATGCAACGGATGAAACTTCATTCACGAACTCAGGTTTACCGTCAACGCCGATATTGTATACCTGGAAATAACCAACAGTTGACTGCGATGATTTCGTTATATTCAGATATCCGCGGCCGTTCTGAATAACAAATGCGGATGTCAGCGAATCACGCTTTTCATCTTCAGTGGAGCCGGAGCCGGGTTTTATAGCCTCGACTGTTTTGAGTTCTCCGATTGTTGTTCCGTTAACCTTCATGTATCCGATGACTGCGTTGCCTGTGACCGAATACGTTCCGAAGAGACCTTTAGTGTAGGCTGTAATGTACAGATAACCGTTGTAGTAGGTCAGCCAACCGTCATCGAGATAATATCCCTGAAGTACTGTCAGTTCGAGTTTACTATAATCGCCTGTCTCCAAATCCAGAGCGTTTACGGATATTTTCTCGCCGTTAACAGAAATGTAGTACATTACATTGCCCTGTGTCACTGCATGGGATGTCGTTCCGAAGAGATACTGGAATGCATTGACATCTTTAGTCGTTCCTCCCCAGAGATTGTTCATCACACCGGAGGCATCCAAATCGGTCGGACTCATCTTCCAGACTTTGCCCTTCGATCCTTCATCGTCCTCGATAATGCTGTAGAAATATCCGTCGTGCCACACGGTGTAATTGACGCCTTCAGGCAGCATACAGACGTATTCGAGATCGTATCTGTACACTTTCTTCGAAGTGTAATCGACAATATATTCTGCATACTTGCCGTCAACCATTCCTCCGCCGTAGCCGAGATAGTGGTAGAACTGTTTGGTTGACACACCCGTCGTAATCTTCTTGATAGTGCTGCCTGTCTTGGCATCGAGGCAGTAGATTTCGTCGTTTACCTGAATGTATACGCGGTCGTCGACAATCAGCGGAACACTGGGCATACCAGACCAGGCCATACCAGACTGCACTACTTTACCTCCGTCGAAACTCCATGCGAGAACGACATTGTCAGTGGATTTCGGTGTGTTTCTCTCCACAACATATTCCAAATCGGTTGCGGATGAGAAGTATTTGACAACAGGTGTAATGCAGGCATATCCTGTCAGACTGCTCACTTCTACGCTGAGATCTTCTTTCACGACACTCTTATCGAGATTGGTGAGACTTATGCCGATGAGTGTGTAGCCTGTATTCGGAACGAATTTGAGTTTAACGGTTGCTGAAGAGAATACTTTGCCTTCATACTTTTCACCGATAGTTCCGCCTTCATTCAGAATATAGAATGTACCTGCAGTACTGTCGACATCCAGATAATTGCCGAGTGATTCCCATTTCGCATAGAGCGTGATGTCAGCGGTTATAATGCCGGCACCATCCTTCTTGTATTCAGTCGTACAGCTACCATCAGTGAACCAACCGACAAATTTGAATCCGGGATATTCCGGCGACGGAAGCGATGACTTCAGTATAGAGTGACCGTCGTAGACGTAGATAGGTGCTACATCAATCTGCGGATCTCCTGATTTCGCGTTCGTGACAAACGAAATCTTATGCCATTTGGTAAGATCGGAACCGTCATCAGCCTCATAGATAGCAATGCGGCAGATTACGGAAGCAGAATAGTTCGGAATCGTGTACTTCTCATCTGCACATGTCAGCTTTGTTCTCCTTCCGCCATCATCTATTACCTCTACGATAAGATCTCCTGAAGAGTAACCTTCGTCCGATTTAACAGAGAATGTGCCTGAAGATTCGATGCTTTCAACAGTAGCAACATCCGAAAGAATGTACACTTTGGTTCCGGAAACCGCATTGAGAACGCCGTATTCTTCACTGAAATAGATTAAACCGTTGTTGTGTCCGCTCCAGGAACCGGAACCCATGGCATCGGACACATAACAGGTTGCCGAAGTATCTTTAATCAACCCTTCTGCATAAGTAAGACTGTCGATTGCAAGATTTACTCTCAGATTGTTTGATTTGCATTCTACGATAAAGTTATCGGACAATTCAAGGGTGTCTGACGCAAATGTCAGTGTTTTCAGATTTTCGGAATTATTCAGTATTCCTCCGAACCATGTGATTTTGTTGACGGCGGACACTGTAAGCGACTCTAACACAGGGTAGTCTTTATAATCAATCGACGAAGCTTTTTTGAACACGACATTTCCGCCTGACTGAACCGTCAGTGATTTGATTGATGACAGTGAATTGTTGATTTCCAAATCTCCGCCTTTTATCGTGACGGAATCAATGTCAGTCAAATTGAAACTATCCATGTTGAATGTCAATTTCTTTTCACCTGAATCCAGTGTCAGTTTCTCCAATGACGAGCAGTAGCAGAATACCAATCTTCCTGCCTCGGATAACCCGTTGATGACAAGTTCCTTTACATTGACATTTCTGAATGCAGAAAGTCCGATTGTATCGATTCCGGAAATCTCAAGGTATCCGTTTGACGGCATACTGCACGGCACCGCAATCAACTTGCCGTCAACGGTAACAAGCATTCCGGAAACACTTTTGAATGTAGTGTTTCCGTCCTCGACATTGATTCTCTTCAGATTCGGCAGCACGGAAAATGCTGTATCCTTCAACATAGAGTAATCACTTACCGAATTAACAATTCCGGCAATATCAGTTACTTCTTTTCCTATAACGACGGATTCCACATTCGGATTAATCATAATGATTTTCTTTCCGCCGTCGTAAGTAACAATATCGCCTGAAACACTCATGACTCCGCCTTTCTCAATGATGAGGCCGTTCGAAGTACCGTCCGATGTTTTCAATGACGTACATCCGTGGAACGGATCGATTCCGATGTCTTTGAGACACTTATACATAGACACAGAGGCAAGAGATACGCATCCGTTGAATGCATAGTCCTTAATCGATGTAACGCCGCGAAGCTCCAGACTACCTGTATCCTTCGATGAAACAAGAGAAACACAGTTGCCGAATGCATTACTTTTTATTTCAGAACCGACAGAATCCGAAGACTCCTTCTGGAAGGAAATTGTGGAAAGATTTTCGCAGTTACCGAACGCATAATCCTTGAGTATCACATATGTGGAGAATGTCACATCCGTGAGTTTTGAACAGCTGTCAAATGCCCATTTTCCTACTTCTACCGCCGCCCCTGTACCGCAATCGCCGATAACAATATCGGTCAATGCCGTATTCTTGAAGACATTATCCCCTATCGAAGACAGATATATCGTATTTACTGCGGAATCATTACCGAAAGTTATCTTCTCGAGACTTGTGCAGTTTTCAAAAATTCCCTGGCCAGTGAGAGAGATGCCTTTCTTTTCAAAGACAACTTCTTTCAACGACGGACAATTCGTGAAATAATTCCCCCCCATTTCGAATGTGCAACTCTCTGTAAAAATCACTTTTTCAACTGCAGTACCGGAAAACTGATGCCCTCCATTGATTTTACCAGTGATTCTGACGGTTTTTTCATCATTGAATATGAGATTTGAACATCCTAAAAAAACACTGTCATACAAAGTCAGATCACCGGAATAGGTTATTTTCGTCAGTGATGTACAGTCGCGGAAAGCAGAACTATCTACTGATTTAACACTGACAATGGAATTGTCTGCATTGCCGATTGTCTTTAAAGCAGTACATTTGTTGAATGCATATGTTTTGATATCTACATCTTCCGAAGACCAAACTACAGATTCGACGGTCTTAGAACCATCGAATGCATGACCTCCGATATATCTGATATTCTTTCCGAGATCCACAGTTTTAAGATTGGACTTGCTGAAAACACCTTTACCTTCACTTCCGTCCTGAATAGATGTGATATTCCATCCGTCTTCGATCGAGAGTGCCGTCATATTTCCTTCAACAATTACAAGTTGATATCCGCCGTATGTAGCGTCCAGCACACAATGTATCGATGATCCATTATCAAACTTTATCTCCTTACTGTACGGTACACCGTCAATGAATATTTTTGATTTGTCCAAACTACCTGGTTGATTTTTACTAAAGGTGTAGGAACCGTCAGCATTAATGATAAAAATTCCAAAATATGAAATGTTCACCACATTCAATCCGTAATTATCTGTATCGAATGCATTGTTCGCTATTTCTTCCACATTTAACAAATTTATGTACTTTGCATCTGCCGGTTTGAGCGCTGTGCACCCTGCAAAAGCACTGGCTCTGATTGCTTTTACATAATCAAAACTGAATTCCATAAGTGCAGAACAGTTCTTGAATGCAGACTCACCAATAGTAAGATAGTCAGTTTTACTTTCTCTTTTTTCAATCTCAACGGATTCAATTGTTGCGTTTCCGGTTTCAGCAGTGCCCGTTTTCAAGAAAAAATAATTATTCGGAATTTCTGCTACTTCTGCTCCGATTTTCACCGTCTTTACTGAAATATTACAGAAAGGGCTTGTGCTGCTTCCTTTACCTTTGATTTCCTCAATGATTAGTTTATCTGCTGTTATTCCATTAAAACAATCTTTCTCGAAGTCCCCTCCGTCAACAATCGTAATTGTTTCAAATTTTGATCCTTCGGGTATTACTCCCGCCCCGAGCATATTCAGACTGATGTTTTTTGAAAATACGGCACCCACTTTTGTACCAAAATTCCAATTTGCACCGTAACCGCGTATATGTTTCCAATCATCTTCAGATATAAAACCGATTGAAGTTAAACCTGTACATCCGCTGAAGACATTTTTGCTCAACTGAGTAACAGTCTTCGGAATAGATATTGTTGTTAATCCGGTACAATTCATAAATGCACCTTCTCCGACAACAGTTAATGCGCTTTCATCAGCGAATTTTAACTCAGTCAGCGCATTGCATTCACAGAATGCACTACTTCCTATCGATGTAACGGAGGAAGGTATTGTAACTGATTTCAGAGTATCACAACTTTTGAACGCATTTTTACCGATTTCACTTAATTTACTACCGTCAGCGAATTTTAACTCAGTCAGCTCTTTGCATCCATTGAATGCACTACTTCCTATCGATGTAACGGAGGAAGGTATTGTAACTGATTTCAGAGTATCACAACTTTTGAACGCATTTTTACCGATTTCACTTAATTTACTACCGTCAGCGAATTTTAACTCAGTCAGCTCTTTGCATCCATTGAATGCACTACTTCCTATCGATGTAACGGAGGA
>CAZDCU010000002.1:19838-25465 GCA_964504055.1 uncultured Methanomassiliicoccales archaeon
AATGCACTACTTCCTATCGATGTAACGGAGGAAGGTATTGTAACTGATTTCAGAGCAGTACAACTTTTGAACGCATTATTACCGATTTCACTTAATTTACTACCGTCAGCGAATTTTAACTCAGTCAGCGCATTGCATCCATTGAACGCATTATCGCCGATTTTACTTAATATACTACCGTCAGCGAAATTTAACCCAGTCAGCTCTTTGCATCCATTGAATGCACTACTTCCTATCGATGTAACGGAGGAAGGTATTGTAACTGATTTCAGAGTATCACAACTTTTGAACGCATTTTTACCGATTTCACTTAATTTACTACCGTCAGCGAATTTTAACTCAGTCAGCTCTTTGCATTTATTGAATGCACTACTTCCTATCGATGTAACGGAGGAAGGTATTGTTACACTCTTTAAATTCGTGCATATTGCTTTGGTATCGCCCCCGATTTTTACAACATCTTTACTATCAATAGTTGAAGGGATGACTACCTTTCCGTCAGTTGGTATTTCATCGATTTTTGTAATTGTTATCCCGCTATCATCTGCTGTGTAAGTCACACTATACGTTACATCTACACCGTCGATTGTAACAGTGACATTTGTTGTCGATGAATCTGCATCAACATTTCCATCCGCCATTACAATGCAACCGAATATAAATGTCAGAGATAGGAGGAGAAATGAAAAAAAGTAAAATTGTTTTCTGTCATTCATTCTAAGCAACCTCCGCTGATCATCATAAAAAATACTGACATATGACAAACCCAAGTGTGATTATTTCATATCGGCTATTTTTGAATAAAATTCACCAACACAACAATTGTATCAAACAATCCGTTTTTTCAGATATGTAGGTCTATATGCGCCACAAACAGTTTTCTCTTTACCGAGTACTGTCGGTGAACAAAAAACACAGAAATCCAACAACATCGCTTAAACACATTGCAGACAGCCACACTATGTTCTGGGGAATTTTACCTGTTGATTGACAATTATCTACTTCCCTGTCGAAGCAACAATTTCGGAAATCATTGTTCCGTATGAAAGAAACAATGCAGAATCCGCAAATTATGATTCAGTCAAAATGACAATACAGTATTTTTCACAATGAAATCGGAGGGGTAAACCCCCTCCGGCGAAGATGTTACATCTTTAGATGTTACATCCCCGTCATTCAGCTGTAAACATACAATGCATACTCCAATTTGTATCCTGAACACACCATATCATACAATGTGCCCGTTGTTTCATTCGTTCCAATGTAATCGGTCGGTACGTTCCCCAGTGTACTGTAAGCACCCATATTGAACGACAGATAGACATTGCCGGACGTGTTCTGGATCCAATAAATGTAATTGGTGCCAGTAACAGTTCCGAGGCCGAAGATGGTATTAACCCACCCATAGTATGATCCGTAGGCATCAGTACCAGTAACATTGCCAGCCCCTATTGCATCCTTCAGCGCAGCATATGCATTCGATCCGTATCCGCGGACAGTAATACCTGCAGTAAGATCGGAAACTTCGAGTGTCTTCGAACTCCATGCAGTTCCGTTCTTATATTCAACAACGGTGCCCGATGCAATTGTCGGTGTATATCCCGATGCTGTTATCTTAATGTTGAATTCCATCATATAATCGGCCTTTACATCGGCAGATTTTACATTAATTACACTTCTCAGTGAAGCTGTTGATATGTGACTGCCGATTTCTTCGGAAACAGTATCCCCATCATCTCCGGTGTTATAATAAAGAACAACATTTGCTGACGAGATTGCACCGTCGCTGAAAGGAACAATAAATCCTATTGCATCAGGCCCTGCAACCCATGAACTGCCATTGTAGTAGTAAGTTTCCCACTTGTCCGTATCGGTTTCCTCATAATCGCCGATTGAATAAATGTCACCGTAATTGGAATTAATCTCATCATATGAACCCCAACTGTTGGATTTCTGTATGATGTAGTCTGTTGAAAGGAATGAAAGAGAACCCTCTGTGTGCGATGCCGGCGTAAATGTTGCAGCACTCGCCTGCAATGCCTGTAAGGCATTGTATCCTGAAAGATTGGTATAATCTGTCCATTCTTCTCCGTCGTAAACATAAATGTTCATCGATCCGGCTGTAACCGCCTCCGAATCGTCAGATCCGAGAGTAATGGCAAACGCGCCGACAACGAACATTGCCGCAAGGGCAAATGTGAATATTTTCTGATTTTTCATATTTATCACCCATTATTCTTTCGGTGATTATGCGGATTCGGAAACTATGAGATTGCAGAATCCGCATCACATTTCTCTCATTTTTAGAGATTAATTATTATATTTCACATATGGATTATAAATCCAACTGAAATTGGCTGTAACTAAAAGCCCGATTTTTACATAAGTCACAACAAATCCGTTTGAACGGTACATTACCGAATCCGCAACATCCAACGTTGGTTGAATTCACATAACATCCGACGGAAACCCATCCAACAGACACATCATTAAAACGTATGAACCGTCAATCAACCACACATGGTACTCCTGTTGGATATCGACAGAACGGGTCCGCCCCACAGATTTACGGATGCGGATGCTTTCCTTTTTCTTGAAATTGTATCGAAAACGGGCGGCATCAGCCGTAAAGACCTCTCTGAATATCTCGGACTCGGAGAAGGCAGTGTAAGAACCCTTATTGAGAAACTGAAGGAATTCAAATTAATCTGCATCAAACAGACCGGAATCACGATAAATCCGAGAGGTTCGGAAATACTGAAAGCACTAGGTATCAGAACCGTCGGTATCTCAGTCGGAGCATACGTAATGGGCGAACATCAATTCGGCGTCATCATAAACAATTCTTCGGAAAAAGTATTCAACGGAATCGATCAGAGAAACATCGTCATAAAAACAGGCGGAGAGGGATGTACGACATGGGTTGAAAAGAATGAAAAACTCATTATGCTCCCGGACTGGGATGTCGATGAAAACGACTCTGTACTTTCAGAAACAATTCATAAAAAAGCAAAGATGGAAGAAGGAGACGTGCTGATAGTCGCAGGAGGAAACACAAAACGTACTGCGATGATATCCGCTGTCACGGCTGCATTGGATTTGATATGATCAGATCCTCGGCATAACATCCAATGAGAATTTTTCCGTTATTACTTTCATTACTCTCATCAGAGGAATGCCCAGTTCCGATGCAATCGCAAGACAGCCTTCCCCGTTTTCGTATCTTTCGACAATCCATCTGTTCCTCACGGCATTCGGATCTTCGGAAGTAATCTTTTTCTCAACGGTTTTCGGAGGTTCGTTCCAGCGGTTGGAATTACAGTTGGGACACCTTGACGGATTCTTTCCGTCTTTCCTCCGCACCCATTCGTGACCGCAGATACGGCAGGTGCACCTTCTTGTTTCTTTGTTCCATGAATACGAACCGCATCTCGGACATTTCATAGGGGTGCCTTTACGGGCAATCCAATCGAAACCGCATCTCTTACAGTGAACGGAATTTCCGGCATACCCGCTGTCACGGACGATTACCTTGAATTTACCGCTGCAGAACGGGCATTTGCATTCACCCCTTGTAGCGTCAACCTCATCGATCTCGACTTCGACGGGCTCACAGCGGACGGAATCCGAACATCCTGTCACATACATCCAATATAATTCTTATCTGTCGGGGAAGTATATGAATACTGTCGGATTGGCTGAATCGGGAAATACATCCGATGTGGCCGTTGTGTACATTTAACCTGTAATACCGTCACCGCAAAGTATCTTCATAATCAACAAATCGTATTTGTCGCATTGATTGCAGTAGCTATCTACAGGAATTATCCGAATGACAATTTGACATAAACAGGCTGTCAAATAACTTGTTATTTTCACAGAACAAACTGAATTGAACTGTGCCTTTTATATGTTCGCAATTCATTGTAATATTACAATAAATTACGGATTGATGTAATGATAAGAAGAGATGCACTTCTCCGGAAACTGATCGACCGCAGAGATAACAGTTCAGTCAAGATTATCACAGGCATCAGGAGATGCGGCAAATCATACCTTCTCTTTCATCTTTTCAGAGATTATCTTCTTTCGACTGGTGTCGATGAAGAACACATCATATCCGTGGACCTTGAATTAAGAGAAAGCAGAGAACTCCGCAATCCCGACAGACTAATAGAATTCATTAAAGACAAAATGCACTCGGGAAAGTACTATATTTTCCTCGATGAAATCCAATTAGTCCCGGATTTCGAGGAAACTGTCAGCGAAATCAATCATTTTGAGAACACGGATGTGTACATCACAGGCAGCAATTCCAAATTTCTTTCAAGCGATGTAATAACCGAATTCAGGGGCAGAGGCGACGAAATACGCGTACGTCCGTTATCTTTCTCGGAATTCTACGGATTCAGAGGCGGAGACAAACAGAGTGCGTGGAATGAATTCAGCACATACGGCGGTATGCCTGCATTGACCGAAAGAAACACGGATGAGCAGAAGACCGAATATCTTCAGAGATTGATTAAAGAAGTCTATCTCAGAGATGTTGTCGAACGTAACAAACTGAAAAATGCCGATCTGATGGACAGAATAATGTGTTCTTTGTTCTCATCCATCGGTTCGCTTACCAATCCCAACAGAACCTGTAATTATCTGATCGGCAACGGATATAAGGATGCGGACAACGAAACCGTATCGAAATACATGTCAATGCTGGAAGATGCCTTCATCTTCGAAAAGTGTGAAAGATTTGATATTAAAGGCAAAGAATATCTCGCAACACCGTCGAAATACTATTCTGCAGATGTAGGTCTCCGTAACGCAAGACTGAATTTCAGACAGTTGGAATTTACACATATTACAGAGAATATAATCTATAACGAACTGAGAAACAGAGGTTTCTCGGTAGATGTCGGCATCATAAGACAGAGGGACAAAGAAGGATACAGACAGTTGGAAGTCGATTTTGTTGCCAATAAAGGCAACAGAAGGTACTACATCCAATCGGCTTACAGCTGTTATGATGAAGAAAAACGTTCGCAGATACTGTTTCCTTTACTGAAAATCAGAGATTCATTCAGGAAAATCATCATTACCGCCGACAGCACACCGCCGTGGATCGACGAAAACGGAGTACTCACAATAAATATGATTGATTTCCTGCTCGATGAAAAGAGTCTGGATTCCTAATCCGTAATTCATTGCATTATTACAATGAATTACGGATTGGAAAAAAATCAGGACAGCTGATGTCCGATTTCTCTTATCCTTTCGATAATACCGTCAAGATGCGACGGTCTGAGATTCGGATTGAGAAGTGTGAACTTCAGCATTACGCGCCCGTCTTTTACGGTCTGCCCGATAACGATTCCTTCACTCAGAAGCTGACGTCTTATCTTCTTATTCACATCATCGTCTGCATTGAAAGCAAAGACAACGGAAGACATTTCAGGCTCTACAGGAGCAATGAAATCTTTGTCTTTCGAGATTTTTCCGTAAAGATAGGATGCATTATCAACTGCGTTATCGATAATCTCGGAAAATCCGTCCTTTCCTCTTACTTTGAATGCGGTAAATACCTTCAGAGCATCGAAACGGCGTGTAGTCTGCATAGACTTACCGACGAG
>CAZDCU010000002.1:25565-68788 GCA_964504055.1 uncultured Methanomassiliicoccales archaeon
GTATCTTCTTCAAGCATCTTTCCGAATGCTTTCACATCTATTCTGCATTTCGAATCCACGGGAATCTTTCTTACCGCGGCATATCCCAATCCGAGGATATGACTTGCCTTATCCATCGAAAAGTGTGAAATTTCAGACGTGTAGATACGTAATTTGGAATATTCCGGAGGAAGACCGTTCATCTTCACGTCCCAGCCGAACTTCTTCATGCAGTACCAATCACGTGCAGCGATAATTGCTGAAATATTCGACTGAGAACCTCCCGACGTAAAGCAGCCGTCTGAGGTTTCCTTCGGGAATCCGTACAGTTCACACAGTCCGTGAATCATACTCTCTTCAACTTCGGTAGCCGCAGGTCCCTGATCCCAGCTGTCCATACTGTCGTTGAAACATGAAATAATCAGTTCGGAACAGATCGTTTCCGTCAGAACGGGAGAATGAAGATGCGGCATGTATTTTGTCGACCATGTACGCAGAAGATGGGGGAGGATTTCTTCTTTGATTTCCTCAAGAGTCTTCTCAAACCCTATTCCGTGTTCGGGAAGGAATCCCAATGATTCTATCTTCCCTCTCAGTTCGTACGGATTGATACCTGAGAACGCACTGTCATCCGAAAATGAGTCGTAAACCGCTTTGAGAGTCTCATCTATCATCTCGGAGAATCTCTCACGGATTTCCTTATTCTCCGAAAGCAGAAGAGGATCATCCGCAGACATCCTTCTCGACCTCTTTTACGGCGTTCTCGAATATCGTGAGCGCACGGTCGATTTCATCGTCCGTGATTGTGAGTGCGCACAGACACCTCATGACGGAACCGTTACGTCCGCCCTTCTCCATGATCAGACCGTTCTCGAAACAGGTGTGCTGAACTTTGATAGCAACTTCACCGCTCGGCTCGGGTACACCCATGAAATCTTTCGGACCGTCGGGATTGATGAATTCAATACCCAACATCAAACCTCTTCCTCTGACATCTCCGATGATGGAAACTTCGCCTTTGAGTTTCAGAAGACGGGATCTGATGATTTCTCCTTTACGTGTAACTTCATCCAGGAATCCGGGTTCTTTCAGCCTGTTGATTACGACATCTCCCGCGGCGAATGCCAACTGGTTTCCGCGGAATGTACCTGCGTGGGCACCGGGCTCCCAGACATCAAGAGATTTATCGTAAACAACCAACGCAAGAGGCTGACCTCCGCCGATTGCTTTGGATATAAGAATAACATCGGGAACGATTCCCGCATGTTCGAACGCAAATATCTTTCCGGAACGTCCCAATCCGCACTGAATCTCATCGCAGATCATAGGGATTCCGAGTTCTTTCGTAATCCTGCGGACTGCCTGTAAAAATTCGACAGGTGCGGGAACGACTCCGCCTTCACCCTGAATAGCTTCAAGAATAACCGCAGCGGGTTTTATTACACCGCTCTCGGGATCTTTCAGGAAACGCTCGAGATATGCAATGCATGCTTTTGTTCCCGCTTCACCTCCGAGTCCCATAGGACAGCGGTATGAGTACGGATAGGGCATGAACTGCACTCCGGGCATAATGTTCGCGACTTTTTCTTTCGCATGGAGGTTACCTGTAAGTGCCATCGAACCATGTCCCATGCCGTGATATCCTCCGGAAAATGCGATAACGTTGCCTCTTCCAGTTGCCGTTTTGCATAGTTTGATTGCAGCTTCTACGGCATCCGTACCGGACGGTGAACAGAATTGAATCTTCGCCCTTTCGGCGAGTTCCTTGGGTATTATCGTCAGAAGGTCCTCGACGAACCTGTCTCTGACCGGCGTAGGAATATCCAGCATATGCATGGAAGCTCCGGAATTGATGAGATCGATCATTGCTTTGTTGACCTCATCGTCATTGTGTCCGAGAGCGTGCGTTCCCGCACCGTTAAGGAAATCGATGTAACGTTTTCCTTCGACATCTTCAATAACCGCACCCTTAGCCTTCGCCACCGCAAGAGGGAATTTGCGGGGATAGCTTCTAGCAGAAGACTCGTAGTCATTCTGACGACCAATAAAGTACTGGTTTGTACCCATAAAAGCGTGAAATGGCCCTTGATATAAAATCGTATGTACCCCCATTCGAAGACGGGGGTTTATTAAGGCTCCCCACGGGCTAATATAGTGCCTTATTTCGGATTTATATGATTTTTACGCCGTTTGATTTTTCGGAGTGCTGAAATTTGGATGCCTCCGAAGACATCCGCCGATGAAGACATTCATAAGTAAGAATTCGCATTAACCCGACTGACAGTGAACATCAATGAGTATTGAATCGGAAGTAATCAGAGCAAAGGATGCATCGATAATCCTCTCCGCAACCTCAACGGAAGTCAGAAACAGGGCGCTTGAGGCAATGGCCGATTCATTGGATAGGAACAGAGAACTGATTCTTTCCGCGAATGCGGAGGATGTCAAATCCGCCGAAAAAGAAAACCTGTCGAAACAGATGCTCAAAAGGCTGAAAATCGATAATCAGAAGATTTCCGATATGATTGCAGGCCTGAAAGACGTTATTTCTCTTCCGGATCCCATCGGAAAAACACTTTCAACGAAAGAACTCGATGAAAATCTTACGTTGTATCAGATTTCATGTCCTATCGGTGTAATAGGAACAATATTCGAATCACGTCCCGATGTCGTACCGCAGATTATGTCACTGTGTCTGAAATCGGGTAACGCAGTGGTATTCAAAGGCGGACGCGAAGCGTCCGCATCAAACAGAATGTTATTTGATATTCTTACAAAAGCAGCTTATTCTTCGGGAATTCCCGAAGGTGTTTTCGTTCTCATGGAGAAAAGAGAAGACGTAAACACAATTCTCGGGATGGATAAGTACATCGACCTCATCATTCCGAGAGGTTCGAATGATTTTGTAAGATTCATCAAAGAAAATACAAAAATTCCTGTTCTCGGACATGCCGCAGGCATATGTCACATCTTCGTGGACAGATACGCAGATATTGAATTGGCGTTGAAAGTATCATTGGACTCCAAAATACAGTATCCCGCCGTATGCAATGCAGTAGAAACTGTATTGGTCGACAGGGAAATCGCAGAAGAATATCTTCCGAAGATGGATGAAATATTCTCCGAAAACGGAGTCGAAATAAGAGCAGACCCGGAATCAGAGAAACTGATGAAACATTCCGTCGGAGCGAAAGACGAAGACTGGGACACGGAATACGGCGACCTTACAATTTCAGTGAAAGTTGTAAACGGCATCGGAGAAGCAATCTCATTCATCAACAGCCACGGTTCCCATCACACGGATGCGATAATGACTCAGAACAAAGAGAATATCGCAAAATTCGTAAGATACGTTGATTCTGCAGACGTATTCGTCAACGCTTCCACAAGATTCGCGGACGGATACAGATTCGGCAAAGGTGCCGAAGTGGGAATAAGCACAAACAAGATTCATTCAAGAGGTCCCGTAGGCATGGAAGGACTGATGATTTACAAGTACGTCTTAATCGGAAACGGTCAGGTCGTAAAAGATTACGTCGGAAAAGACGCAAAGAAATTCACCCACAGAGATATCGATAAGGAGCTGACACTTTGAACCGTTCTGATATACTCGGAGACATAGGCACCGTTGTCATAAAGATAGGTACATCTTCCATCACAGGCGGAGGTAACGAAGTCTACTCCGAATTCATGGATTCAGTCGCAAAACAGGTAAAAGAACTCAGGAATCAGGGAAAGAAAGTACTGATTGTATCTTCCGGTGCTATAGGCGTGGGCCTTGCCGCAATGAAGGCAACACCGAAACCCAAAGAAGTTCCCATCAGGCAGGCTGCTGCATCAGTCGGACAGGGAATTCTTATGCAGAAATGGAACGAAAGTTTCCAGAAATACGGAATTCTGGTTTCTCAGATTCTCCTGACATACGATTTCTATTCGGACCGTGAAAAATACCTGAACCTCAGAAACGCAATACAAACACTGCTTGAATACGATGTGGTTCCGATCATCAACGAGAACGATGTCATCTGCATCAGAGAAATCGATGCGGTTTTCGGCGATAATGACACATTATCTGCATACGTCTGCAGTAAAATGGATGCGGATCTTCTGATAATTCTCTCGGATGTCGACGGACTGTACAACAAAAATCCCACACTTCATCCCGATGCGAAGATTGTTCCTATCGTAGGAAATGTGGAAGATGTCAGGCACATGGCAGGCGATACGCTTTCAAGCACGGGTACCGGCGGTATGACAACCAAACTCAAAGCAGCGGATATCTGCGGTGAAGCCGGATGCAATATGATTATAGCTTCCGGAAAAGAACCGAATGCTATTATCAGAGCCGTTTCGGGTGACGACATAGGTACATTATTCGTCGCAGGCGAGAAAGAAAAGAAAAAATACCGTTGGATCAGAGAGGCTTACGCCAAGGGAACTCTTGTCGTAGACTGCGGAGCCGCCGAGAAAATCTGCGAAGGCGGCGTAAGTCTTCTTGCCGTCGGAATAAAGGATGTCGTCGGCAGATTCGAAAGAGGGGATGTCGTTAACATCGAATGTTCCGGCAAAATTGTCGCAAAAGGTATTCCCGACTACAATTCCGAAGAAATCTACAGAATCCGCGGAGTACGTTCCGATAAAATCGAAGAAATTCTCGGACACAAATCCTACGATGATGTCATCAGGAGCGAGAACCTCGCTCCGATGTAATCATCATCCTTTGTAGAAAGGACATCTTTCTTTCACACATTCGTCGTTTCTTGAAGTGAATGTGCAGACGATATCCTCAGAAGGTTCCATGGAGATTCCGAGTTTTTCTTTCACATAATCGACTGTGACATACGTAACAAGGAAAGAATTCCTCTTACAGCATCTCGGTCCGTCAATAGATGCAATCTTTGCAATGCACTTTGACACAAGCATATTGGTGTCGCTCCACGAACCGACACTGTGAGGGCTTGTGTGTGTAACAATTGAATAGAAAATTCCGCAGGAAGCAGCCGCACCGCACGTACCGCATAAACCGCAGATACCCCCGGGGAACCAGGAGCCTCTCTTCTGCGCATCCCTCAGCGATGCATCCAAATCGATGTCTCCGCCCGAATTTTTATATGCGGTAAGAAGAGCACACGCAACCAATGTATGGTGTTCCTGATCGTGCATTCTTACCGTATCATCTTTCATAAGAACGGAAATTACCTCAATCGGATCTTTCGAATCCGAAGACATACAGTAATCTGCGATTCTTCTGTTCGCCTCTTTTCTTCTGCATGCATCGCAGACATAGTGTCCGTTCTCGCAGATTTCCCTGTCCATTGTCGTTTTACCGCATTTGATACAGGCCCTCTCACCGAGAATGTCCAAATCGACTTTACCCCCGCATTCGGGACAGCGTACATCCAAATCGTTTCTGATCGATGTCATATTATCAGCAGCACTTGGGAGGAGAACATTTGTTCAGCATAAGTTCGAAGAATCCTGTCAGTACGGCGACCTGTTTGGCATCGAGATTGTAGTCGAAACGGTCTCCGTCTTCACATGCAGTCAGCAATCCCGCTTCTTCCATGATACGTGTCTGCTCTCTGACGGTATCGATATCCAACCCCGTCATTTCGGAAAGTTTTCTGTCGTCCCTGTCGCTGTCAGCCAATATCTCGAAAATCTTCAGACGTCTCTCGTCTGCAAGTGCCGAGATCATTCTGATTGTGTCCTTCGATGCCATATTTCACCGTAAATGCGTCGGTGTATATTCCATCTGTCATCGGATATCGATAAAAATCAGGAATAAAGACTGCCGTCTGTTCGGTAATAATGTAATAAGGTGGGCCCGTCCAGATTTGAACTGGAGTTACTTACACCCCAAGCAAGAAGGATACCAAGCTACCCCACGGGCCCGTTGCACACTAGTGCTGGACAAGCCTAATGCACAGTGGTATTTGTACTTTACACAATGTCACCGCATTTCTTTCGTACATAACGGTTAAATCAATACATTTACGGCAATTCGGATACTGCATTTATGTGATTTATGCTGTAAAATCTGTCTTTCCCAACGGAAGATTTTCTTTCTGTTTCTGTATGATGTGTAAGATCGATATTATCGGAATGAAAAAAGTCAAAAGAATTCGGTTGTTGTAAGAAAGATTATTTCTGTGAATGCGGTTTCAAATTCCGATGATAATTGACGGAATTTTCGAATGCTCCGATGACGGCAGAGAATTGTTGGAATGTCTGGATAAGGAAACAGAATCGGTTGTGATTCCCGACTCCGTCACGTCTATCGGAGAGGGCGCATTCTTCGGTTGCAGTCTCACTTCCGTTAGAATCCCGAATTCTGTCACATCAATCGGAAAAGGGGCGTTCTGCGGATGCCGTCTCATCTCCGTCACAATTCCCGATTCAGTCACAACTATCGAAGACTATGCGTTCTGGGACTGCGGATTACTCGAATCTGTTACTATCCCCGATTCAGTCACATCTATCGGAGAATCAGCATTCTCAGGTTGCGAATCTCTCATCTCCGTCACAATTCCCGATTCGGTCAAATCTATCGGAGAATCCGCATTTTCCTTCTGCAGTGAACTTACTTCAGTTATCATCCCGAATTCCGTTACGTCAATAGGAGAATCTGTATTTTCAAACTGTAAATCCCTCGCATCTGTCAGCATCTCCGATTCCGTTACTTCTATCGAAGATTATGCGTTCCAGAACTGTGAATCTCTCACATCCGTATTCATCCCGAATTCTGTCACATCTATCGGAGAATCTGCATTCTCAAACTGTAAATCCCTTACCTCGGTTACAATTCCGGATTCTGTCACATCTGTCGGAAAAGGTGCATTCTCCGGCTGTACAAATATCAAATCTTTTGAAGTCGGCAGGAAGAATGCTTGTTTTTCATCGAAAGAAAGCATACTTTACTCCAAAGATCAATCGGAATTGATTGTATACCCGGCAGGTAAAACCGATAAATCATTCACAATTCCGGACTCAGTAACATCAATCGGCGATTCCGCATTCTCGGATTGTAAGTCTCTCACATCCGTAATAATTCCCGATTCCGTTACATCAATCGGAAACTATGCATTCTTTGGCTGTAAGTCTCTTACTTCCATAATAATTCCTAATTCCGTTATATCTGTCGGAGACTACGCATTCTCGGATTGTAAGTCTCTCACATCCGTAATAATTCCCGATTCCGTCATATACCTCGGGGATTCCGCATTTTCGGATTGTGCATCTCTCATTTCTGCAGACATTCCGAATTCTGTCATGTCGATCAAAGAAAAGACATTCATGGGATGTAGTTCTCTTGTTTCCGTTACTATTCCGGAATCGGTTACATCCATCGGAAAAGATGCGTTTTTCTTTTGTACAAAACTCGCTTCTGTTGACATTCCGAATTCTGTCACGATTATCGGAGAATCCGCATTTTCCGGTTGTGAGTCTCTTGTCTCCGTTACTATTCCCGATTCTGTTACGTCTGTCGGAGGAGATGTGTTCTTCGGCTGTATTGCACTCAAATCCATTGAAGTCGGCGGAAAGAATGCTTATTTCTCATCGAAAGAAGGCGTACTTTACTCCAAGGATTCATCAGTATTAATTGCATACCCAGCAGATAAAAACGATAAATCGTTCATCATCCCGGATTCGGTCATATCAATCGAAAACAATGCGTTTTCCCATTGCGAAAAACTCAAATCGGTTACAATTCCCGACTCGGTAGAAACTATCGGAGATTATGCGTTCTATAACTGTGCCAGACTTGCCTCCTTAACCATCGGTAATTCCGTCACATCCATCAAAGATTATGCATTCTCGGGTTGCGGATCCCTCACTTCCGTAATCATTCCCGATTCCGTTTTGTCAATAGGAGACTATGCATTCTCCGACTGTACCAGACTTGCCTCCGTAACCTTTGGTAATTCCATCACATTAATCGGAAACTGTGCGTTTGAATGTTGTAAATCACTCACATCTGTAACTGTTCCAGATTCTGTTACATCTATCGGAGACTATGCGTTCTCGAGCTGCGAATCTCTCACTCACGTTACCATCCCCGATTCTGTCTTATCCGTCGGAGAAAATGCATTTGATGATAATATTACAGAACCCGTTTCCGATTCCGATAACATTTTTTCATCACTCGGACCTATTATGAAAGAGAATCCGGACATCATATCCAACGATCCGAAGAAATTCCTGTCCTGTCTCAAAGATTTACAGCTTCCCAAACAGGAGTATGCGATGTTCAACACACTGATTACTTCGGAACCGAAAACAGTCTCAAGAATCATTATAGACTGTTCAGATTCCGATTTTGAAAATAACTGCGAAAAACTCGCCGATGAATACCTCTATTCGCCGGAAAAAGTAACGGAACTGTTGAGAGAGCTGAGATCGGCTGTAAATAGTTTCAACCTGTGATTGAAACAGATTTCTGACAGTTAAAATCCGATCTTCGCCGGCAAAGAAAAAATTACAATCTTTTGAACCCGCGCAGAGTCCAATGGGAAAGTGTTCTTATCGCGTATCTTAACGTACCGATCAGAGAACGGCTCCTTCCGCCGACGGTTACGTCACCTTTTCTCAGAACTTCAAGAACATCCTGCCATGTTTTACATCCGTCGGAAAATTCGACGTATGCTTCGCCGATATGTCCCGGGCTGTGTGCATCGCTGCCGGCAGTAATGATTTTACCGAATTTTTTAGCCAATCTGGTACATTTGAAATTCGCACCGGCCATGGATCTTGCATTGAATGCTTCGACACCGTCGAAATCGTCTGTAACATTCTTCGGACCGATGCCCGTAACCCATCTGTAAGGATGTGCAGCAATTGCAATACCTCCTGCGGCATGAATTGCATTAATCGTTTCAATAATCGAAAGACCGCTTTCAATCTTGGAGGAAATTCCGTAGGCGAGGATGTGTCCTTCGGATGAGGACACCTCCTCGGCCGGAATTACGATGATTTTACCGTTATCTTTCAGTTCGCCGTACGCACCCCACTCATTGTGGTCCGAAACGGCGATACATCCCAATCCGACTTCCTTTGCGGCATCCAATATCTGCTGCATAGTGGATTCCCCGTCATCGGAAAGACAGGAATGAATGTGAAGATCGGCTTTCATCTTACGTTTGCCCCGTCCGTAATCTCCTTATCAACGGTTGCAACACAGTTCTTGCCGTCTGAGAGAACCTTCAGCGAACCGTCTGTGTCAACGACAGCGGTAACACGTGAGGGTGCACCTTCCGGTAAGACAATGTCCTTTCCTCCGTCGAGGTTGAACTTTCCGTCTTTGACTGTGGAAACTTTGAACTTCACTTTTGCGAAGTCTTCGTACTCAATCTTTGACTCGGAATTCTCCAATCCTGAGTTCATGGGAGTTCCGTTGGGAAGATCCTGCGAAGGCTTCAGGAGAAGTACGGTTGTACCTCCGATATCCTCGTCATCGGCTGCCAAAAGCATACCTTCGGATTTGATTCCGCGGAGTTTTCTCGGTTTGAGGTTCTTCAGGCAGAGAACTTTCCTGTTCAGCATCTCTTCCTTCTTGTAGTACGCTTTGAGTCCCGCTACGATAGACCTCGGTTCGTCTTCTCCGACGTCGACTTTCATCTGATAGAGCTTGTCTGCATCCGGGTGGTCGTCAATCCAAACAATCTGTGCGACACGGATATCCAATTTCCTGAAGTCGGCAAACGGACCTGTGATCTCGACCTTCTTTTCAGGTTTCTTCTCTTCTTTCTTAGGTGTTTCAGGCATATCCTTCCACTCCTTCGGTACTTCGATCTTCTTGAACACGGGAACGGGTTCTTTCAGCTGAAGTCCGACTTCAATCGGAGTCAGTGCGGAATCCAATCCTGCATTGACGATTGAACCTTCCATTCCCAGATAATTCCAGACACTCTCGGCTGCTTTGGGCATGAAAGGCCATACCATCAGTGCAAGTGCTTTGGTGAGAGTGAGTGTTGCATTCATCACATAACCGCATGCGGTCTTGTCAGTCTTGATTAATGCCCACGGAGCCTTGTCTGCGAAGTATTTGTTACCCTCGCTTGAGAGATTCATTATAACTTTGACAGCCTTCTTGAAGTCGCATCCGTCGAGACATTCTTTGTATTCTCTGAGTGCGTCTTCAACCAACTTGATGATGAATTTTGTCTCATCATCGTTACCTTCGGGAACCGTTCCGAAGTTCTTGAAAGTGAAACTGAGGCTTCTGTGCCAGTAATTACCTAAATTCGATGCCAATTCATTGTTCACTTTGGTTTCAAAATCAATCCATGTGAACTCTGAATCATGCGTATCGGGCATTACTGCAGAGAGATAGTATCTGATAACGTCCGCATCGAAATGCTTCAGAACAGACGGAATGTCGATTGCACCGCCCCTGCTCTTGGAGAGTTTTCCTCCTCTGAACATAAGATATTCATTGGCGGGAATATCGTACGGGAGATTCAGTCCGCCGTATCCCATAAGAATAGAAGGCCAAATGATTGAGTGGAACGGGATGTTGTCTTTTCCCAGGAAGTAATAATTCCTGACTTCCGGATCCTCCCAGAATCCTTTCCAATAGTCGGGCTTTCCGATAATCTTACTGTATTCTTTGGATGCGCTCAGGTACCCTATGACTGCGTCGAACCAAACATAAATGACTTTTCCGTCCCAGCCTTCGACAGGTACGGGTATTCCCCATTCCATGTCTCTTGTGATTGCACGGTCCATAAGGCCGTCTTTGAGCCAGTTTGTGGTAAATGTCTTTACATTGTGTCTCCAGAAGTCCTTCTTGTCCAAGTATTCCAGAAGAGGCTTCTCAAATGCGGAAAGCCTGAGGAAATAGTGTTCTGTTGCCCTTACTTCGGGTTCTGTACCGCAGTTAATGCAGTGAGCCTGTTTCAGATCTCCCGCTTCGAAAGTTTTTCCACAAGAATCGCACTGATCTCCGCGTACATTCTCCGCACCGCATTCGGGACAGATTCCCTCAACGTATCTGTCCGGAAGGAATTTGCCGCATTTCGGACAGTAGTACTGGTTCGATTCTTTGACGTAAAGATAACCGTTGTCCAACAGTTTCATGAAGACATCCTGCACAACTTCTTTGTGATTCTCATTGTGTGTCTTCGTGAACAATGAAAACTCGATTTCCATGTCTTCGATGGCTTTCTTGTTGATCTCGTGATACCTTTCCGCAATAACTTCGGGAGTAACGTGTTCCTTCTCCGCACTTACCGTAATAGGAGTACCGTGCTGATCGGAACCCGAGACCATCATGACCTCGTTTCCCAATAGTTTGTTGTATCTGCTGAATATATCGGGCGGCAGAATTGAGCCGGCCATGTGGCCCAAATGAATGACACCGTTCGCATAGGGCCATGCGACGCACACAAGAATCTTGGACATGACCCATGGCTATGTGTCATTCATATTTATTTTTGAGCGCTGTCATTGAGTCTCTGTTTTCGATTCCGGAGGAACGAAGTTGCCCGAAAGGATGGCCTTCAGCAGGATGTAACTCCATACACCTGCAACAATCGAACCGAATATCTCCATTGCGACGATTCCCCAGATAACGGATACGAATGTGCCGAGTGTGACAACCAATATTATTCCCGCAATGAGCTGTGAACCGTTTCTTATGAGAGTGCAGATGAAAGAACTCAGTCCTTTTCCCACAGCCTGGAACAATCCCACTGCGATGAATCCCCATGAAGCAAAGGGAAGGAATATACAGAGCACTCTCAGACACTCAATCATTTCAGTTCTGAGGGCTGCGGTTGAATCGGAGTATGTGAAAATAAGCACCATATAATCCGCAAGGAGTTCCGTGAGAAGTGTCAGTACCACCATAAGTACAAAACAGAATTTGAACGAATACATGTAAGCGACGTTCATCTTGTCAAAACTTCTTGCACCGTATGCGGCACCCAACACAGGTACGACGGCACCGCCGATTGCCATCAGCGGAATCATCAGAATGTTGATCAGTCTCCAAGTTGAGGTGTAAATCGCAACTCCGTTTGTGCTGAGATCCGTCATTACAATGACGTAATTCATTGCCATGGAGATAATCGAAACAAGAATCATCTCGCATGATGCGGGAAGACCTACTCTCAGAATATCAACATCTGTCTCTTTGTCAAGAGGAATGTGTTTCGGATTTAATTTAATGAAAGTGTCTTTCTTCACAAGATACCAGTAAAGCATTATCACAAAGGAGAACGCAACTGCGATGATTGTCGCCCATGCTGCACCTGCCATTCCCATTCCCAAACCGATTGAAAATCCGACATCAGTGTGGAAAACATCGGTGAACACGTTTCCGTAGATGAAAATCGGATCGAGAATAATGTTAACAATTGCTGCAACAATCTGAGTAGACATTGCTCTGCTAGACGCACCTTCGGCTCTCAGAAGATTGCTGAAAAGTCCGTTAATGAGAAGAAGCAACGCACAGAGGTAGACAGGAGTACCGTATTCGATACAGAGTTCTATTGTTTCTCCTGCACCCATAACCTCCATCAGAGGTCTCTGGAACAGCAGCAGAAGAATCATTGCCACTATTCCTCCGATTACGACGAGGACAATGGCCTGCATTGCAACCTTTTCTGCGGCATCTTTGTCACCGCGTCCGATATGACGCGCAATTGCAGACGAAGCTCCCACACCGATACCGTTACCGATACCGATGAGAATGAAGAACAGCGGGAAGACGAAACCTACTGCGGCAAGTGCATCGGGACCCAAACCTGCAACCCAAACCGCATCAATAAGATTGTTGGCAGACTGTGCAATCATTCCGACAATCATCGGCAGTGCCATGAGAAGAACGGCTCTCTTCGGATTGCCTAGCAGTGTATCTACACCCTTTGTAGTTTCGCCTTCCATCGTTACCACTGATTTCGCTCATACTAGAGATGTATATAAGATTGTTCAATTTTACGCATACACGGTTGTCAAATCGGACAGTTTCATAACAGAATCTCAGGTTTTCTGTTTTTAGAGTGAATATGAAATCTGCGGAAAACCATTAGTACTCATTGACTGATTGAATACTGTGAGATTTCTAAGGGAGAGTAAAACCTTCGGTCCCCCGGCATTTGTACTTGCGGGATTCGGCACCGTCGCACTTTTCATTTCGGTATGGATAGTTGCATCCGCGCTCGACGGAAGATGGATCCTGGGAGATACTCTTTCAAGTATGGGTACGTGCCGTGTGGAAGAAGCGGAGATGGTCTTCAATTACGGATGTGTGCTCACTGGTGTTCTCGGATGTATATTCGGCCACGGAATCATGAAGTACAACAAAGGGTGGCTGTTCCTCAGCGGAGTCTTTACGTTCATCGCACCGATATTTCTGATGGGAGTAGGTGCAATCAACGAAAGTTACGGCGATACGCACATGACAATCGCAGGTCTTTTCGGCGCATTTTCATTATTTGCAATGCTCTTTTCGCTTCCGGGTGATTTCAGAGAACATAAAAAGTACTTCAACTGCACACTGACCATTCTGATTGCACTCGGTATAGGATGGATTTTCATCAAAGGATTCGGTTTCTTCGAAGTGTTTTCTGTGCTGATGATAAATCTGTGGATTCTTCTTCAGTCTAAGAAATATCTCGACTTAATCGGTCCGATCAGTTATGTGGACCCGATTTACGAAAAATTCGGTGAAATCAAGGTGAGTGACAGTTTCGTAAAAAGACTGTTACGTAAGTGAACGGTGTACCAACCGTTATATCGCCGATGAAGGATTCGTGAAAACATGGATGTCAAAGTCATTGGGATGAGAGGTAACGCATCTTTCGATACCGTAGTTAAACATTTCACGTCTTTGGGCGGAGAAGTTGTTTTGCTGGATCCCGGACAGGTTTACGGAAAAGATATGCTACTTTCCGCTGCAGATCATGCGGAAAGAGCATTCAGACACGGTACGAACCGTTCCAAAAACATCCTGACAGAAACGATAATCTACGCCGCGTTTGAAAGACAGATTTCCAAAGCTCTTTCGAAGATGAAACCGAAAGAAGGCGCAACGGAGTTCGTTGCGATTCTTTTTGATATTGAAGATCCGAAATTGGATGCAATCGGCATGGAACGTGACGATTCGCTGATTGAAGGAACTCCGGAAAAAGCGGAAAGTTTGGGACTTGTCAACGATATGGGCATTCCCTGCGAAGATCTGGCACTTGAGCGTGTAGCTCTTCTCGATCTCGCAAAATTCTGATAAAAAAAATATTATTTGCCGGGCTTACGCCCGGCAGAGTATACTCTCACTTGAGAGGAACGAATTTGAAACCGTAGTGAATCACACCGGAATCTCCGTCGGCATCCAGTTTACGGAGAACCGCACGTACGGGCATTCCGATTTTGACATCCTCGAGGTTAACGTCAACCAACTGTGACGTAATCGTAAGACCGTCTTTGGTCTTCACCATCGCAACGACATACGGTTTCTGTGTGTTGTTGCAGTCGGGTGCTTCGTGGATGATTGAGAATGTGTAGACTTCTCCCTCTCTGCACACTTTGTACGGTTCCATCTTGCCGATCGACTGTCTCCTGCATGAGGGGCAGAGCGATCTGCTCGGGAAGTATGCCTTTCCGCAGATCGGACATCTCGATCCCTCGAGATTGTACCTTCCGGGGATTTCTCTCCACTCTTTCGCTACAGATGCCATCAGATCGCCTCCAAAATCGAAACTGTTACAGTGGAACCGGTTCCTCCGACATTCTGCGCAAGACCGTATTTCGCACCTTTGACCTGCCTTCCGTCGGCTTTTCCTCTGAGCTGATCCACAATCTCCGCAATCTGTGCGACACCTGTCGCACCGACGGGGTGACCGCGTGCTTTGAGACCTCCGGATGTGTTGACGATAAGATTTCCTCCGTTTCCGTAGGTAACCTCACCGTTAAGAACGGCCGCACCTGCTTTTCCTCTCTTGAAAAGACCGAGGTCTTCAAGAGCCATGATTCCCGATACTGTGTAATTATCGTGAACCTCTGCAACAGAGATATCCTGAGCGGAAATTCCCGCCTTCTCATACGCTTCCTTTGCTGCGGTGACCGTTGCGCTGTAGGAAGTGATTGAATATCTCTGGAAAAGTGCCAGTGTATCGCTCTTCTGTGTGACGGCTGAAACTTTAACGTATTTGTCCGTAAATTTGTCTGCCTTATCCAAAGGACAGAGAACTACAGCTGCGGCTCCGTCTGAAATAGGAGCGCAGTCAAACATACCCAGAGGCTCTGCGACAGCACCCGATCTGAGAACCGATTCAAGCTTTATCGGTTTTCTGAACTGTGCATTGGGGTTCAGTGCGCCGTGTGCGTGACTGTTGACTGCCATGGAAGCAATTTCTTCCCTTGTTGCAAGACCGTCGTGAATCATCCTCTGTGCCATCATTGCATGAAGCGAAGCGAAAGTAACTCCCATTCCGGCTTCCCATTCCGCGTCCGATGTAGAGTCGAGAATACTGTTGATCGATGCATCGTCAAGATCGGTCATCTTCTCCGCACCTGCAACGACAACATAATCCTGCATTCCGGATGCGACAGCCATCACACCCTCCCTGAATGCGACACCTCCGGAGGCTTCTCCGGCTTCGACACGTGTACACGGAGTGTGGTTCGATGCCATTCCCGAATAATCGGCAATGAGAGCATCCACATGCTGCTGGTTGATGAAACGTCCCGCAGACATGTTTCCGATGTACATTCCGTCAATCTCGTTTCCCGCAAGACCTGCATCCTCAATTGCTTTGAGACCGGCCTCGATACCGATGGATCTGAATGATTTGTTCCAAAGCTCACCGAATTTGGTGACTCCGACTCCTATTACTGCTACGTCCCTCATCCTAATCACTCCGGTAAAACGATCTTGCCCTTGTACTTGGCATATTTTGCATAATCGAGATAAACAACATCGCTGAGCACCTGATCGAGTGTCGGTGCGTTTTCTCTCTTGTATCTTGTAATCTCTTTGGTAACGGTAATATCAAAAGCATCGCTTCCCGCACCGGAACCGTATGAAACCACAAAGATCCTGTCGCCGGGTTTGGCAACATCCAAAACCGATGACAGTCCCAGCGGAACGGCACCGCTGTATGTATTTCCGATGTTCGGTGTGAGAAGTCCTCTTGAAATCTGTTCCTCCGTGAATCCCAACTGTGCGGCAACCCTTGTGGGGAACTTACCGTTGGGCTGGTGGAACACGGCGTACTGATAATCCGCGGGTTCCGTACCCATTGCGTCAAACATCATCTTCGCCGCAGACGTAATATGTCTGAAGTAAGCGGGTTCTCCTGTGAACCTTCCTCCGTGTTTGGGGTAAGGCTGACCCTCTCTTCTCCAGAAATCAGGCGTATCCGTTGTGAAACTGAGTGTGTGATTGATTCTTGCGATAATCTTCTGCGAACCGATGAGGAATGCAGCTCCTCCTGCGGAAGCGGAATATTCCAATGCATCTCCGGGTGCACCCTGGGAAGTGTCCGCTCCTATCGCAACAGCGTATTTTGTCATACCGGAAAGCACAAGACCGAGACACATCTGAATTCCCGCGGTTCCCGCTTTACATGCAAACTCGAGATCCGCCGCGGTCATCGCAGGTGTTGCTTCGATTGCCTCTGCGACTATTGTCGAAGTGGGTTTTACCGCATAGGGATGTGATTCCGAACCGACATAAACCGCACCGATGTCTTTGGGATCCACGTCGGGAACCCTTGCCATCATACCTCTTGCTGCTTCCGTTGCTATTGTGACGACATCCTCGTCGGGCGACGGGACCGATTTCTGATTGATATAGAGTCCCTTACCCATGGCTTTGCCGTCTACGCCCCAGACCCTTCCGATCTCCTCAGGGAGAATCCTGTTTCTGGGCACGTATGCTCCGTAACTGACTATTCCTGCTTCCATCATGTCCTCTCCGTCAATGTTTTGATCTTGTTAATCACATCTCCGACTTCCATATCGGTTTCTATAAGCGGCACTTTTTCCAACTGTGCCAATTTGATCGCAAGCGGGTCGCTGTTATCCGGTTGGATATAAACAACGGCTGCCGGTGTGAGCGGGTGCGCTCTTATCGCCACCATAGGTGAACGTCCGAAGTGCACATCCGTGAAAATGAGTGCTCTTTCTATGCTCCATCCGTAGATTTTCATATAATCGGATGAATTCAGTGAAATGATTGCTTTCAGGGAATCGACAACGGTGTATCCGTAAATTTTCTTCTTCACACCTTCGTATCCTATGTTTCTGCCTGAGATAGCCTTAATAAACTTGTTTAAATCGACACCTTCGGGGAATTCCCCCATATCGATAATACATCCCGGCCTTTCGTTGGGCTGGTATTTTCTTATGGTCGGTGAACCTGCAGCTTTGTCGATGTCGATGAAAGCGTCGATCATCTTCCTGACCATCTGCACTCCGGGAGATTTTCTTCTTCCGGATTCATAATCGCTGATAACGGAGTGCGACATCCCGATGGCATCTGCGAGTTGGTGTTGGCTTATGCCGAACTCCTCTCTCCATTTCCTGATTGCTTTCCCGGGTTCGGATGACAGGGCTATCTCGCCGGCCATCTTCTCTCTGAGCGCATCTTCCATACACACTGTATAGAATTTAGGTATATATCATTGACGAACGTATCGTTCGTCGAATAACGTATTTTACCTGTTTGGCATATCTGAATATCAGACGAAGATCCTCTTTTCATTCATACGGCAGAACAGCACAAACGATACAATGGCGAATATCGGAACAATCATTCTCATAATCGCATACATTCCGGAATTCGGCATGTCGGCGATTGCTACAAATGTCATCACTACGGTTGCAAATACTGTCGTAACCGAAGACTGTTTGGTCAGTTTCATGTCTCCTCTGAAAAGAGACAGAATAAGCACCGCTGCGGAAACTTCAATCAGAACAACGTACAGAACATTCGTAAGAGTGATTCCGTCGTTCAGGAAAACAAAATACGAAAGTCCTGTAAGAATGAACACGCCGATACATCCTGCGATGTGAATAGGGCCTTCCTTAGGATAACCGACTGTTGCGTAAAGTACCATCATAAACACAGACAATGCAACGACAAGACGGTCGAGAAGAATCTTCACCGATTCATCCGATGACTTCGGAACAGCATCGATAAGACAGACAACGGCCATAATCAGTGAAATAAGAATCAAAGCAATCTGAATGTACCACATGCTGCGCGGTCCGTCATGTGTCGATGAATCGATTAAACCCATACAACCCCGATGAATTCACCGATATATAGTGGATTTGACGAAACGGAATATTCCTTACAGATTCTTCTGTTCCCTTAATTCTTATAAATAATACCAACATCACCGATATCATAAGGTGTATCCGATGGTAAGGATCGAGGATTGCAGGAAGACATTGAGTACGGAAGAAGGCGAAGTTACATACTACAGCCTCAGGGAATTGGAATCGCAGGGCATCATCAAAGATCTGAAGAAGATGCCGTATTCCGTCAAAGTACTCGTGGAATCTCTGCTCAGGCAGAAAGACGGGAAAATGATTACCGATGACGACGTAGCAACAGTCGCATCGTGGAATTCGGAAAAGAATACAGAAAACGAATTCCCGTACATCCCGGCACGTGTCCTTCTTCAGGATCTTACCGGAGGCGCAGCGGTTGTCGATCTCGCTTCGATGAGGGCAGCCGTAGATTCAATGGGCGGAGACCCGAAGAGAATCAATCCCCTTGTTCCCGTAGATCTTGTTATCGACCACTCAATTCAGGTCGACTACGCAGGAACCGCGGATGCGGAAGCCAAAAACGAAGAAATCGATTTCAAAAGAAACAAAGAAAGATACGCTCTCTTCAAATGGGCGCAGAATTCTTTCGATAACTTCCGTGCCGTACCTCCCGGAAAAGGAATATGCCACCAGGTCAACCTCGAATACCTTTCGCCTTTGGTACACTGCGTGAAAAAAGACGGTAAACTTACCGCATATCCCGATTCGTGTTTCGGTACGGATTCACACACAACACAGATCGACGGACTCGGAGTAGTCGGATGGGGTGTCGGAGGAATTGAGGCTGAAGCGGTTATGCTGGGACAGCCCTGTTACATGAAACTCCCCGATGTTATCGGATTCAGGCTTACAGGCAAACTCAGACCCGGAGTAACCGCAACAGATCTTGTTCTGACAATCGTTCAGATGCTCAGGAGAGTCGGTGTTGTCGGTAAATTCGTGGAATTCTGCGGAGAAGGATATCAGAACCTCAGTCTCGCAGACAGGGCAACCATTGCGAACATGGGTCCCGAATACGGTGCGACAATGGGATTCTTCCCCATAGACCAGAAAACAATCGATTACCTCAGACTCTCCGGAAGAGACGAGAAACATATCGATACTGTTATCAAATACGCAAAAGAGCAGACACTTTGGTACGACGGCGAAGCCGAGTACACGGATATGCTCGAATTGGATTTGGCAGACGTTTATCCCTCGCTTGCAGGTCACAAGAGACCTCAGGATAGGATTCCTCTCTGCAACATGAAGACAACGTTCCGTGCGACATTGGACGAATTGGGCGTAAGGGAGCAGAAAGAAGCCGAAGGCCTCAGAGACGGATTCCTTGCAATTGCGGCAATCACATCCTGTACAAACACCGCAAACCCGTCGGTAATGATTACAGCGGGACTTGTCGCAAAGAAAGCAGTCGAATTCGGACTGAAGCCCAAAGATTACGTTAAAACATCGCTTTCACCTGGTTCGAGAGTTGTCACTGAATATCTGAAAAACTCAGGACTTTTGGAATATCTTGAAAAAATCGGATTCAACGTCACAGGTTACGGATGCATGACATGTATCGGAAACAGCGGTCCGCTCGATCCCGAGATTGTAAGAAAGATCCGTGACAATGATCTCGTTGCAGCGGCAATCGCTTCAAGTAACAGAAACTTCGAAGGACGTATTCACCCCGACGTAAGGGCAAATTACCTTGCTTCGCCTCCTCTCGTAGTCGCATTCTCGATTGCGGGACGTGTTGACATCGATCTCGGAACAGAACCTCTGGGACAGTACAACGGCAAAGACATCTTCCTCAAGGACATTTGGCCCACGGAAGATGAAATCAGAGAAGTCACCGAGAAGTACGTCACAAGGGAAACATTCACGAAACAGTACGCAAACATCTTCGAAGGTTCCGACAGATGGAAAGCAATCGAAGCACCCGAAGGAGCACTCTTCGAGTGGGATGAAAAGAGTACATACATCAGAAACCCTCCGTTCTTTGACGATATCTCCAAAGAACCGAAGATCGAGAACATCGACAGGGCACATGCATTGGCTTCGCTCGGAGATTCGATTACAACGGATCACATCTCACCCGCAGGTGCATTCGCGGCAACATCCGATGCAGGAAAGTATCTGATTTCGTTAGGTGTCGAACCGAAAGACTTCAACTCATACGGTTCGAGAAGAGCAAACCACGAAGTTATGGTGAGAGGAACCTTCGCTAACATCAGGCTCAGAAACAAACTCGCACCCGGAACCGAAGGCGGATGGTCGCTGTATATTCCAGATAACAAAGTAGACACGATCTACGAAACATCAAGGAAATACCTCGAAGACAAAACTCCGCTGATTGTTCTCGCAGGTAAAGAGTACGGAACGGGAAGTTCGAGAGATTGGGCTGCGAAAGGTCCGTACCTCCTCGGAGTGAGAGCCGTTATTGCGGAATCGTTTGAAAGGATTCACAGATCCAACCTTGTCGGAATGGGAATCGTTCCGTTGCAGTTCCTCGACGGTCAGAACATGGACACATTGGGACTCAACGGAAAGGAAGTCTTCGACATCGAACTCAGCGACATTACGCCGAAGTGTGAGGTAAAGGTTACAGCATACAGAGACGGCAAGAAACTCGAGTTCAAGACGATCTGCAGAGTCGACGTACCCGCTGAGATTGAGTACGTCAGAAACGGCGGTATCCTCCAGACAGTGCTCAGGAACATGATGTCCTGAGTGCTGTCGGACTCTGTCCCGCACTGGGACGTAGAAACCTTTTTTATCAATGATTTAATAGGGTGGTTCAAGGGCCCTTGGGTTAGCTTGGTATACTTGTGCCTTCGGGAGGCATAGACTCCGGTTCAAATCCGGGGGGGCCCACCACCTCTTAATTTTCTGCACCGTTGTCTTACAGCGAAGGCTTTTACTTTCGATATGTCTGCCTACTGTCGTTTCAAAATTCAATTAGCCAGTAATTGTTTTTTCTGTATGTCATTTTGTATTTTGTAGTTTTTACCCCCCATAAAAACGTAAATTTTGACGTTTTTACCTAGGGAAAAAACGTTAAATAAACTCAACGGATACTACAATTGTGAAACGGAAGATCAGTGCATATCTCACAGAATGGAAAAAACAGAAGTCATCAAAACCGCTGATGATACTCGGGTGCAGACAGGTCGGAAAAACATACTCTGTCCGTGAATTCATCTCTGAGAACTATGAATCGTTCCTCGAGATCAACCTTGAAAGAGAGCCCAAGATGGCCGAAATATTCAACGGAGATCTCGATGCACGTTCCGTCATAGACAGACTCCTAATTGTATCGGGTAAAGAACTGACACCGGGTAAATCCGCAATATTTATCGATGAAATCCAATCCAGCCAAAATGCACTGTCTTCACTGAAATGGTTGGCCGAGGACGGCAGATTCGATATTATTGTATCTGGCTCATACCTCGGAACAAGACTTCAGGAGGATGATGAACGGATTTCTCCGATGGGATATGTCACGGTAAAGACAATGTATCCCATGGATTTCGAGGAATTCATGTGGGCTATGGGTACTGACGAAAGAATGATTGATTCCGTCAGAAAATCAATCGCCGATCTGCAGCCGTTAGACTCTGTCTTCAATGAGAAAATATCGAACCTCTTCCGCAGATATCTCGTCGTCGGAGGTATGCCTGAAGCCGTAAAGACGTATTCCGAAACAGGAAATTACGTAAAAACGAGAGAAGTAATCAAAGACATAATTACCATTCTGAATGCCGATGTCGGAAGATATTCAAAGAGAACAGACAGAATGAAGATCCTGTCCTGTATCGGTTCGATTCCGTCTCAGTTGGCATCGGATAAACGCAGATTCGAATATTCTGCAATTGAGAAGAAAATCGGTTTGGGAAAATCACAATACGGCGATGCTTTGGAGTGGCTGATTTCTTCGGGAATGGCTTACCGCTGTTACAATCTGCGTGGAATTATTCCTCCGCTGTCACAGAATGTGAATCTCAAATCGTTCAAAATGTATCTTTGCGACACAGGAATACTCCTCGGTCTGATGGATGATGCCGATGTCGGAGCAATAGTGAGCTCGGACCCGTTTGCAAACAACGGAATCGTAATGGAAAATGCGGTTGCCTGTTCGCTTATTGCAAAAGGTTATCCGCTGTACTACTACGCAAAGGAAAACAGTACGCTTGAAATTGATTTCGTCCTGAATACGAAAGAAATTGATTTGATTGAAGTCAAATCAGGACGTAACAAAAGGTCGAAATCTCTGAACACACTTCTTGCAGAGAAAGATCGTAAACGCAGAGGATTCAAAGTGTGCGACAATGATATTTCGGTAGGTCAGAACGGCGCAGTACACCTGCCTCTCTACGGAACATGGTTCCTTCCCGATTCGAGTGTGCCTGATATAGACTGAACGACCACAATCAGAAAAAAAGTTCCGACTGAAATTATCTTCTGAGCTGGCACATTCCCGAAGAGTAATCGTTGTCAATAACAGACAGTCCCCCTTCGGAAATGCACCTGTACACACAGTAAAACAGATCTCTGCTGTAAACGATGTCGTCAATCAAAAAGAAATCTCTGTCGATCTTAGTGTAGTATGTACCTATCTTTCTGTATTCACGGCCGAATTTTGTGTAGAGAATCAATCTGTATTCACTGCCTTTCTCGGATTCACTGTCGAAAGGTACAATCATGA
The DNA here is from genome assembly GCA_964504055.1 of uncultured Methanomassiliicoccales archaeon. Classification (GTDB taxonomy): domain Archaea; phylum Thermoplasmatota; class Thermoplasmata; order Methanomassiliicoccales; family Methanomethylophilaceae; genus Methanarcanum. The sequence continues at coordinate 48,517 of CAZDCU010000002.1, forward strand.
ACCTCTTACCGTCGGAGAAACACTTCGTGATGATACGGCAATCGGATGATACAGGAACATCTTCTGACGGTTCGGACGGAACCTCATATCTTCCGAAATAATCCAAAACATCGGAAGGTATTCCGTCGGTTTCGCCTTCGTCGTATTTTCCCATGTATTTGTACAGCGTAGGGCGGGATATTCCCAATCTCTCCGCAATATCGGACAGTTTACCCTCTGCTTTCAGTGTCTCCGAGATTCCCATCGTTCTGTCATCGCAGTGTTTGTATTTATTACTTGTTAAGTTTACATTTACTTTTACAAATTTGTAAAAACAATGAACAGAGCATCCGCTGAATACTAAGCAAAAACACCTCAGATTGAAGAATCACTCAACACGCCAAATGAGCATTCCCATCCTCATATCGCGCGACATATCAACAAAACCGTCGACGGAATGTTTCTTAACGACGTTCTTCACAACATCCTTCTCCTTATCCGTCAGTGTACGGTAATTGGAAAGGAATCTTGTGTATATTTCGACACATTTCTTCTCCGGCACAGACGATGCGTTACGTTGGGTGAAATAGGAAATCTCAACGTCCCTTCCTATCGAGGTCAGAAACTCATACGGATACGAAATGTCGTAACCGGCATAGGAATAATCGCATCCGAGCGCTTCCCATATCTCAATCTCGATTCCGTGTCCGATATTCGCCGATGAAATGTACACGCAGTACTCCGAGGAATGTTTCTCCATCAGAAGCAACGCATCGGGATCGTTCATGGGAGGGCATAACGAAGTAAATGCTACGTCGCATACAATTTCCGACGGAATGTGGAAACAGTCCGCAAGTAACGGTTCGATGTTCTTCACTCCTCTTTCCTCAGCGGAAGACATCATCCTGTCGATCATTCTCTCGCTGCCGTCGGTACCGATTACACGGGAAACGAACGGAGATATGTTGAATGCGAAGGAGCCCGTACCGCACCCAATATCGAGAACTGATGAATTCTTATTCAGAACTCCTCTCCCGACCAGTTTGTGAACCATGTCATTGGCTATGTACGAATATGCGGAATCATCGTAGATATCCGCAGAATCGTCCCACATCCTCTGCAGTTCTTCGGCACACTTACCCTCTCCGACGGAGGGGTGCTTGGAACGTTCCTGTTCCCACTTCTTACGTATGTCGTCGGTTCCTTCCATGAAAATAATATCTGCATACCGAATAAAACATATGCGGATAAGACGGCGTTTGACGACATTAAAATTCTGCGAATGACGATTAAAATATTACGAAAAACAACATAATCCAAGTAAAGATAGGTCACGCCTATGAAGTGGTATGTGCCTTCACTTTCTCATAAAGCGTATCGAATGCCTGTTTCGTCTTCTCATCATCGATCTGATTGAAAGCATACATCGTTCCGTCGACCGAAAATACTGCACAGGGAGTGACTTTTGCATATGAAGCAAGATAATAGTCGCCGAACGAAGAATTACTGTATTTTCCGCTGCTGATCTTCGATGTTGCGAAACCGTATACTCTCTTACCTTTCTCGAAATTTTCTTCGAGAGTCAGCTCTTTCACATCCTCATAACGGAATGTGTGATCGAATGAGGGAGCTCTGACGGTAAATGAATCGTCACCGAATGTTACGGTAACATCGTTTCCGTCCTGATCCATAATACAGGCAATCGGAATCGGCATTATTACGGTAACAGAAATCAGCAATGCCAAAACCGATTTTACCGCAGGAGAAGAATCCCTGAAAGGTATCCTTATCTTACGTATCTTCTCGTTGAAAAATGCAATCGGAATCAGAATGAAGATGGCTGAAAGCACGATCAACAGAATTCCGAACATGCTCCCGTTGGATACAAGCAATGCAAGACCTACGCTCATGACATAAGAGCCTATGACAATTCCCAATCCCTCAAGATTGGCCGCACGTGTCCTGTCATCCCCGCTGAGTTTCTGAAATCCGTTGAGATAATTACCGGCACCGTCGGAAAACCACAGCCATACACCCATAACGGCTATCGGCACCACACAGAACGCAACAACCGCAATGAGTAACAATGAACCGCTGTAAAGACCGAAGATACTCTCTGCTATGATGTATATTATCGGAACTGCGAGAGAAAGAATCAGACAGAGCTTCGAGTACGGTTTCAGGTAATCCCCGGAAAAGTATGGATATCACCGTATTTATGCCGAACTGATTACCATACACTTCTCAAAGAAAAATACAATCATTAAAAAACAGTTTCTGAAAGTGTGTTCGGGGCCCTTCCGGGCCCCGGATGTTTCATTCTCTTTTTATGCTCAGCATGAGCGGCAGGAAGATAACCGCTGCAATCGCCGCAATTATTCCCATCGAAAGATACAGTCCTTTGAGATTTCCCGTAAGAGAAATCATTGCCGCAATAACGAATGTGGAAATAAACTGACCCAGGTTGAAGAATGTTGTGTATCCTCCCATAACTTTTCCGGAACTTGCCGGTGTGACGTTATCGGAAAGAACGTTCATCACAGTGGTGGTACACATACCGACACCCATTCCGACGACACATGAGCTGATAATAATCCATGTGATATCTCCAGATACCGAAAGAAGAATCATACCGATTGCCATGAGTCCGAGACCTACAGTAAGGAGGAATTTTCTCGGGACAGCCCTCGCAATCCTTCTGTACATGAGACAGACACCTGCGTTGAATACACCGTTAAGTCCCAATGCGAGACCGATGAGTGTTGTGGAAGCATCCGTAGTCTGTACGACATATGTCGCAAGCTTCGTAGGCAGTGCGTACATCACAATCATCGCAACCGCAATACCGAGGTAACAGATTGCAATAGCTCTCTTATCTGTTACACGGTCGGGAGTATCGGAAAGAACGACATCACCAGTAGGCTCTCTCATCGAAACAATCGCCATCAGCAGAATCAGGAATCCGATCGAATAGATGAGGAAAGGCTCATGCCATCCGAACTCGGCGAGTGTACCTCCTCCGACTTCAAGAATCAGAATACCCAATCCCATAGCCGCAGTCTGATATCCCAGAACTTTCAGACGGAGATCTCCGTGATAGTATTCGGTAATCAATGCGGAACAGCATGATGTGATTCCCGCAATACCGACACCGACGAAGAACCTGCCGACCAAAAGCAGCGTCATATCTTCGAGGAAGAATCCGGAGACACCTGCAACCGCGAAAATAAGCAAAGAAGCCAAAAGCACTTTGACTTTTCCGATACGGTCTGCCAATGCTCCGATAAAAAGACCCGACAGCGCCACGGCCAAAGAAGGCAGTGTGACGATGAGGTCAACGGTCATGTCCCCTGCATCTGGAAACGCTGCTGCGATTGCCGGAAGCGCGGGGGCCACTGCAGCTCCGCCCAGTAACATCAGGGTGGAAGCGAGCAGTACGGTAAGTAGTGTAAACTTCGTAGGTACGAAGCACTTCTCGTGGACCATAATTCGCTCAAAATCGGGACCTATTTTAACCTGTCGGATTGTGACAAATATGAGTGTCTGACACTGCACTATTGATAGTCAGATTAAAGACAAAATGTTCAGTGCATTATCCCGACAATTCCGAGAGTCTTCTGCGTATTTTTTCTACGGCATCTTCCGCAGTATTTGACAGAGAAACTGCATCTTCCATAGGACAGATTCCCGTGCCCTGACGGTTGATTATTTTTTCAACCAATTCATCACAATATATTGAAATTCCCTTTTCTCTGAGAACTTTCTCCGCACCAATGCTCATAACGGGAGTGTACACTTCATTCACCATCAGCAGTGTGTAAATGAATGCGGATGCTCTTCCCACCACTTTGTCCGCAGCGGAATATCCTTTCAGAGATTTTCCGGAATCGAGAAGAGATAACAGAGGTTTTACGCCCCTTTCCGTGAAGGTATCGGTATCTTCGCCGCGGCAGATAACACATGTATACTTTCCTTCGATGAGTATCTCTTTGGCCTTCTCGGTATCGGGATTCATGAAAGAACACCTATGAGATCATTCCTTTTTCAGTTCGTCAATTGCTTCTTTCATTCCGGGAACGCCGAGATTGATAGCTCTCATCAGATGTTTCTCGGCTCTTTCGATTTCTCTTGATTCCATCATCGAGGAAGCGATAGCCTGATGGAGATTCACCAGCAAAGTAACATCGGAAAGTCTGTTGATATCGTTCAGTTCCTCAAGGATTTCCGCAGCTCTTTCGTGATCTTTCCACATTTTTTCCTTATCAGATGTTTCGAAAAGATCTCCTCTGTGAATATATGCTGTAACTAATTCCATCGGATCGTCGATACGTGAAATTCCATACAGTTTCTCGCCTGCTTTTATGCAAACGGAATAGGCATCTGCGGCATTGTCGTTCAGTTCCATGCCGACATCCGCATCTCCGATGAGATTGTAGAGCTGTACAATTCTGTTTGTACTCCATTCGTCATTTGCATCGCCGATGAGCTGTATCGCTTTCTGTGTGAAAGGAACGGAATTTTCGTAATATTCATAATCAATCAAATCCGCAGAACACTCGATACACATTACGATTAATCCTTTCTTATCGTAATGGCGTACTTCACCGTTAATTTCAGCGAGTCTTGAAACAATTTTACCGTAATCTTCAACCATCGTTTCGTTGTCTTCGCCGCAGAGTAATTGTCCGCGGTTCTCGTACATCTTGACGTATGTGCCGACATTGATATCTTTCATACCTTCGGAAAGTTCAATTGCATCTTCCAAATCCGTCATCGCCGATGTATACGAACCCATGAGCATCAGAATCGTGCTTCTGTTAACCAAAGCCTCCAGAAGTTCCTCGTCGGTACCGTCTGTTTCCAAATCGGATACCTTGTCGTTGTATTCTCTGAGGGCCTGTTCCAAATGCTCATCGGTGATTCTCATCGTCCGCTCAAACGGCCCGGTATGTAATAATCATTTTCCCCGTACATATCGGAAGGAAATTATCCTATAAAGTGAAAAATAACGTAAAGAAACAGACCTTATATACAATTCAGCGGATAGCGACTGCGATGAGACAGAAACGCATATTGGCGATTCACGACATATCCTGTTTCGGCAGATGCTCGCTTACGGTTGCCCTGCCTATAATATCGGCTGCAGGCATAGAATGTACCGTGATTCCCACGGCAGTACTTTCTACGCACACCGGAGGTTTTACAGGATACACGTACCGCGACCTTACGGAAGATATTGTTCCTATCGTAGATCACTGGAAAACATTGGATCTCAAATTCGATGCAATCTACACAGGATTCTTGGGTTCATTCGAGCAGATCGATATCGTATGCGATACATTCGACAGAATCGACGGAATAAGGATTGTGGATCCTGTTATGGCAGACGGAGGAAAACTGTATCCTGTATTCGACAGTTCGTTCCCCGCCGGTATGCGCAGACTGTGTGAAAAAGCGGATGTTATCATGCCCAATATCACCGAAGCGACACTCATGCTCGGTGAAGAATACAAAGAAGGGCCGTACACCCACGAATATATTGACGGTCTTATGAAGAGACTCTCCGCAATCGGAAACTGCAGTGTTGTCCTTACGGGAGTATACTTCGACGATGTCAAATTGGGTGCGGCGACATACGATCCTAAAACGGGTGATACTTCATTCTACTTCTCAGACAGAATTCCGGGATACTACCACGGTACGGGAGATGTCTTCGGTTCCGCATTCACTGCGGCATACATGAGCGGACGTTCTCTTGCGGATTCAATGAGAATTGCCGTCGATTACACAGTGGGAAGCATCAAGAGAACATATTCCGCAAAGACGGATGTAAGATTCGGTGTGAACTTCGAACAGGGAATTCCCCAGCTCATCAGGGACATTTCCGCTGTAGACGAAACGGCTGACACGGTTTCCGCTTTGGCATCCGAAATTTGGTACGAATGCTACAAAGACGTTCTTACCAAAGAGCAGATAGACTACATGCTCAACACCTACCACTCCAACGCAATGATCAGAAAGGAGATGGATGAGGGCTACAAATTCGTCATCATCAGAGATAAGGACACTCCTATCGGCTACACTTCGTTTGTTAATGAGGGTGACCGTCTGTACATCAGCAAAATCTATCTTCTCAAATCCTACCGCGGCAACGGCTACGGAAGGAAGATCATGGATATTGCAGACTCCTACGCCAGAGACAACAATCTCGATACGGAATATCTCAGAGTCAATAAGGGAAATCCCACTGTAGATTTCTACAAGAAAATGGGATTCACTATCGCCGATGAGTGCAAATCGGACATCGGCAACGGATACTTCATGGACGATTACGTCATGGAGAGGAAGATCTGATGTTTATCCCGACGACCCGGGAGGATATGAGGAAACTCGGATGGACGTCGCTCGATGTCATCATCGTATCGGGTGATACGTACATCGACTCCTCATACAACGGGGCCGCCGTAATAGGTCACTGGCTCATTGAAAACGGGTTCAAAGTCGGAATAATTTCACAGCCTTCAATCGATTCCGATGAAGACGTAGGAAGACTCGGAGAACCGGAGTTATTCTGGTCAGTTACCGCGGGTTGCGTAGACTCGATGGTGGCCAACTACACTCCGACCCTTAAATTCCGTAAAGACGATGATTTCACACCCGGAGGTCTGAACAACAAACGTCCCGACAGAGCCTGTATTGCGTATACGAATCTCATCAAAAAGTATCACAAAGGCAAACCGATTGTACTCGGAGGCGTGGAAGCAAGTCTGAGACGCTTCGCCCACTACGATTTCTGGTCCGATAAATTAAGAAAATCTATTCTTCCGGATGCAAAAGCAGACATTGTAACCTACGGCATGGCGGAATTATCGAATCTCCGTCTGGCACAGTGTCTCAGGGACGGTAAAGACTGGAAAGGAATCCGCGGAATATGCTACATGTCCGATAAAGTTCCGGAAGGATATGTTATAACGCCGAGTTATGAAGAATGTACGGAATCGAAAGATGCATTCATTTCCGCATTCAGAATATTCTATCATAACAACGATCCGATTACCGCGAAAGGTATAGCGCAGAAACACGGAAACCGTTTCCTGATACAGAATCCTCCTTCGGAAACGTTATCTTCTGAGGAATTGGACCGCATCTATGAAATGGATTTTGAAAATGCAGTTCACCCGTTCTATCTGAAGAACGGTCCCGTAAAAGCAATGGAGACAATCAAAAATTCTGTCACGGTGCTCAGAGGATGTTACGGAGAATGCAACTTCTGTGCAATCGCAATGATGCAGGGAAGGACCGTAACATCGAGAAGTGAAGAATCCATTCTCAGAGAAGTAAAGAAAATGGCTTCAAAGAAGGGATTCAACGGTCACATCAACGATGTTGGAGGCCCGACAGCCAATATGTACGGTATCGACTGCCCCAAGAAACACAAAATCGGGGCCTGTCAGAACAAAAGATGTCTTTATCCGAAACCGTGCAGGGAATTACCGATTGATCATACAAGATATCAGTCGCTTCTCAGTAAAATCAGAGATGTGCCCGGTGTAAAGAAAGTATCAATTGCATCCGGAATCAGATACGATATGATTGTCGCCGATAAGGAACACGGAGATGATTTTCTTATGGATGTCTGCAAATACCACATCTCCGGCCAAATGAAAGTCGCACCCGAACATGTCTGCGACAGCGTACTGAAACAGATGGGAAAACCCGGAAGAGATGTTCTTCTGGAATTCAGAAACAGATTCTGCAGGATTGAAGAAGAACTGAAGAACGATCAGTTCCTGACATACTACCTCATAGCGGCCCATCCCGGCTGTACCGAGGAAAATATGAGAGAACTATCTTCATTCTGCAGAGACCGTCTCAAAACAAATCCGGAACAGATTCAGATATTCACTCCCACTCCCTCTACAATCTCCACTCTGATGTATTACACGGGTAAAGAATGGGGTACTGCGAACAATATAAAAGTCGAGCATTCCATGCAAGGTAAGCAGAGGCAGAAGGAAATCGTACTGAATCCTCCGCGTCGCAGAAGGTAATAATATGGCATACAAAGACATCGAAGGACTGAAAGCCAAGGCAAAAGAAGGCGATCTGCAGGCACAGGTGGAATTGGGAGTCTCATACCTCTACGGTTACGGAGTCGACATCGATTACGTTGAGGCATTCATCTATCTTCAGGATGCTGCAATCAAAAACGACGGAGAAGCACAGCTTCATCTGGGAAAAATGTACGAGAACGGCTGGGGAATCAAGGAAGATCCCTGGACTGCGTACAGTCTTTACAGACGTTCGTACAGAGTACATACCCAGGGTTCGAGAAAAGCGTTATCCGACATCATCGATAAACTCGCCGACTCAATCCCGGTTACGGGACGTCTTACAATCTCAAACGATTTTACAATAACCGCATGCTGCGAAAAACTCCGCGAGTACATCAGAATGGGAAGAATCGTTCCGTTCGAAGATGAGGATGAATCCAACCTCTATATCTCGAACACAAACAGAACAACAAAACTCAATGAATGTCCCTTCTGCGGGGAATGTGTGGAACACAGGTAACCACACCATCCCCGCAAAAAGGGGTTTTTTCTTAACTCCTCACGGGAGGAGTCTTGACATATCTCTGGGGAAGAGAATACCTTCTCTTACGTTGGGAAGATCAAGCATCTTCGTGATGAGCCTGTCGACACCGATTCCCCATCCGCCGTGCGGAGGCATACCGTATTTGAATGCATCCGTGTAGAATGTGAAGTCATCGGGATTGAGACCCAATTTGACCATTCTTGCGGTGAGTTTGTCGAATCTGTGCTCTCTCTGTCCTCCGGATGAGATTTCCTGACCTTTGTAATCGAGATCGAATGAGTAGGAGTACGGTGTTCCGTCTTTCTCCATGATGTAGAACGGCTTGGCGGCTTCGGGGTACTCTGCGATGAAGTAGAGATCCTTTCCTTTGCCTGCCATGTACTCTCCGACAATCTTCTCACCCTCTGTACCGAGATCGTCACCGTCTTTCAGGCCGAGACCTGCGTCATTGACAATCTTAAGGCACTCTTCGTATGTGAGAATGGGGTAAGGTGTAGGCTGAATGTTGATGTCCTTACCGAGAATCTCGAGCTGTCTCTTTCCGCGCTCTTTCAGTCCTTTGAGCACATAATCGATAACACTCTCGATCATGCGCATGACTTCTTCCTGATTCTCAATCCATGCGAATTCACCGTCGAATGAGATAAATTCGGTAACGTGACGGTTTGTGTTTGATTTCTCCGCACGGAACGCAGGACCCAATTCGAATACTCTGTCAAGTCCGGTTGACATCAGCATCTGTTTGTAGAGCTGAGGCGACTGTGCGAGGTATGCTTTCTTTCCGAAGTAGTCAATCTGGAAAAGAGTTGCTCCTCCTTCCGCACCGGAACCGACAATCTTCGGTGTGTTAACCTGAACGAATCCTTTCTCTTCCATGATTTCGGTGATAAGCCTTACGGCAAGAGATCTGAGTTCGAATACCGCTCTGACTTCAGGTTTCCTGAGATCCATGAACCTGTTGTTGAGACGTGTGTCCATCTCAACGTTGACTTTATCGATAACACCCATAGGAAGAGGTGTTGCCGCTTCCGAGTGGATTTTCACCGCGGAAGGAATGATTTCCAATCCGAGATCGGTCTGATTGCTCTCTTTGACCTCTCCTGTTACCTCAACAACGGATTCCCTTGAGAGTGTAGTGAGTGTCTTGAACAATTCGGGTTCGATCTTCTTCTTGGGGAGTGTGAGCTGAATTACTCCGTACCTGTCCCTGAGTGCGACGAATGAGATACCTCCGAGATTCCTCGTATCCTGTATCCATCCTCTGACAGTGACCTCTCCGTCACCGACCTTCACCGTACTTGAGTCCCTTATGAGAGCTGCCATATTATCTGTGCGCGCGATTGATGGAGGGACTATTAATATTATCGTCACTGATTTCAATCGGTATTGCGGGTGACTGCGGTTATTGTAAGAATGTCACCGTTTACGGTGAATTTTATGTTATAACCCGCAAACAGCATTCCGTATTCCCTTCCGTCATCCTGATAGGACGGACGGGGATCCTGACTGAGACATCCGATGAGTGTTTCGCGTTCGGATTCCGAAAATACGGAAAGAAGATTTTCTTCGTATCCGACTTTGAGTGAATGGTCAAAAACATCTTCCGAAAATCCGGAAACCGCGTCTTCGTGACAGTCGGTGAACTTAATGTACGGTTTGATGTCGTAAATCGGAGTACCGTCCAAAAGATCGGCTCCTTCGACGATGAGAACACTTCCGAGAACATCGTCATGTTCCGTTGAAATCAATTTCACTGAAGAAAGACCCAGATTGTTCGGTCTGAAGGGAGATCTCGTTGCGAATACGCCCATTCTTGTATTTCCTCCGAGTCTCGGAGGACGTACTGTAGGAGACCATCCTTCTCTGTGATTCTTCGAAAAATCGAATATCAGCCACAAATAAGAGAATCCTTCGATACCTCTGATTGCTTCGGAATCTCTGAATTCTTCTTCGAAAACAATCTTTCCGATATTCTTAACGAGACCGCTCTGACGGGGTATCCCGAACTTCTCGCCGAAATCAGTCCGAATGTGTGCTATCGGCCTGATTTCCATCGTTTACCTCCGAATTGTGCATTGCGAAGAGTTCGTCGGTTGTGATAATACCCATTGCATCATCGGGCATAAGATTCGCAGATTCCAGTCTCTTGGAATCGATGTTACCGTCCCAAACGAAAGATGAGGATTCGGAAACTTTACGTGTAAGTTTTCCCCCGTTCGATGTAACATACTCAGCAATACGGAAACCTATCTCGATTCTCTGATCTTCGAAGGATTCCGCCATTGAGAACACTTTTCCGTTAAGAAAACCGTCGTGATGCATCTTTCCGTCGTAGTACTTCTGAAGACGCTCCTTCTTGAAACTCAGTAATGTTGAATGATAAACAACTTCTGAATCGACAACCGCACCTTTTCCGCACATTTCTATGAGGTGAACCGGATCTGTGTTCTCTTCTTTGCAGAGATATTGGAAAATGCGTATGCATGTTTTCGCATCTACATTGGATTCTTTACTGTCATACGGTATTCCGAAGAGTTTTGCGATGGCGGAAAGACTGTATGAAGGAATATCCGCATAATTTCTGACCATCGTTTTGATGTCGAGAACGTTGCATCTCATCGGTCCGAGACCTTCCCTGCGGTCCATGCAACAAAGATATCTGAAGGTAATTTCAGGAGAATGTGAGATAAGAATGGTATCTTCCTTTCCGAAGATACTTTCAATCTGCGATCTCACAACTCTGTATCTCGGAGCATTCTTGAATTTCGAATAATCCGTACGGCAGAACTTCTTGGATCTGCCCGTAGGCTTTGATGCGTTGACGAAAATCTGCTTCGATACCTCGATATTAAACGACTCATCCGCCACAGCGTAACCGAACATACAGAGTTCGCAGTAAAGGCCGATGTCGCGGGAACATTCAGAATCGAAGGCGATAATCTTCATCCTGACGGTTATCTCGGCAGTGTGTTAATATTCTTTCGTGAAACCTTTGACGTAAATGAATGGATTTATCATCCACAGGATGTTACTGCATAATATGGTAAACTGCAGAATCACGGCAGTGAGAAGAACACAATACCACGATCTCATGAAGAAATATGAGAATCCGCTCGAAAATCCGTGTGACGTACACGTCGGAGATGTTTGGATCACAAAAGGAAACCAGAAACCGGAAGGATTCTGCGACAGTGCTTGGAAAACAATCGAACCTTTTGTGACAATTCTTGTCAACGGCGGAGGAAACTTCTGCAACGGATGGATGAAGGACGAGCATTCCGCAATGATTTCATGCAACGACGGGTTCAGACCCGTGTCTTTCTATATAGAATTGGAATGAGAGGAGGATTTCCCCCTCTCTTTTCGGGTTTATTCAGGCAATCTTTGTGCCTGCTGCAGGTCCGGCACCCTCGTCCCAGACCTCTTTGACATCGAATGTCCAAACTGCGAAGCAGGGGAGTTTGTGCTCTGCGAGTCCTGCTTTCATCTTGTCGAACAGCGGTCCGGAATCCTCGCGCTTTGCGTTCTCGAGAACGAGTTCGTAGGATTTCGGTACTGCGGAGATGAGCATGGATGCTTTTCCGTTTGCAAGGATGTTTGCCTTTGCTCTCTTCATGAGAACTTCACCGACTGCAACCTTGGATTCGCCGATGACCATGATGCTTCCGCAGATGATTGCGTGGGGCTGTCCGCCTTCGGAGACAGTCTCCAGTACTTTGACCGCTTCGGGTGCGATGTCAATTACTTCTTTGGGAATTGCTACCATTAGATTCACCTAAATCCGAATCCGTCTGTGAGTACTTAATATGTAACGAACACAAATGTAACCGTTTCATTCCGGAAGCATTTCATCGAGTATTTTCAGTACGTCTACGCAGTATTTCGGGCATTTGGAGTATATTCCCGTGCTCCTCGTAACCATAAGATCCTGAAGGGTGTGAATACGCTGTCCCAGCAGTAAAGGACAGTTGACATCTCCGTTGATTTCCCTGAACTTTGAAACGAGTTCGTCTCTCTTTTTGAAAAGAATGTCTTTCTTCGAAAGATCTCCCGGCATATCGTTGCCGATTGCCAATCCGAGAGCCATCATTCCTCCTGTCACGGCACCGCAGACACCGTCCTGTGCCATACCGATTCCGAAACATCCCGCAATACGGTATGCATCTTCCTTTTTGATTCCGTATCTCGGCGCAATCTCTCCGAATACAATCTGAGAACAGTCGAATCCCATGTCGAAAAGTCTGTCAATCTCACTTTCACTGAGCATCGGGTATCATCCTCTCCTTCTTTCCATCCTTAACCCAACGTGACATAACACGTTTTGCATTGTCATAATTGAAGTCGGCAAGATCGTTCGTAGCCCATCCGTCTTCGAGTTCGGTGCATTTGAGATTGTATTTCTCGGCAAATGCTTTGATATTTTCATCGAAATGCTCCTGATCTCCGTTTCCGGTCTGAACACGCATCATTGTAGTGTATCCCGCCATATCGAGAATAATTCTCATGATTTCCTGATTTCCCGTGTCTATTCCGTTGAATAATTCCATCGAAGACATGAATCCTTCGAAATTACTTGCCATAGCCGGCGTGAAATACAGTCTTCCGGGATATTTACGCAGAAGTTTCAGATACCTCTCGGTACCTCCGACAGGAATGCAGATACAGTCGTCGCAGACGGAACCGTCCCTGTTTCTGAAGATGCATACGGGTGTTGTAACTGTCTCATAAGCCCAATCGCAGATTGTATCCAATGCTCTTCCGCATCTGCCGTAATAGAGCATTATTGTGTCGACAGCCCTGAAGATTTTTACAATCTGGCTCATCATTTCCATCTTCAGCATATCCGTATCTTCGTGGAGCCCCATGAACATTGTCCAGATGATTACGGTGTATCCGTCGTGTTCGTAGTTTCCGTTGAGAACCGTTGTTTCATCGATCGAAATAAAATCCACGTTGTGCTGTCTTAACTTGGGGATAATTGTGGTGTTATAGGCACCTCTGATGAGGTATACTCTCTTTACCTCACTGTCGTGCTCCAGATTGTAGATAGCTTCGTCCTCGAGCATGGGACAAACAATCATACCGAGCCTGCCTTCGGTCATCGACAATAAATTGCATCCGAAGTTATTAAGAAGGCAGTATCTCGCAGAATACCGTTTCAGTCAGCCGACAATTGCAAGTCCCGCATATCTTCCGCAAATCGCACCGACAACACACAGTCCCGCATTCAGAATGAAGTTGAATGCGGCATCCGCGATACGTCCGTCGAAGTAGAGATTCACTGTTTCCAATGAAAACGTAGACATTGTGGTAAATGCACCGAAGAATCCCGTAAACAGGAATAATTTCGCTGCGGAAGGAATTCCGGGAAATGAGAATGTGATAAGTGCCAGGAAGAACGTACCCAGAATATTGACAGCAAACGTAGCCCACGGGAACTGCTCGGTATTCACAACCTGCCCTACCGAAAACCTCAGTACCGCACCTATCGCTCCGCCCAATGCAATCAGAAGAATGTCTGCGGCACTCACATCCATAGTCCGGTGAATACAACAAAGGTATAACCAATTTTGTTATGTTCGGAAATCAGACAATCCGATATTTCGGGCATCGGGATTTATATCATCAAATAATAATCGCGACGGCATGACGGAAAGGGAAAAAGTCTGCAAAGTAATCGATACCTATCTGTCATCGTTCGGCAACAGCTGGAACTTACGTATTCTTTACGAACTGTATTACGGGCCGAAGAGATTCAACGAACTGAAAAGACTGCTTTCTCCGATAACGCAAGCAGTTCTCTCAAGACATCTCAAAAATCTTGAAGATGCAGATCTCATCGAACGTACCGAAACCGACAAAGCGGTTTTCTATACAATTTCAAAAGACGGATACACCGTCGTACCGTGGATGATTTCCACATACAATTGGCTGATTGAACATCATCCCGATCTGAAAGAGATGTGAATCGATGTTTTATGAGAATACTCTTACAGGGATTTTCATCGAAAGACCGAACAGATTCATTGCTTTGGTTGAAATCAACGGTAAAACCGAGAAATGTCACGTTAAAAACACAGGACGGTGTAAAGAACTCCTTATCAAAGGAGTGAAAGTCGTTCTTTCTTTGTCTGACAACTCCGAACGTAAGACAAAATACGATGTAATTGCCGTCTGGAAAGGAGAACGTCTGATTAACATCGACAGTCAGATTCCCAATCGCGTTGTCGAAGAAAGTCTTCCTCACATAGGATTGATAGACGGATTGAAAACAGTAAGAAGCGAAACAGTCCACGGAGATTCACGCTTCGATTTCTTTGCTGAAGGAAAGAAAAAATGCTTCGTCGAGGTCAAAGGCGTTACTTTGGAGAAAGACGGCATTGCATTATTCCCCGATGCACCTACCGAAAGAGGTCTGAAACACGTGAAAGGACTGATCGAATGCGTGAAAGAAGGGTATGAAGCATACATCTTCTTCCTAATTCAGATGAAAGATGTGAGGTACTTCACGCCGAACTACGAAACACATCCGGAATTCGGCGAAGCATTGATTGAAGCGGAAAAGAACGGAGTACACATCGTTGCCTACGACTGCGAAGTAACGGAATCCTCAATTGAATTAAGAAATCCTGTGAAGATTATTCTCACCCGGAACGGATTATCTTCCTGATTGTTTCCTGTGTATCTTCCGCTTTTGTTCTCGTATTCACGAGGAATACTCTGCAGCATGAAAGGAATTCTCTGAAGAATTCCGTCCTGAGAGCTGTTTTTCTTCCGTCTCTGATCATCTGATGCGGGTTGCAGAAATCGTTCTTCACAATGTATTCCATAGCTTCATCAATCGAAAGTTCTCTGCTGATTTCCTCATCGTTATGATCTCTTCTCAGGAAAATGACGTATCTCATGTACGTACAGTCTGTGACGGAATCTTTTCCGGTAACCCACCTTACGTTTGCGATTCCTCTTCCTTTGTTGTCAAATTTTGTTGTTTCCACAAGAGGCTTGAACTCTTCCCAAACGTCTCCGATATCCGCATCGATGTAACAGTTCTTCTCGGAACCGCTTGAAAGAGGTCTTCCCTTCGTAAGTCTTACGAAATACCAATCATCGGTGATGAGATGTGCGTTTTCCATCCTCAGCAGTCCCCACGACTGTGTGGTTTTTCCTGTCTTGGAAGGTGCTATCAATGTCACTCCCGTACCGTCGATGTCCAATGCGGCTCCGTGTACGGAGTATATCTTATGGGAATCTTCGAGAATATCGGATGCCATTGCAAGTGCGATACTCTTAATCCACCCGTAATAATCGAAATTGTAAAGGAATGCGGTCGATGTCATTCTGTTGTACAGAACTTTCAGTTCACCTGATTCGTCATTCAGACAGAATATTCTTGCATGGGTACGGACACAGTCCAGCATAGGATAGAAATTGTCTCTCCACATATCCACGACGGATCTGTCTTCGGAGTGTATCTTCACACAGATTCCCGATATGTCCGCTTTTGCGGTGATGAATTTTCTGTCTTTGCAGGATCTGTAAATACGCCCTGCCTCATCAACATCGATCTGTGTGACCTGATATCCCATGAAAGTACGTAACGCAATCATTCGGATATATTCTTAAGTGAGAGATTCGACTCCTTCTATCTTTACGAAGTTCGGGAACATATTCTTCAGACCCCATTCCGCAATGGTTTTCATTACGGGGATGAGACTCTCGCCTTTCTGAGAAAGAGAATACTCCACCTTCAGAACGGGATCCGTAGTAACTTTTCTTACAACTACGCCGTCTTCCTCAAGTTCTTTGAGCTGTTTGGTAAGAATTCTGGAAGATATACCGTCGATACTCTTCAGCAACTGATTGAAACGCATCGGGCCCTTATATGCCAGAAGACAGAGAATCACGGATTTCCATCTTCCTTCTATAACTGACATTGCTGCATCGATTGCACAGTCGTATCTCGGTTCCTTCATAGGTTACAGATATGTACCCAAGTATTAAAATGTAATCTGGTTACCAAATGTAATTTATACCATCTTCACATTAATACAATTATGCGTGCGTGAACACGCAGAGAAGGCAATCAAATGAGTTCGACAGTCGTTATCCTCGGATCTCCGAGGAAAGGAAACTCAGACGCAATCGCTGAGGCAATCGCAGAAAGCGCAAAAGCAAAAGGCAACGAAATCAAGACATTCAAGCTGAACAAACTCAACGCAAAAGGCTGTCAGTCCTGCTACGGATGCAAGAAGACAGGCAAATGTGTTGTGAAAGACGACATGGCTGAGGTTCTTGAGGCAGTCAGGGAAGCGGATTCACTCATTCTCGCAACACCCGATTACTTCGGACAGAGGACAGCGCAGTACAGGATGTTCGAGGACAGGACATTCAGCTTCCTCGGAGGAGATTTCGTCCCCAACATCGCAGCCGGAAAGAAAGTCGCAGTCGTTGTTACATGCGGATCCGGTCTCGACGGCGCAAAAGCAATGGCAGCCGACCTGGAAGGCGTATGGAAGAACTTCTTCAAAGCGGAAGTTGTCGGAAGTATCGTCTGCGGAAACATGATGGCTCCCGATGCGGCGGCAAACGACAAGGCAATCATGGAAGAAGCCAAAGCCTTGGGAAAGAAACTCTGAAACAAAATATGGGGCCGAAAGGCCCCGTAAAATCGTTTTATTCAATCAAATTCTGATGTTCAGTTCTTTGAACCGACACCGCCACCAATCAACATTCCTGCCGAAAGGATTGCGGCTGCGATCAGGCATCCGACTGCAGACACAGTTCCTGAACCGAAAATAAGTTCTCCGGCCCATTTCACAATGAATGCAATGATGAGGAAGCAGATCAATCCGATGATAATCATAATCACAAGACTGATGAGGAGCTTCGCTATGTTCAGCACTATGTCACTGACTGCCATCCCATTTCACCCCCTTTGTAAATAGAGATTGTCTTCAGTCATTTATATAGTTAATGCTTAAAAACGCCTTTTTCCGAATGACCCAGACATCCGAACATCTTTTTTCATGATACGGTTAAGCCCGCACGGATATGATTATATAGTGTACCGTGTTAACACTTGTCACGGTAATAACCATGTTCGGAAAGAAAATCAGAATCGAAAGAATCATCGACAGAAACAGCGGAAACGCAGTCATCGTTCCTTTGGACCACGGAATCAGTATGGGTCCCGTTTCTGGAATAGTGGATTTAAGAAAAACCGTCAACGATGTTGCGGAAGGTGGTGCAACCGCTGTGCTGATGCATAAGGGAATGATCCCTCAGGGACACAGGACGAGCGGTCACGATGTGGGACTGATTCTTCACATGTCCGCTTCCACAGATATAGGAGTGAATTCCAACAACAAAGTGTTGGTCGCAACCGTCGAAGACGGTCTGAAACTCGGAGCGGATGCAGTATCGATACACGTAAACGTAGGTGCGGAAACGGAACCCAGAATGCTACAGGATCTCGGAGAAGTCTCCAGCAAGTGTATGGAATGGGGAATGCCCCTTGTGGCTATGGCGTACCCCCGCGGACCTACGATAAAGGACTCCTTCGATCCCAAAGCAATCGCACACAGTGCCAGAGTGGCATCCGAACTCGGTGCGGATATTGTGAAAGTGAGTTACACCGGAGACATTGATTCCTTCTCCAAAGTTGTGGAAGGATGTATGGTCCCCGTAGTAATCGCAGGCGGACCGAAGATGGATTCCGATATGGATATCCTGAACATGGTCCACGATTCAATCGAAGCCGGAGGTCACGGTGTATCTATAGGAAGAAACGTCTTCCAACACAGAGACGTAAGATGCATGATGTCCGCAATATCAGACATAGTGCTTCACGGAGCAACCGTAAAGGAAGCTTCCGAACACCTCAGATGATGTGATATCATGGATTTGGAAGTGCTCAGAGAAGAAATCAGAAAGAGAGATCTCGAAATCATCAGACTGATTGCGGAACGTACCGCAATAGCGGAAGATGTAGCGAAAACAAAAATCGAAACACACAAACCTCTGAGAAATCCTGAGGTCGAGAAAAAAGTCATCGCTAGATACGTAAACGAAGGTGCTTCGAAAGGTCTGAGCGAAGAAACAATGAAAACGGTAGCCTCGGCACTGATTGCCGAGGCTGTCGAATCCGAATCGAGACTGATGAAGAAGAACATCGGGAAACATGTTGCGATAATCGGCGGTGCCGGAAAGATGGGTGCATGGATGTCCGATCTGATGACAGAGAACGGAAGTTCCGTTGTAATCATCGATCCCGCAGTAAACAACGGAAAAACAATCGAAGACTGCTCCGACTGCGATGTAGTCATTGTCTCCGTTCCGATTCATCTTACGGAATCAATCCTGAAAGAATTAGACGGCATATGCAGAAAAGATGCTCTGATATTCGACCTCACATCCCTGAAAACTCCGATTGTGAGTACTCTGAAAGAATTGGCATCAAAGAGAAAAGTATGTTCGATTCACCCTATGTTCGGACCGTCGGCCAAATCTATGTTCAACAGAAACCTCATCGTATGCGACTGCGGAAACAAAACTGCCGTAGACGAAACGGTTTCAATGTTCGGCGACCTCGGAGGAAACATAAGAGTAATGGACATCTCCGAACACGACGGCTACATGTCATACGTACTCGGTCTGACACATGCCGTAAACATAGCGCTGTTTACCGTACTTGATAACAGCGGATACTCTTTCGGAGACCTGAAAACGGTTGCATCCACAACATTCAACAAAGGTCTCGATACAAACGTATCCGTGGCATCCGAAGATCCGATGTTATACTATGAAATCCAGCACATGAACTCCCACAGAGACGAAATGTGGGATCTGTTCACAAAAGCAGTCAACAACCTCAGAGAAGCATCTTTAAGCGATGATCCGGAAAGATTCGTATCAATCATGGATTCGGGCAGAAAATATTTCGCAAAAATAGATAAAGAAATATACAACGACTAAATCGAAAAAATCAGAGGCATCTCAGATGTATGGAAAGAGCATAAGAATGGAAAGGATAACCGACAGGAAAACCGGTAATGCGGTGATTGTTCCTATGGACCACGGAATATCGATCGGCCCTCAGAAAGGATTGATCGACATGAAACAGACCGTGGATGACGTATCAAACGGCGGAGCGACTGCCGTACTGATGCACAAGGGACTCATCAGATACTCATACCGTAAATCCGGAAGAGATGTCGGACTTATCATGCACCTCTCCGCTTCCACAGATCTCGGACCTTCGAGAAACAGCAAGGTTCAGATTACAACAATCGAAGAAGCAATCAAATACGGTGCGGACGCCGTTTCCATACACATCAACTTCGGTTCGGAGGACGAACCCTCCATGCTCGAAACCGCAGGAAAAATCTCGGAACAGTGCAACGACTGGGGAATGCCGCTCATCATCATGGCCTATCCCCGCGGACCCGAAATCAGGAATGCCTTTGATCCCGAAGCTATCGCACACTGCGCAAGGGCCGCATCCGAACTCGGTGCGGATATTGTGAAAGTGAGTTACACCGGAGATATCGACTCGTTCAGAGAAGTCTGTAAGGGTGCATTGGCGCCTGTCGTAATCGCAGGCGGACCGAAAATGGATTCAGACATGGATATCCTGAACATGGTTCACGATTCAATCGAAGCCGGAGGTCACGGTGTATCCATAGGAAGAAACGTC
>CAZDCU010000003.1:0-58523 GCA_964504055.1 uncultured Methanomassiliicoccales archaeon
AATCCGTTACTCTGGAACGGGAACGCGGACACAGATTCCGAAAGGTAAATATTAGGCAACGTCTAGGGGCTAGCATTATAGAGTGATGCTATGCAGCGCGTGGACAGGACATACACCAAGGATGAAGTCATGGGCCTGATGGAACCGTTGGTTTCGACATGGTTCAACGGCAGATTCGATTCTCTGACAGAGCCTCAGGCACGTGCAATTCCTGTAATCCACGCAAGAAAGGATGTTCTCGTGTCGTCACCCACCGGATCCGGTAAGACTCTTACCGCATTCATGAGTATCATCAACGAACTCACACGTTACGCTTCGGAAGGAAGACTCGAAGAACGTGTTTACTGCATTTACATCTCACCGCTCAAAGCACTTGCGAACGATGTCAACAGAAATCTGAACACGCCTCTTGCGGAGATGAGGGAAGTCGCCAAAGCGAACGGAATGAACGTTCCTGACATCCGCGTGGCGGTAAGATCCGGAGATACATCGCAATACGACAGGCAGAAGATGGTGAAACATCCTCCGCACATTCTTATTACAACTCCCGAATCATTGGCACTGATCCTGGAAGCACCCAAGTTCAGGGAAAGTTTCAGGAACATCGAGTGGGTCATTCTCGATGAAATCCACGACATCTGCGATTCCAAGAGAGGAGCGTTCCTTTCGCTTACTATGGAACGTCTGAAGGATTACTGTGTCACCGATTTCACAAGAATAGGATTGTCGGCTACAATGGCCCCCATGGAAGCCATTGCGGGATATCTTGTGGGATGCGATGAGAACGGTGAGGTCAGAGATGTTACGTTCATAGAATCGAGCATGAAGAAAGTACTCGATCTGAAAGTTATCTGTCCTACGGACGATATGACCGCACATTCATCGGATATCGTCAACTCGATGATGTACGACACTCTGAAGGAACTCGTAGATCAGCATGATACCACATTGGTCTTCACAAACACAAGGTCGGGTGCGGAATCTGTTGTTTACAAACTGAAAGAACGCGGACTGGAAAGTGTGGAAGTACATCACAGCTCTCTTTCCAAAGAGGCGAGATTGGATGTGGAAGAAAGACTCAAACACGGAGAAATCAGATGCGTTGTTTCCTCCACTTCTCTTGAATTGGGCATCGATATCGGTTCAGTGGATCTCGTATGTCAGATAGGTTCTCCGAAATCCGTTGCGAAAGGATTGCAGAGAATCGGACGTTCCGGACACAGTTTCGGTAAGATTGCGAAAGGAAGATTACTCGTATTCGATCCCGACGATCTCGTAGAATGTGCGGTTATGTGCCGTGCGGCCCACCGCAGCAACATCGACCGTGTGGGAATACCCGAAAACTGTCTTGATGTTCTTTCCCAGGCTGTAGTGGGTATGAGTCTCAGCGAGCGTTGGAATGTAGACGATGCTTACAGACTCATCAAAGGATCATACTGCTACCGCAACCTTCCCAAAGAGAAATTCATCGGTGTTTTGAGATATCTCGGAAGTAAAGACGAGTACGAAGGAGTGTACTCAAAGATATGGTACGACGAAGAGGAAAACACCTTCGGAAGGAAGAAAGGTGCCAGGATGATTTACTTCATGAATCTCGGTACCATTCCGGAAGAGGCGAACTACCGTGTAATCACCAACCACGGTTCCATGGTCGGGGAATTATCGGAAAAATTCGTTGAAAGATTATCCGCAAGGGATATCTTCGTACTCGGAGGACGTTCATTCGAATTTGTAAGATCGAAAGGAATGACGGCTTACGTGAAAGAAGCCTCCGGAAGGAAGCCCACTGTGCCTTCATGGGCGGGAGAGATGCTTCCTAGAAGTTTCGATCTTTCAATGGATGTGGCACACTTCAGAGGCGAAATGTCTGCAAATCTCGACAGGGATGCAGACGATCTGAAAGAAGAACTCATCCGCGACTTCGATATCGACGACGGATGTGCGAAATCCATAATTTCATATTTCAGCGAACAGAAAGCAGTCGCAGGGCGCATTCCGGACGATAAGAATCTCATTATCGAGGAATACATCGATCCTTCCGACAATCAGAGGCTGATTTTCCACTTCCCCTTCGGAAGAAGAGTAAACGATGCTCTCTCAAGAGGATACGCATACAGAATTTCAAACATAATCGGTGTCAACGTATCGGTAACGATGTCCGATGATAACTTTATGATCGGAATGTCAAGAAAGATCGACATTTCGAAAGTTCCGTCGTTACTGTCATCGAGAGATATCGACACAATCTTAAGAAAAGCAATCAAAGATTCGGAAATCTTCAAACTCAGGTTCAGACACACCGCATCGAGAAGCTTCATGATTCTCAGGAATTACATGGGAAAACCCATCTCCGTGAACAGGCAGCAGACCCGTTCTTCGTATCTGCTTGATGCTTTGGCTGACATGGACAATATGCCCGTAATCGAGGAAACTTACAGAGAAGTTCTCGAAGACGATATGGATATCAAGAACGCACAGGAAGTTCTCAGAATGATCGAGAACGGCGAAATGCACGTATCCGTTTCATCCTACACAGGAACTCCTTCGCCGTTTGCACATTCCGTTATCCTTTCGGGATTCTCCGATATTGTTTTGATGGAAGATCGTTCCGCACTGCTCAGGGAACTCCACAGAAAAGTTCTGTACCGTGCGATGGGCGACAGCATAAAAGAATTCGAATTCGAAGAATCACAGGTTGTTCCCTATTTCAGAGAGAAAATCGGACGTATTGTCGATAAAGAAGATATTATCTCCGTGCTTTCACGCACAGGTCCGTTACAGGCTCTGAGGGAAAGAGGAAGAAACATTTACTCATACTCGGACGCAGACAAGAAGACCGTCGACGGATGGGTTAAAGAATTATTCGCAGAAGGAAGAATCGGTTCCGTGTTCCTCGACGATCCGCACATAATGCTGTCCGAGGAGATACCGTATTATGCATCGGCTACGGGAAAACAGAAAGAGCTGACACATGACGACGAAGTCGTTCTGAGTACGGTGAAAGGCACCGTTCTTCCGTTGAATGAAATTGCCGAGAAAGCGGAATTGGATGAAGATGTCACATTCAGGTGCATAAGGAAACTCGAGTCGATGTATCTCATGACGAGAGTGGGAATTACAGGCAATAACAGATGGTTATTCTCAGAATACCTCGACGGTACGGCGGACCCCGAAGTATCCGCAGACCGCATCATATCGAGATTCCTGAACTGTTTCGCTCCCGCAACACTGCAGGAGATTTCGTATGCGTTATCAATGCCCGAGTCCAAAGTCAAGACATCGTTGGAAGCAATGACCGCAGACGGAGAATTGGTCTGCGGACGTTTCCTGATTTCCGAGAACGATCAGTACATGAGAAAAATCGATCACATGAGACTGAAGGCCGGAAAAGACAACGTATATGATTTCGAGACAGTGGAAAAATACAGATTCTACAAATGTCCGAAATTTAAGACAATCTCCGAATTCTTCGATTATTACGGTACCGCAGGCAGCGAACTCGATGTTTACAACAGAGTAGAAAACTTCGACCTGAAAGAATGGTACAGAATGCGTAACGACGGAGAAATCCTTCTCGGAAGATTCCTGAGAGGAAAAGTAAGATTCGTTATGGCTTCCGAAGGTGAAAAGTTCGCAAGCCTGAACACCGAACAGATTCTTCCCGAAGATGCACGTTTATTGGAAGTGATTTCGGGAATGGGTTCCGCCACCATGCGTCAGCTTGTGGCACAGACAGGCGCTGAAAAAGAAGACATCAAAGCCTCCGTTTTACGTTTGGACAAGGCACTGAAAGTTATCCGTGCATTCAACGAGAAAGAGGATTGGGGTACGGAAAACGATTACGAAGTGTACCGCCCGTCCGAAGTGACAGAAAATCCCGTTCCGGAACTTATGCTTCAGGCGATACGCGCAAACGGACCCATACCGCCTACGGCTTTCAGATACATCGTGGGAATTTCTCCCGACGATGCGGTAAGAATAGGAAAATCCCTGGGTGCGCAGATTATCACCGTAGGTGACGGACAGACTCCGATGCTGGTGATGCCCGACGAAATCCCCAAAATCGGAGAGCC
Source organism: uncultured Methanomassiliicoccales archaeon (assembly GCA_964504055.1). GTDB lineage: Archaea > Thermoplasmatota > Thermoplasmata > Methanomassiliicoccales > Methanomethylophilaceae > Methanarcanum. Next base: position 4,074 of record CAZDCU010000003.1, read on the forward strand.
GATAAAGACGGACGAAAGCATCCGTGTGTATTCACTGTTTGATCCGGATCTTGCGTCTAAATGGGCAGAGATTTCATCGCGTTACGGCGACAGGTATGTGTATCCCCTGGTCAGAGACAGCTGTGTCGTAGGTGCGTTGGAAATCTGGGAAATGTCCGGCTGTATCGAGATAAGGTCCATGGATATGGACGATCCTTCGATGCTTCCCGAAGTACTGAAAGGTGTAGACCGTCTGATGGGATTCTTCAGGATGAAAGGTACGGACATCGTCCGCATAAGAGAGATTCTTTCAAAAGACGCAGCCGATCTTGATGACGAAACCGTAAAAATACTCACGGAAAACGAGTATCATTTCGTGAACGGATTCTACGCAAAGGGACGTTTCTGCGAGAAGACATTCAGTGAGGCTCAGATTCTCAGTTACGTGTTCAGAAAGCAGCACGTGTATCCCGGAGAGAAATATATGTCGGTGTCCCAGGCAATCGCATCCCGCGGATACATCAGAACGGATGCGGAAGTTGTCACCAGGGTTAAAGACAGGACCACACTGAAGAAACAGGCCGAATGCGGGAACATAATCAGGACGTTCCTCATACCCTCATACAGCGGATACACCACGCCGAAATTTGCGGCATTGTACCGTTCCGCGAAGGATGCACCTGTCGACGAAACAATGAGAACGGTTCTCACAATGATCGAGGAACGTCAGCCCGTATCGAGGAAAGATTTGGTCATGAATTCGCCGTTTTCCGAGGAAAGAACGGTGGATGCAATCAACGCACTGTTCCACGCATCCGTAATCTATCAGGATTCTTCGTCCGCGTACAACGTACTGAGAGAACCGAAGATAGGCAAAGCCGAGGCACTGAAAGAAATCGTGAAATTAATGTTCAGGGACTTCGGAATATTCAGCGCAGAGGCTCTGGCATATCCCATCGGTATGAGGATGCAGACGGTAAGGAAGATTCTTGCGGAACTCGAAGACGAAGGATTCCTCGTGAAAGGATTCTTCATGCGCGACAGCCCCACCGTGTATTGGATGCTGAAGGAAGATGTCGACACACACATCAACGTGGAACGCGAGAAAATGTTCCTTCTTAACACTCAGGACAATCTCCACGTGTATCTTAGGGATATGATCAAAGACGAAGTCTCATCGTCTCTCAACGTGATTTTCAAGGGAACCAAAGTAATCGGTTCGTTCAAGGGAAAGATGACCGCAGCCGGTGCTAAAGTCGAAGAATTCGAAGGTTCACCCGAAGCCAAACGTTTCCTCAAGGAAGTCGCCGTTTCCCTCGGTGTAAGGATGGACAAGGACCAGAGAGTGCAGGAAGACAATGATTGGGATGTGTCCGAATTCTTCGTCAGGACGAATCCCGGCGCGATATGATTCCGACGGCCTGCCGACAATTATTATAATCGCGCCCGCGTACCAGTTCACGATGGCCCAAATCGAGATCAGAATCGAATTGAAGAAAGGGGTCGCCGACCCTGAAGGAAAGAACACGATGAAGACCCTGGAATCCCTCGGATTCGGAGGCGTTTCTTCAGTGAAGACAGTGAAAGTCTTCGACGTGGAGATCGATGCGACTCCGGAGAAGGCCGTGGAAGCAGGCGAGGAGATGTGTAAGAAGCTTCTCGCGAATCCCGTGATTCAGAACTACAAAGTCATCCTGAGATGATCGGATGTCCGTAGAGAGATACATGATCAAACGCGATGTCCCGTTCCCGTTATACGACGTGGACATCCTCAATGCCGACGATGCCGCTCTGCAGGAGATTTCGTCGACGATGGGATTGGCCCTGTCCGTCGATGAGATGAAGACAGTCGCCGACTATTTCAGAAAAGAAGGCAGAAATCCCACTGACATCGAATTGCAGTCGTTGGGACAGGCATGGAGTGAACACTGCTGTTACAAGAGCTCCAAGCCCATACTGAAAGAATTTATCTTTTCCATCGACCGCCCCGATATCCTTTCAAGAGGAGATGCAGGTGTGATGGTATTCGACGATGATTACGGATATGCGCTGAGGATCGAAAGTCACAACCATCCTTCGGCCATCGAACCCTACGGAGGTGCCGCCACAGGTATCGGCGGAATTCTGAGAGATGTGGTCTGTATGGGCGCACAGCCTATAGGTCTCGTCGATCCGCTCTGTTTCGGACCGATCGACACAAAGAAAGAGATTCCCAAGGGAATGAAACATCCCCACTATCTCGTAAACGGCGTCGTTTCCGGTATCAGGGATTACGGTAACCGTGTCGGAATCCCCACAATTTCAGGAGGATTCTTCTTCGACGAGAGATATACAGGAAACTGTCTCGTCAACGTTGCATGTTTGGGTATCGTCAGAAGAGATGAATTGGGTGTCAACTACGCTTCGGGTCCCGGAGATGTAATGATTCTTCTCGGAGGACTCACAGGAAGGGACGGAATCCACGGTGTGACGTTCGCATCCGCAGATTTGACATCAACATCCGATGAAGATTCGAGAGGCGCAGTTCAGTTGGGAGATCCGATTACAAAAGAACCCACAATTCATGCATGTCTCGAAGTCAACAAGAGAGGTCTGATTACGGGAATGAAAGATCTCGGAGGCGGAGGTCTGAGCTGTGTCGTCGGAGAGATGTCTCTCGACGCAGGCGGATGCGGTGCGGACGTAGATTTGGATAAAGTTCCTCTCAAAGAAGACGGACTCGCACCATGGGAAATCTGGGTGTCTGAATCGCAGGAACGTATGATGGTTACCTGTAAACCCGAGAACGTGGACAAAGTTCTGGAAATATTCGATATGTGGGATGTTCCCGCAACGCCCGTTGCCAGGACTACCGACACAAAGCACACACGTCTCTTCTGGAACGGTCAGCTGATTTTTGACATGGATCTTGAATTCCTGACAGGCGGACCCGTCTACAACAGACCGTACGTTCTTCCGAAAGTTTCCACTAAAGCAGACGAAGTATTCCCCAAGGCAAAAGCAGACAATGCAACGATGACTGCATTGCTTTCGGATCTCAACATCGCATCGAAGGAATGGGCCATCCGTCAGTACGATCACGAGGTCAGGGCATCTACGGTCATTCACCCGATGGTCGGAAAACTCAACAAAACAGGTCCCGGAGATGCATCCGTGCTGATGCCCGTAATGGGAAGATACAAAGGATTGGCTGCAGCCGTCGGATGCAACCCGTGGTTTACTGCAGAGAATCCGTACAACGGAGGTATGTCTTCTGTCGACGAAGCATGCCGTAATATTATCGCAGTGGGCGCAAGACCCAACGCACTCACGGACTGTCTCAACTTCGGTAATCCCGAGAAGCCCGAAAGGCTCGGAGAGTTCAGGGAAGCAGTCAGAGGTCTCGGAGAGTTGTGCAGAGATCTCAACATTCCGATACCTTCCGGAAATGTCAGCCTCTATAATGAGGCACCCGGAGGAGTCGGCATTCTCCCGACACCTATGATTCTCGGATGCGGACTCATCGACGATGTGAGAAAAGCAGTCACTGCGGATATGAAATCCGAAGGCAGCAGACTGTACATCATGGGAAAGACCAAAGACGAGATGGGAGCATCGCTCTTCTTCCGTAAATTCGGAGGAAAAGGAGGAGATGTACCTGCAGTCGATGCGAAATATCTCCTGAGTATGACAGATAAGGTTCTCGATGCAATGGACAAACGTTTGATCAAAGCATGTCACGACTGTTCCGACGGAGGAATGGCCGTTGCCGCAGCGGAAATGTGTATTTCCGGAGGAATCGGACTGAAGATGGACATTGCACCCATGGGAGACATGTGCGCAGAGAGAAAGTTATTCTCCGAAAGCAACACACGTTGGCTTGCAGAAGTTTCCGAAAAAGATGCGGAAGCGTTCGAGAAGATTATGGGCCCCGATGCGGTCTGCATCGGTGTGACAGGCGGAGACAGATTCACCGTGAAAGGCACGGACATCGATCTTTCCGTTGAGGAGATTACGAAAGCATGGAACGATCCCATGTGGGATCTCATGGGAGGCGGTCAGTGATGAAGCCCGAAGACGTTAAGGTATGCGTACTCAGAATGGAGGGTACAAACTGCGAAGATGAGATGTATGAAGCTTTCAGGGCGGTCGGAGCATCGCCTGAAAAGGTACACATCAAGCAGCTGACGGGACAGACGTCCCAGGAACTCAGGAGAGATCTTGAGGATTATGACATTCTTGCCTTCCCCGGAGGATTTTCCGCAGGAGATTACGTCAGAGCAGGTGCGATTTTCGCCGCAAGGCTGAAATCCGCGGTAGGTCCCGAACTCAGAAAATTCGTGGAATCCGAAAAACCTGTGCTGGGTATATGCAACGGTTTCCAGATTCTCGTGGAACTGGGTCTTCTTCCTGCATTGGATGACGTTATGTCTCCGGAACCTACCGCCGCATTATACAGGAATGATTCGGCAAGGTTCGAATGCCGTCCTACACTTCTGAGAAACGACAACCGCGGAAAGTGCATCTTCACTTCCGAAATTCCGAAGAAAAAGGTGCTGATGATTCCCTCGGCACACGCCGAAGGTAAGCTTCTGAGCGACGATCCGAAATTCATCGAAAGATTGGAAGAAAACGATCAGATCGTGTTCAGATATGTCGCACCCGAAGGAGATACGGAATATCCGTGGAACCCGAACGGTTCGCCGTCGGATATTGCAGGTATATGCAACCCCGCCGGAAACGTACTCGGAATGATGCCCCACCCGGAGCGTGTACTCACAAGGTTCACCCACCCCGATTGGACCAGGGGATACGATTCCGAAGAAGGCGACGGACTCGGAGTGTTCAAATCCGTAATGAAAAGATTCGTCTGAATCGGATGACTCGGGCGGAATAATCCGCCTGGGTCATCATTTATTCTTATAATTCCACTCTTAAATCGACACGGTCGTTGTCCACAAGGCTCAGAGTCCTTCTGAGGTGGTACTGACAGACGATTTCGATAACTTCTTTGTAGTGGGATCTTTCGGGAACAACAACGGCACAGTTGATGTTCTTGATTTTCGCTTTGTATGCGATAACATTGCCGAAGCTTCTGTCTGCATCGGTGAATCCGTGGATTACGATGCCTGCGGTACTGCGGATGAGATCCAATTTTCCTATGTCTTCTTTGTCGATGGTGAGATTGAGTGTGCCTTCGTAGGGTCTGAAGCCGAGAAGTTTCTCGAACTGGGTCATGTACCCTTCCTGACAGATGTAGTATCCGCCTTCTCCCATACCGGATGTGACTGCCCCGTGTATAACGATGTGGTCATCCAACTCAAAAATACGGCGGTATTCGTTGTACCCTTCCCTGAGTAATTCGACACCTTTTTCTGTGATTTTGATACGCTGTTTCCTTGCGCCGAGATCGCGGGTGACGAGTTTTTTTTCCACCAATTCGAGAATCCATTTCGATGCGGACTGCTGACTCATGTCAAGCGTATCTCCGAGTTCGCGTGAGGATATCGCGATGAAATTTTCCATTCCGCCCATCAGAGCGATTTTCCTTAACGCGAGTGCGTATTTCTCATCCATCGTACGGCGATATGCAACTTTGATAAAAAATTGTCTCTTCCCGGGCGGGAGCGGGATGATAATGTCAGCTTTCTGTTGCAATGAATATAAAGGTTATCGGCCCCCGCGGCATAACAGACGGGGGTCGGAATATGTTTGTTTCAGACTCTGTCCAAAATCATCCACTTTTCGGTGACCTTACCGGAACCGAGTGTGGCGACAAGAATGGCCAGAATAAGAAGTGCGACACCGAACCAGAGGTTGATTGCGTTGAAGTAAATCGCCGCAATAATCACAACCGCGTTCGCGAAACTCATGAAAAGGAACGAGTTGTGGTTACCTTTGCCGTCCGAGTACAGGAATCCTGCGGCGCCGAAGAAGAGGACCGTAATGAGAAGTCCCAATCCCATGCTTCCGAACAGGTTATCGGTATGGTCGTAGAAACCGCATACGAAGGATGCGATGGCGACGATACCGCCCAGTATGGCAAGTGCCGATGTCAGAATGACAATACTTGGTCTGCCCTCCATTTATATTACCTTGCATCGGGATTGGACTTTCTTTTTATAATAGTTTGCAAGAAATAACGCACTGGTATGCATCATAACGTGATTATTCGTTATTAATGTCAGGGCGGATGTGTTTTCTCATAACAACGGACTGCGGAGAGAACCCGCAGTCTTCGTAGAGTTTTTTTGCGTTAATGTTGGGAATGCCCACGTTAAGTGACAGTTCTGTGAGGCCTTTTTCTCTGCACCATGTCTCCGCCGATTCGATCAGCGCTTTGCCCAATCCTCTGCCTCTGTATTCTTTATCAACGTATATTCCGAGAATATATCCGATAAATTCGCAGGTGAACTGATCGTTCAGCTTTCCGACCCAAAGTAAACCTATCTTTTTATCGTCTTTACGGAGAACAAACGCTTCGTTTCTTTCATCATCCATGTTGAATGATACGATTCTAAGCGTGTTTCTGATCCAGAGATCGTACATTTCCTTCTCGACACCGTCTACGGATGCCAATACGGCTTCCTCCATGCAACCGAGAACGTATTCTCTGTCGTCGGTTTTCTCGAGGACGAATCCTTCTCCCGGGAACGGTATCGAATCCATGTTCAGTGTATCGTCTGTTACCGTTATAATGGCAGTGCAGAGGAATCCGTTCCTTATAGGGTAATAAGATAATCTCTGTATCCTGTCCGGTATCAGCGCTGTACTTTCACTCCGCAGTAAACTCCTACACACATCCGATCTGTGTTTTTGGACATTTCAAAAACTATTGCTTCTCTGCACAGTCACTCCGCCGTAAAGTCCCAAACACATCTGATAAATCTGATCTATGTTCTCAGACATTTTAATCTGGTTTTCAAGCATCTGTTTCTGTATTTTCAGCATTTCCAAGAGGATTTTTTCCATCGATTCCTGAGTCATAAGTGAAATTATCTCTGTGTGTTTATCTAAATTCGCACAGATTGGGAGACTTACGACAAAGTTCCGTATCGGGCGCCTATCTCTGCATACCGATACGGACGGGCTGTTATGCATGATTTTGCAGTCGGAGAGCGCTAATCCGCATTTCTTTCGGATTCTATGAAGATATGTGATTGTTCTCCGAGTAATCCTTATATAGAAGAACAAACTTTAAGCGTATTAGTTAATCCGGAATACGGAGGTAATTGAACATGGGTATGGGTAATACGCCTATCGTGATCCTCAAAGAAGGAACAAAAAGAGAAAAAGGAAAGGACGCACAGTTCAACAACATCGCAGCCGCAAGGACAATCTCCGATGCAGTAAGGAGCAGTCTCGGCCCCAGGGGAATGGACAAAATGCTTGTCGACTCCATGGGAGATGTTGTCATCACCAACGACGGTGTGACCATCCTCAAAGAGATCGATGTGCAGCACCCCGCAGCAAAGATGCTTGTCGAGGTTGCAAAGACGCAGGATCAGGAAGTCGGAGACGGTACAACAACATCCGTTATCCTCGCCGGCGAACTCCTCAAGAAAGCAGTCGACATGGTCGATGCAAACGTTCACCCCACAATCATCGCAAGCGGATACAGGCTCGCAAACGCAGAGGCACAGAAGATCCTTATCGACATCTCGAAGAAGGTCTCCTACGACGACAACAAGCTCCTCAAGCAGATTGCGGAAGTCTCGATGAACAGCAAACAGGTCAACTCCTCGAAAGACTTCTTCTCCGACCTTGTCGTCGACGCAGTCAAGACAATCGCCGAGAAGACAGATGACGGATACACAGTCGACCTCAACAACATTCAGACTGTCAAGAAGACAGGTTCCTCAATGGATGAAACAGAACTCGTGAAAGGTCTCATCATCGACAAAGAGCCGGTCCACAGCGCAATGCCGAAATGTGTCAAGAATGCAAAAATCGCTCTCATCGACGCACCGTTCGAAGTCAAGAAGACGGAGATCGACGCAAAGATTCAGATCACAGACCCCTCCAAGCTCAACGACTTCCTCCTCGAGGAAGAGAACATGCTCAGGAGAATGGTCGAGAAAGTCAAGGAAGTCGGAGCAAACGTCGTCTTCTGCCAGAAAGGTATCGACGACCTCGCACAGCACTTCCTCGCCAAAGAGGGAATCTACGCAGCAAGGCGTGTCAAGAAGTCCGATATGGAGAAGCTCGCAGCATCCACCGGTGCAAACATCATCAACAAGATTTCAGAGCTTGAGAAATCCGATCTCGGAGAGGCAGGTCTCGTAGAAGTCAAGAAAGTCGGTGACGGCGAGATGACATACATCAGCGACCTCAAAGACGCAAAATCGGTCACAATCCTCATCAGGGGAGGTACCAAGCACGTCGTAGATGAGATCGAGAGGTCACTCATCGATGCATGGTCCGTTGTCAAGGTTGCAATCGAGGACGGAATGATGGTTACAGGCGGAGGTTCGACAGCAGTCGAAATCGCAATGCAGCTCAGGAGCTACGCTCAGTCCGTCGGCGGAAGAGAACAGATCGCAATCGATTCGTTCGCATCCGCAATGGAGTCCATCCCGACAACACTTGCAGAGAACGCGGGTCTTGACCCGATTGACATCCTTATCGAGATGAGGAAACAGCACAAGGCAGGCAACAAGTACGCAGGACTCAACCCCTTCACCGGAAAAGTGGAGGATATGTTCGAGCTTAACGTCATCGAACCCTACAGGATCGGAAAACAGGCAATCAACTCCGCAACCGATGCGGCTGTTATGATTCTCAGGATCGACGATGTCATTGCATCACGCAGCATGCCCGCACCTGCAGGTCCCCCGGGAGCAGCAGGTTCGATGCCCAAGATGGAAGACGATTAAACACATTCCTGCAGGGGGCATCGAGCCCCCTGTTCCAATTATCTCGACATAGAAAAGGTGAACGGATGACTGTGAAGGAGGACAAAAAAACCGGTAAGGACAAACCCGCCGACGAAACGGAGGATCTGAAAAAACAGCTTGAGGAAGCGAATGCGAAAGCAGGCGAATACCTACAGCTGGCACAGAGACTTCAGGCGGACTACGACAACTTCCGTAAGAGGACTCAGCGTGAGAACGAAGAGTTCAAAACCTTCGCCACGGCAGGTCTGATCACGGATATGCTGACGATAGTAGATGATATGGACCGTGCGCTGGAACATGCGGACGGAGAAAACGACTTCGTAATAGGCGTAAGGGGCATCCGTCAGAATCTGATGAAAGCCCTGGAGTCCAGAGGACTCAGCGAAATACCCACGGACGGTAAGTTCGATCCGAACTGCCACGAGGCATTATGTGTCGTGGAGGCAGACGAGGACGGAGATATCGCCGAGGTGTTTCAGAAGGGATACCGCCTTGGGAACAAGGTGCTGAGGTATTCCAAGGTCAAAGTGACCAAAAAGAAAGAAGAAGAAAAAATAGAAGGTGAGTAAGATGTCAAGAATAATCGGAATCGATTTGGGAACAAGCAACTCTGCCGCCTCTGTTATGGAAGGCGGAAGGCCGAGCATGATCCCGAGCGCAGAAGGAACAAGCGTGGGCGGAAAAGCTTTCCCCTCATATGTAGCATTCACTAAGGACGGTCAGCTCCTGGTCGGAGAACCCGCAAGGAGACAGGCCGTTACAAATCCCGACGGAACAATCAAGAACGTCAAGAGGAAAATGGGAACATCCGAGAAGGTAACCGCACTCGGCAAAGAGTACACACCGCAGCAGATTTCCGCATTCATCCTCCAGAAGATCAAGAGAGATGCGGAAGCATACCTCGGAGAGACAATCGACAAAGCCGTCATCACCGTTCCCGCATACTTTGACGACAACCAGAGACAGGCAACAAAGGATGCAGGTGCGATTGCAGGACTCGATGTCGTACGTATCATAAACGAGCCTACGGCTGCAGCACTCGCATACGGTCTTGACAAGGGTAACACTGCACAGAAGATCCTCGTGTTCGACCTCGGAGGAGGTACACTCGATGTCACAATCATGGACTTCAGCGACGGAGTCTTCGAAGTCATGTCCACATCCGGAGATACCAAACTCGGAGGATCCGATATGGATGAGGCTCTCACGAAATACGTGCTCGGAGAGTTCCAGAAAGAGACCGGAATCGATCTTTCGAAGGACAACACAGCATTCTGGAGGGTCCGTGAGGCATGTGAGAAAGCCAAGATCGAACTGTCCACCACGATGCAGACAGAAGTGAACCTTCCGTTCATCGCATCCGATGCAAGCGGTCCGAAGCACCTGGTTCAGACAATCACACGTGCAAAGCTCGAGGAAATCGTCACACCTATCGTATCCCGCTGTAAGGGACCGATCATGCAGGCGCTCAGCGATGCCTCGCTCAGTGTAGACGGAATCGACAAGATCATCATGGTCGGCGGACCGACAAGGATGCCTATCGTGCAGAACTTCGTCGAGAACATCGTCGGACCGAAGATCCAGCGCGGTATCGACCCGATGGAATGTGTCAGTATGGGTGCGGCAATCCAGGGAGCAGTCCTCTCCGGAGATGTGAAGGATGTTCTCCTTCTCGATGTTACGCCTCTGTCACTCGGTATCGAGACCCTCGGAGGAATCGCAACCAAGCTCATCGACAGGAACACCACAATTCCTACCAAGAAATCTCAGGTGTTCTCCACTGCACAGGATAATCAGCCCGCAGTCGAGATCCACGTCGTCCAGGGAGAGAGGGAGATGGCATCCGACAACACATCGCTCGGAAGATTCACTCTCGACGGAATACCCCCGGCACCCCGCGGAGTACCTCAGATCGAAGTTACCTTCGATATCGATGCGAACGGTATCATCAATGTGTCAGCAAAAGACAAGGGAACCGGCAAAGAACAGAAGATTACGATCGCTTCATCCAACAAACTCTCCAAAGAAGAGATTGATCAGATGGTCAAGCAGGCGGAGCAGTTCGCCGACGCCGACAAGAAGAAGCGTGAGGAAATCGAAGTCAGGAACCAGGCTGAGACTGCAATCTACTCCGTCAAGAAATCACTCGACGAACTCGGTGACAAAGTCAGCAACGATGAGAGAGCAAAGGTCGAAGCAGCAATCGGAGACCTCGAGACTGCGAACAAGTCGGGTAACACTGAAGATATCAAGAAGAAGCTCGAAGCTCTCTACAAAGCAATGGAACCCATCTCACAGAAGGTGTACCAGCAGGCAGGCGCTCAGCAGGGCGGCTGCGGATGCGGCGGTGCAGAGCAGCAACAGCAGCAACAGCAACAGCAGAGCCGTGAAGGCGAAGCGAAGAAGGCCGACGGCGACTTCGTCGACGCCGACTACAAGATCGTGGATGACCAGTGAACGATATGCCCAGAGACTACTACGAAGTATTGGGTGTCGAGAAGACCGCGACGCCTGACGAGATAAAGAGTGCGTACCGCAAGCTTGCGCGTCAGTACCATCCGGATGTATCCAAGGAACCCAAAGAGGTCGCCGAGGAGAAGTTCAAGGAGATATCGGAGGCGTACGAGGTCCTGATGGACTCCGAGAAGCGTAAGTTGTATGATCAGTACGGTCATGCAGGGGTCAACGGGCAGTTCGGACAGGGCGGATTCAACTGGAACGACTTCACCCACCAGGAAGATATCAACGATATTTTCGGAGATATCTTCGGGTCCATCTTCGGCGGGGGCTTCGGCAGGCAGCAGCAGCGCAGCGGCCCCCGCTCCGGGGATTCCCTCGGATACGACATCGAGATTACACTCGAGGACGCATTCAAAGGAAAGGAAGTGGAGATTAACGTACCGCATTCCGTCAACTGTACTGACTGTAACGGTACGGGTGCGAAAGGCGGAGAGACGGAGACGTGCAGACAGTGCGGAGGAAGAGGACAGGTTCAGTCTGTCAGGAGAACTCCGTTCGGTCAGATGTCTTCTATTTCCGAATGTCCCAACTGTAACGGTACCGGAAGGTCTGCGAAAGAGAAATGTTCCACATGTCACGGACAGGGACGTCTCACCAAGAAGTCCAAGATCTCCGTCAAGATTCCCGCTGGAATCGACGACGATCAGAGGATCCGTGTTCCCGGTGCAGGCGATGCAGGTTATCAGGGCGGAAGGCCCGGAGATCTGTACGTTGTGGTACACATCAAGGAAAACAGCATGTTCGAGCGTGACGGCCCCAACCTTTGGACAGGCGTGACGGTAACATATCCGAAGCTTGTACTCGGCGGAGAGGCGCAGATCACAACGATCAACGGCGAATCCGTAATGCTGAAGATTCCTGCGGGAACGCAGGTAAACTCCGTGCTGAGGATGGCCGGACTGGGTATGCCCAAGCTCAACAGCACCATACGCGGAGACATGTTCGTCCGTGTGAGGATCGATGTTCCGAAGAAAGTAACCGAGATGGAAAAAGAACTTCTGAAGAAGCTCGACAGCACCGCGGGAACGTCCGAGAGGAAATCGAGGAAGAAAGGTCTCTTCAAATGAACGGTTACCGTGCCCCGTAAGGGGCACAGCCGTTCCCTTTTAACATTCTGGCACTGAGGCATTCAGTGTGTTTTCCGAAACTGTTGTTTTACATATGTTTGCGGCATAAATCCGAAAATCCAACGGAAGTCACGCCGTTTCCATGTGATAGTTATTAATCCAGCCCCAGATATTCAGAGTCCGATGAGTGAAGAACAGGCGGTATTTACCTGCCCCAAATGCGGACAGGGCGCCGAACTGAGGTCCGGCTACGAGACATCCGTCATCTGCAAAGATTGCGGTGAGACCAAGATTGTCATGAGATTCCTGTCCAACGGTGACATTGAGACAGTGACCGAAGACACAGGGGAATACTACGAATTGGAGCCCTCTGTGAGAGAGGCACTGAATGCCGTGGAATCCGCTAAAACGGATGCGGAGAAAGTAATCGCACTTTCGCTGCTGTCCGACAGATACAGTGAGACAGGCAGAGAAGTCAAAGCCGAGAATCTCGCAAACGAAGTACTTGCGGAAATGTACAGATTGGCCGAAAAAGGTGACAGCGATATGCTTTCACGTTACTTCAATCAGATTCCGATCTGTGCCGCATTTGCCATCGCACGCGGTGACAACAAGACTGCCATGAACATTTACGCAGACGGTCTCGCACATGTAGGCGACAGCAGAACAATCGAAGTCGCTTCCATGAAAGTCAACTACGGATTCATCTGCACCATGAGGAAAGAACTCACCAATGCGGAAAAAATCTTCAAAGAAGCGTTGGAACTTACCGAGGAATGCTTCGCAAAAGGAGAGAAAGGCGACGATCCGTACCTTTTGGCAACAATTTACGATTCACTCAGACTCATCTCATCAAAGAACGGCCGTGCCGAAGAAGCGGAAGGTTATATGGAGTCTTCACTCCGCGAAAGGAGAGAATTACTCAAAACCGCACCTGTCACATCCGCAAGGCTGATAGAATTGGCAGACTCCATAGGATTCAAAGCGGAATCCGAAGAAAGGAAAGGAAACTCGGAGAACGCCGAAGCACTCATGAACGAAGCCGTGGAAATTCTCAAAGGATATCCGGACAACAAAGACGCATACGCAAATGCGCTCATGAACCGTGCAAAATACCGTCAGATGAAGAACCCCGAAATGACGGAGGAATTCGGCAAAGAGATGGATGAAGTCATTCCCGCATTGGAAGCCGTCAGACTCAAGGATAAGAGAACATATGAGAATCTGGCACAGGCATATATGTTCAGGTCCATGATCCGCAGTCCCGATGATTTGGACGGTCTTCTGGAGGATCTCACAGGAGCATACGACAATCTTCACGTTCTGGCCGAAACAGGTGATGTGAATGAAATGTTCTTCATGTCTACGGCGCACTCCTATCTTGTTCTTCTGAACATGAAAGACCAGGAAAAAGCGAAGGAAGTACGCAGCGAACTTATGGAACTGGGTATTTCGCAGAGCGACCTTGACAGAGCTTCAAGGAGCACCGTAGGAAACATCAATTCCAAGAGTACGAGAATCGATTCCTCGGCTGTCCCGACCAAACCCATACCGGGCAGAAGACTCAGAAGACAGGTTAAACACAAGGAGTGAGATCTTTGAAATTCATATTTTTCGTGGGAACCGCCGGAAGCGGCAAGAGTACACTCGTCAGAGCATTCAGGGATTGGCTCGGCAACAATGCAATCGACTGCATTACCGTCAACCTCGATCCCGGAGTCGATATGCTTCCGTACGATGCGGACATCGACATCAGGGAATGGGTTTCTCTGGATGAAGTTATGTCCGAATACAACCTCGGACCGAACGGCGCACAGATTGTCGCTGCGGATCTCATGGCTGTGAATATCAAGAAGATTACGGATATTCTCGACGGCGAGAAGACGGATTACGTTCTTGTCGACACGCCCGGACAGTTGGAACTCTTCGCATTCAGGGAGTCTTCCAACGTTATCGTGGAAGCATTCGGAAAGGACAGGTCTATGGTAATTTACCTTTCGGACCCCATGCTCTGCAAGACATCCAACGGATTCGTATCGAACATGGTTCTTTCTTCTTTGGTTGAATTCAGACTGCAGTTGCCTACGGTCAACATTCTCACGAAAGCGGATCTCATAAAAGACGAAGAGAAAGAGAAATTGATTTCGTGGTTCGAGAATTCCGATTCGCTGTATGACGATCTTCTCGACAACGATTCGAATCCTCAGACTGTCGTCGGTACGGAACTGTTCAAAGCGGTCGAGAGTGTCGGCATATTCGGTCAGATGCGTGCAGTGTCAGCTACCGAAAACACGGGATTGGAAGACATCTACGCCGCAGCGCAGTTGGAATTCTTCGGCGGTGACGATTCCGATCCGGAAGATAACGAATGATTCCGCAGGATACCTTTTTCGGTATCCTGCAGTCATCCGAACATGTATGCAGGGACCTGCTTGACTTTGTTCCTGCCGGCTTCGAGTACTTTCTCTTTTGCCTTGAGGAAATCATCCATTTTGACGCAGTCGCGTCCGTCTCTGATTGTAAGCATACCTGCTTCGGTACAGATCGATTTGATTTCCGCACCGGATACACCTTCGGTGGCTTCCGCAAGTTTTCTTGCGGAGATTTCTCCGTCGATGTTCATGTGCGCAATGTGAATTCTGAATATCTGTTCCCTTCCGTCAACGTCGGGGAGGCCGATTTCGACGATACGGTCGAATCTTCCCGGTCTGAGCAATGCGTCATCGAGGATATCGGGACGGTTGGTTGCACCGATAATCTTGACATTGCTCATAGGCGTGAATCCGTCGAGTTCGGATAACAGCTGCATAAGTGTTCTCTGAACTTCTCTGTCTCCGGATGTGGTGGAATCCAATCTCTTCGCACCGACGGAATCCAATTCGTCGATGAACACGATACTCGGAGCTTTTTCCTTTGCGAGTTCGAAGAGTTCACGTACCAATCTCGCACCCTCTCCGATGTACTTCTGCACCAATTCGGAACCTACGAGTCTGATGAATGTTGCCTGTGTGGCATTTGCAATTGCTTTCGCCATCAGAGTCTTACCTGTTCCAGGCGGACCTACGAGGAGAACTCCCTTGGGAGGTTCGATACCGACTTTCGCATAAAGTTCGGGCCTGAGCAGAGGATCTTCGACTGCTTCACGCAGTTCTACGAGCTGTTTTTCGAGTCCGCCTATGTCTTCGTAGCTGATATCGGGTTTATCGATAATTTCCGCTCCGGTAACAACGGGATCCAACGACTGCGGGAGAACATCCATAACAGCCAGAGACTGTTTGTTAAGCGATACTCTGGCACCTGTTACGAGTTCGTCCATGGGACAGTATGTGGAAATACCGACAACGAAATCAGGTCCCGTGGAACTTTTCACCGCAACACGGTTGTTCGGAAGGATGTCTTTCACGGTACCGATGATAAGCGGGGGAGTTTTCATTCTCTCCAATTCGGTTCTGACCTTGGCGAGATCTTTCTGCACCTTGAACAGTTCGCTTTCGGCGTAGCGTTTCTCGCCCTCCATGTTCTGGAGGTCTTCCATGAGTCTGACATTCTTCTCTTCGAGTGATATGATCTTCGCCTTCAGTTCAGATGTCAAATCGTCATTCCGGGACTCGCTCATGGTATCATCCTTCTGATGACGGTTTATCTGTGAGCTGTTATAATACCGTTACTGAATGGGATTCCCTTTCAACCGCAGTCTTAAATTATTAGTTGGCACATAGGCGGACACATGATCTGCGAAATGTGCGGCAAAGAGGTGCCGGCGACAAGACCGGTTTTCATCGAAGGTACAAAACTTGACGTCTGCCCCAACTGTTCGAAGTTCGGCGATGAGCACAGGGGATCTCCCACGAAAGGATCCGCTCCCGCTCCGAGTGCACAGGTAATCGAGCAGAGGCTTCAGAGACGCGAACAGCGTATGCAGGTCAAGGACGTCTACCGCGGTACCGAGACAGTGGAACTCATCGACGATTACGGCGGAGAAATCAGAAAGGCCCGTATGAACAAAGGCATGGATCTGGAACAGTTCGCCGCATCGATTCTCGAGAAGAAGGGAACAATCGCAAAAATCGAATCAAACGATCTTATTCCCAACGACAAGCTTGTCAAGAAACTCGAGAAAGCTCTCGATATCAAGCTCACCGAATCTGTTTCTACAGGCGGAAAAATCGGCGGCGGTCAGAACACAAAGATGACCCTCAACGATTTCATCAAGAAGAAGTGAATTTTTTTTCACTTCTTCGAAACCGCTTCGTAAACACGGTCTGCGAGATGGGTTATGTCCACTCCCGCATCCCTGAGTACGATCAACCCGGCGACCAAAATGTCCACGTTCAGTGCTTTCTGAAGAGCATTGGCCGCGGACATGAAGTCCCTTTTCTCTATGTTTGCATTCATCGACTCGGAAATCAGCAACGGTAAAAGATTCTCGGGTTGGGGTGCAACTTCTTTCTTCGGCGGTGCACTGACACCTTTTCTGACATCGTTTATCAATGATTCAGACGGCCTGTATGCAACGGGGACGTTCACATCGGATACACTGAAACATGCTTCGAGGTATTCTCCGTTCTTTTTGAAAACAGCGGAACTTACGAGTGCCGCAAGAAGTTTTTTGGCATCGCTGTACGGCATCCAATGATAGTCCATCGATACGCCCATAAGAAATTCGTTCTCTGTGACTACCGTTTTACCTTTGTTCCTCAGGAACGCGGCTGCGCATACGGTGAGTTCGTCTGTCATCGGTAAGTACAGATACTCATGGGATAATAACCCGTCGGAACATGGATAACAGCCACTGCGGAACGGTGCTCTTATCTTCTTTTATAGAATAATGAAAGCGGAACACCGTTTTCAAACAGCAAGCTTTATAAGTAGAACCCTAATATCCGAAATACTCCGGTTATGGTGAACTATGAAGTACACTAGGTTTGAGAAGGCTAGGATCATCGGTGCAAGAGCGCTTCAGATTTCGTTCGGTGCACCCGTTCTCGTAGATGTTCCGGCAGAAATGCTGGATCCGATAGACATCGCCATGCTGGAATTCGATAGAGACCTGGTCCCTATCACAGTCATTAGAGAATGAGGTTTACACATGAGTGAAGCGGAGAACACCGACTTATTGGTCGCCGAGGATATCTACCTGACATCCGGCGTACACATCGGCACACAGCAGAAAAGCGCTGACATGAAGGATTTCATCTACAAGGTCAGGCAGGACGGACTCTACGTCCTTGACGTCAAGAAAACCGACGACAGGATCAGGGCAACCGCAAAATTCCTTGCCCGTTTTGACCCCAGGAGGATCCTCGTCGTTTCAGCGAGGCAGTACGGACAGAGGCCCGCAAGAGAGTTCTCAAAGGCCATCGGAGCACCTGCATTCGCAGGCCGTTTCGTCCCCGGAACCCTTACCAACCCTATGAACGCAGGATTCGTCGAGCCCGAAGTCATCCTCTGTACAGACCCCGCCGCAGATAAGCAGGCACTCAAAGAGGCAATCGACATCGGAATCCCGATCATCGCAATGTGCGATGCAAACAACGAGACCAGGAACGTCGACCTCGTCATCCCCACAAACAACAAGGGAAGGCGTGCACTCGCATGCATCTACTGGGTTCTCACAAGGGAAGTTCTTCTCGCAAGGGGAGACCTCAAGGATCCCGCAGATTTCACAATGGAAATCGAGGATTTCGAATCCAAGCTCTGATTATTCAGAACTCAAACTTTTTCCTTCTCAAACCCCATATAACTTCTATGAGATATCCCGCTGTCGCAGGCAGATTCTATCCGGCCGACAAGGCCGCATTGTCTGAGAGTATCAGATTATGTTTTGAGCACCCTCTGGGTCCCGGAAAAATCGGAGAATGTACTGGAAAGAGGGAAATCAAAGGCGCTGTGGTCCCCCATGCGGGTTATCAGTGTTCGGGAATGAATGCGGCACATGTGTACAGAAGTATCGCGGAAGACGGATTTCCGGATGCGTATGTGGTTGTCGGACCCGATCATTACGGCATACCTTTCTCTTCCGTTCTCTGCGATGAATCATATCTGACACCTTTCGGCGAATGTAAAATCCATATGGGTATTGTGGACAGATTATCTCATGATATTCCTGTAATGGCGGAAGCGCACAGGTTCGAACATTCGATTGAGGTAGAAGTGCCGTTCATACAGTATATCGACCCGAATGCGAAGATTGTTCCGCTGATTATGAGCGATCAGAGGATGGAAACGGCGGAACATATCGGAGAACTGATTCGTAAAGCGTGCGAAGGTTATGACGTAATCGTGATTGCGTCGAGTGATATGTCCCACTATGTTCCGAAACCTGTTGCAACGGCAAACGATACGATGTTTATGGGCAGAGTATGCTCTTCGGATATTCCCGGGATGTATGATGTCATATCAAGATACGGCGTGAGTGCCTGCGGATACGGTCCGATTGCGGCGATGATTACAGCCACGGAACCTTCCGAAGGTACATTGCTGAAGTATTCCGATTCATATGATTCCCTGAATTATCAGCCCGATTCTGTCGTAGGATATGCATCTGCGATATTCCGTTAATTCTGACGGCTGTGTCAAAATGTATATTATCTACTAATTCACATTGAACGTTTATGGTTGATAACAATCAGAAGTTCTGTGTCCACTGCGGCGCAGTACTTGATGACGGTGCCGTGTTCTGTAAGAACTGCGGTGCAAAAGTTGAGGAACAGACGACGTTCTGTGTCCACTGCGGAGCGGAGCTTGAGCCCGGATCGGCAGTCTGCAAAGCCTGCGGTACGCCTGTCGGCGGAGTTCCGGAACAGCCCGGAAACCCCTATGCATCGATGGAAGTTGCGGAAGCCAACAGCCGTCTGACTATTGTGGGTATTTTCTGTGCACTGTACGCGGTAATTGCGCTTATTACGGGAATTTACATACTGATGGCTACTGACCAGGTTTTGAATCAGCTTACCTCCGATCCTTCCTGGCCTGATGTTGTACAGCAGATTATCGATGCAGGCTATGCAAAGGATTCCGCGGAAGTCGAGAATATTATGAGGAGTTTCTTTTCCGGCAGCGGATATCTCTCCATCATCATAGCGATTACGTCTGCGATTCCCGCAGTCACATCATTCACGAAGAAAGGATACGTTATCGGTTTGATTGCACTGATCGTATGTACAATCCTCTCGACATCGTTCATTATCGGACTTATCGTCGGTATCATCATTATTGTGCTGTACTGCAAAGCTAAGCCCGCATTCACGTCGTGACTGTAACAAACACATTTCAATGACATCGGCCCCTCCGAAAACGGGGGCCGGTGTCGGACACTATTTATCCAACCAATGTTCTGGACAGTCCATGGAGGACGACGGGACACACATTTTCTGTTCCAACTGCGGAAAGGAACTGTCGAAATACTACAAGTACTGCCCCGAATGCGGTGTGAGAATCGTATATGATACGAACATCGACGATTTCAGGCCGTTGTTCCGTACCACGTCCGAAATCCGTCTCAACTGGGCTACGGTGTTGCTGGGAGTGTTCGGTTCGTTCTCATTGCTAATGTCCGTTTTTATGCTGTTTTTCACAGATAACGTGGTCGATGTCTTCCGTATTCTGATAGGCCCGGACAAATGGGGTGAACTCATAAAAACACTGGGCGTTACGCCGTTGGATATGAAACTGTCCTTACAGAGCGTCGGTACGTGCCAGGCGATAACAGGTCTGTTCTCGCTGATTTCGATGTATCTGTGTCTTCACCGTATACATTTCATCTGGGCTTTCGCTTTTGCGATTGCATCGTCGTTCACGATTCTGATGGGTGTACTCTTCGTGCCGAGGGTTGCGAGTGTTTCGATGTGGACCATATCGATGATACAGTTCGCAGCGGGATTGCTTGTATCCGCTGCCGTTTACACTTCAAGGGATCAGTTCCCGGATATGTGGCTTATGTGAAAAAAATGTGACAGGGCACAGGGCCCCGTCACCGTTCATATGATTTTAAGGAAGTTCAGGTTGGGTTCGTAAACGAGACCTTTATCCATGAGTGCGCTGGAAAGTTCCTCGACTTCCGTTTCGGAGATCCCTTCCGCTTCCGCACGCCTCTTGATTTCGTCGACGGGAACACCGCGGGGATCCGTGTCGAGTTCCTGAAGGATTCTGAGGATGATATCTTCCTTATCCTCGGCATTTTCGGCGGGTGTGTTGGACATTCTGCTGCTGGGAATGTCCATTTCGTCCGGCAGATCGCTCTCGTTTTCAGGGAGACCGAGGTCGATGTCCTCATCCGGAAGCAATGCCCTCAGAGCCGACTGAATGCATTTCAGATACTTTGTGGAATCGGGAATGCCGTATGTGTCGAGTGCCTGGGTAATGTTCTCCGCATCCTGTGCGGAGAATCCTTTCTGCTTCAGCATATCCGCCGTTGCATCCGGAACCATGAGGGCTTCTCTCATTCTCAGGAGTCTGTCCCACATGGATCTTGCCGCTTCGAGCATCCAAATGTTACGCTGTTCCTCGGTGATGTTCATGATGCGTTCCGGACGTACTGATACGAAAGTGCGTCCGTCGTTTGTTGTGTATGTCTTGATCTTACCGACAACCGCAACAAGCGAAGGCGTATCCAAAGTAGCCATGGCGGCTGCGGCTTCGGGCTGATACCTTCCGACGCTGATGTAGTAGTTTCCTGAAGGATCGTTGATTCTTCCGTTCCACAGAGGTTCGGATTCGGAACCCTTGTTTTCTACATCCGTAAGAACACCGGCAATCAGCACTCTGTTTACGGTTGTTCCGAGGGGTGTGAGCACATACATAGGTGATTTTTCATCGGCACCTCTCTTTTCCAACGTAGAAGAGTTGAGTTCTCCGGGGAAGAGTCTCCATGCCGTCTCTCTTGCCATCATAATTTCTCCTCCATTTCCTTAAGGAGTTTGGCAGCTTCCGCTTTGACATCCGTTTTATCTTCATCCGCTTCGTCGGCAATCATTGTCGGACCGAAGTCGTCGATTTTCACGTTACCGCGGACGGAGATTCTTTTCATCATTATCTTGTCCGCCATTTCCGTCGCAACCATTCCGGTTCCGCGTGCTTTGGCGAGATCCGTTGCCATTTTGAGTGTGACACCTGTGAGTTTTTCGGTGAGTGCACGGTTGACGATGATGCTCATCGAACCTGTTCCGTCATCCACGGAGAGTTTCATTCTGAGGTCCGGGACAGGGTTGTCCTGCATTCCGTGTGCGGAACATCCTGTGTCGAGGATCGAACGGTTGCATATGGGGCATCTTTTGATCAGACCGCTTCCCGCTTTTACGTCGACAACAGTACCTTTGACTGTGATGTCGACTCCTCCGCCGTTTGTCACAATGTCTCCGATCGTTCTTTCTTTGCTTTTGCCGATAGATCCTTCGTCGAAAGTATCGTCGACTCTGCATATTTCGCATCTGTCGCCGAAGTTCAGCTGAGGAATGCTCTGCCATGAGCGGACGTATGCGTTCTTCACGCAGATTGTTTCACCCGCTTTCAGACCGAAATCGTTCCATGCCGAGAACTGAATTTTACCGGTATCGTCGGCAATCATTCCGGAATAGACTGTTTTCTGCTCTCCTTTGACGTTGACCTGTCTGCTTTCGGTGCTCAGAATACGTCCCGTTACGGTGACGTTTCCTGAATTTTCTTTGATTTCTCCGATTTTTATATCGGATGCGGAAAGGGAAATTTCTCTTTCGGGGAGATCGATCTTCACACCGTCGGCTTTGGCGATACTGCCTCTCTGTCCGATGTTAATCTGAACCTTGTCATTCCATTTTCTGGTGTAGCATCCGTTGAATCTGTAAACCGCACCTTTCTCAAGTTCCGGCGGGTTTTCCCATACCGTGAATGATGCACTGCCTGTCTCATCAGCGATAATACCCGATGAGATGTTCTTCGGAGTGCCTTTGACCGTAATGTCTTTCTTTTCGGCGTAGACGACTTTCGCAACGATGTTTACGTTGGGTTCCGTTCCCGTGAGTTCGGAAATTTTCTTGTTCTGTGCCTCGCCGTTGCTGACAGGAGTATCGTTTTTCACGTCGATTTCGGTATCCGTTTTCTCTGCGGATCCTTTCTGACCCATGTTGAGCTGTACCTTATCGTTCCACTTTTTGGTGTAGCAGCTCTTGAATCTGTAAACTGCGCCTTTTTCGAGTTCGGCGTTACCGTCCCAGATTGTGAGGTTCGTTTTTCCGGTATCGTCTCCGATGAATGCGGATACGATCTGTTTCGAATTTCCTCTGGCGCTGATTGTCCTCTTATCGGAAGTCAGTACTTTCGCGATAACATCGACGTTTTGTTCCGTACCGTTGAGGTCCGCGATTTTCTTCACCACAGCATCCGCCGTGACGAAATCCAACGTAGGTCCCCCGTGTTTCCTTATGATTCCTCTTTTCGCTTCTTCCGGCGACATACGGTAGGTTTCCGTATATTTCCTGAATTCAGCAATGAGTTCATCGTCGTCGACTTTTTCGTTCAGCACCCTTTTGATTGCTTCTATGTGGGGTGTTATTTCATCCATTTCCATACTATCGACTCCTTTCAGAGGAGCACCTTGCCGGTGCCTGCATCCCTCTTGTTTTCTAACTATATAAGGATGACAGACAGGTCTCCGATTGATACTGTTGTATCTTTAAGAAGGGCGTAAAACCCACACATTTATGCGAAAAATCAGCATGATTCCGGCGTTATCTTTTAATTATGCTTCATACAATGCGATATTCGTAACATGTACAGACTCATCGCGAGCGACCTCGACGGTACGTTACTCGGACCGGACGGAGAACCCACGAAGGATTTGGCAGATGCCGTCGGGAAGCTTCAGAGAAAAGGAATTCATTTCGTAGCTGCATCCGGAAGGATGTACACCACTCAGAAGGAGATAGCCCAGAAGGTTTGTGTTTCCTATTCGGTGATTGCTTACAACGGAGCTGTTGCCGTATGCGAGGACGGTACCGTTGCGGAACGGCGTATCGACACAGAAACGATGAGGGGAATCATCAGATACTGTTACGTCCGCGGATATTACGTTCAGTGTTATCATGATGCTGTCATTTACACAAAGGAGGACAGCCCCCTGCTCAGAAGCGATCCGGATTCACGTGCTGTAAAGATACAGTTCGGAAATCTGCTGGAAAAAGAACTGAAACCTTCTCCGAAAATTGTTATAGTTCCGGGATTGGAGAATGTGCCTGCCGTTATATCGGATGTTAAATCGATGTATCCCAAACTCTATGTGACACAGTCCGGACCGTATGTTGTCGAAATAATGCCCGGCGGTGTTAACAAGGCGAAAGCTCTCGAAAGCATATGCGAACGTTTGGGCATAGAGAGTGACGAAGTAATAGCGTTCGGTGACGGAATGAACGACATTCCGATGATTAAGTGGGCGGGATTGGGCGTTGCCGTAGGCAACGCACCCGACGCGGTGAAGAAAGTCGCCACAGTTGTAGCAACGAAAAACGGTCCCGACGGTGTTCTCGAAGTACTCAGAGGCGTGTTTCCGGATATTCTGAAATGAAATTTCCTTCGGTGTCTGGGTTTATGCCGGTGCCGTGCACAATGTGTTCGCACGATTACGTTTATATCAATGAATGCGATAAGACGTTATGGTCCCGAAGAAGAGAATCGATGAAATTTTGGACGGATACGATCTCAACGACATTACGATTGCAACACTCTGTTCGCACTCGTCTCTTCAGATTTTCCACGGGGCACGTAAGATGGGATTCAAGACATTGGGTCTCACCATTAAGCACGATACAAGATACTACGATGCATTCCCGCTCGCAAAACCCGACGAGATTATAAAGTACAAGGATTTCGAGGACATGGAGTCGAGGGTTCAGGAACTCTACGACCGTAACGTCATCATCATTCCCCACGGATCTTTCGTCGAATACATGGGGCCGAAGAGATTCGAAGACTACGAAGTTCCTGTTTACTGCAACCGTTCGGTTCTTCAGTGGGAATCCGACAGGGACATGGAAAGACAGTGGCTCACATCCGCGGGAATCAATATGCCCCGTGTTTTCACCGATGCAAGGGAAATCAACGAACCCGTGATGGTGAAATACCACGGAGCAAAAGGCGGAATGGGATACTTCATCGCAAAAGACTATCCCGATTTCAAAATGTCCATCGACAACAGTATGCCTTATTCGATTCAGGAATACTGTCTCGGTACCAGGTACTATCTGCACTTCTTCTACTCGCCGTTCAAGAACGACGGTTACAAACTCAAGAGAGGAGGATCGCTTGAGATGCTCTCAATCGACAGGCGTGACGAGAGTAACATCGACGAGATGTACAAACTCGGTTCCATCGAGGATGCAAAGCGTCACGGTCTTTATCCTTCGTTTGTCGTAACGGGAAACACTCCCGCAGTGCTGAGGGAATCCCTTCTTCCGAAGGCGTTCACCATGGCCGAGAATGCAGTCGAGAGATCATACGAACTCTTCGGCGGTATGTGGGGTCCGTTCTGTCTGGAAACCGTTGTGAACGATAAGCTTGAGTTCAAGGTCTTCGAGATTTCCACAAGAATCGTCGCAGGAACCAACCCGTTCATTTCCGGATCGCCTTATGCCGATCTGATTTACCCCGGACTGAGTACCGGCGGAAGAATCGCCATGGAGATCAGGGACGCAGTCAAGAGCGGCCACATCAAGGATCTCATGACCTGATTTAATCCCGGGAAATCCAGGTGCCGTTCCCCCGTATTATTTATCAGTGATGCGATTATACCGCATTATAACACGGTGAGATTATGGTTTCACAGAGACTGAATGCGGTTCCCCCTTCGGGTACCGTGGCAATATCCAACCTCGTAAGCGAGATGAAGGCAAGCGGCATCAACGACATTATTTCATTCTCATTGGGAGAACCGGATTTTGCCACCCCCGGCAACATCGTCGATGCGGCTGTAGATTCACTGCACAGAGGATTCACACATTACACCCCGTCGATGGGACTTCCCGATCTGAAGAAAGCAATTGCGGAATCCACCAAAGCAAGGAACGGCATTCCCTGCGGACCGCAGAATGTTCTTGTAACTCCTACAAAGCAGGCTATCTTCATGTGGGCGCTGGCATATTTGGATCCCGGGGATGAAGTAATCATTCCCGATCCCGCCTGGGTGTCCTATGAAGCCGTCGTTCTTCTCGCAGGTGCGAAGCCTGTGTATGTTCCCACATACTTCGAGGAAGGTTACGTAATCAACCCCGACAGAGTACGCGAAGCAATCACACCCAAGACAAAAGCAATCATCATCAACTCACCTTCAAACCCCACAGGCGCCGTGCAGCCCGAGGAAACCCTCAGAGCTATCGCCGACATATGTGTGGAAAAGAATCTCATCGTTCTTGCAGACGAAATCTACGAACACATCCTCTACGAAGGAAAGCACGTTTCTCTGGCATCCATGCCCGGAATGTGGGAGCGCACATACACCGTATCCGGACTTTCCAAGACATACGCAATGACCGGATGGAGAATCGGCTGGCTCATTGCGGACGATGTGAAATCTATCAACAAGCTGCAGTCACACTCAATCACATGCTGTACTTCCTTCGTTCAGGAAGCGGCAATCGAAGCAATCAACGGACCTCAGGAAGCAAAGTTCGCCATGGTCAAGGAATTCAAGAAACGCCGTGACCTGGCACTCGATCTTCTTTCCGAAATCAAAGGCCTCGAATGCAATAAACCCGCAGGTGCGTTCTACCTCTTCCCCAGGTACAACAAAGACATCCCTTCCAACAAAGTTGCGGAAGCACTCCTTCAGCAGGGACATGTCGCAGTCACACCCGGAAGGGCATTCGGACCCTGCGGAGAAGGCTCCTTCAGGATGTCATACGCAGCAAGCGAGGAAGACATCACCGAAGGTATCGCCAGGATGAAGAAGGTCCTCGAGAGCCTCTGATAAAAGATACCCGTATACGCGGGTCGCGCGCGCAACCTTCTTTATAGGAGGTCGTGTTAACAGTGGTAGCCAGCCGTCGCTATGCCGACGGAATACGTCAAATCAGGGATAGAAATGAGCAGACAACTCTTCACCGTAGGGCCCGTGCATGTCGCACAGGAGACCCTTCAGGCAATGACCGAGCCGATGATTACGCACAGATGCAAGGAATACAAAGCCCTGCACGGTGCAATCGTAGAGAAACTGAGGAAGGCACTCAAAACCGACGACGATATTTTCCTTGTCGGCGGATCGGCAACCGTCCTCATCGAGGGTGCGGTCAGAAACGCAGTTTCGGAAAAATGTCTGGGCATTTCCAACGGTTCGTTCGGTAACAGACTGATCGAATGCGCCACAGCCAACGGAAAATCCGTTGAGGAAGTCCACGTCCCCTGGGGCAAAGCAATGAAACCCGAGGACATCGAGGGCAAAGTAACGAAAGACATCGAAGCGGTCACATGGGTGAGCAACGAATCTTCGACAGGAGTTCTCAGCAACAGCACCGCACTCGCAGAGGAAGTCAGGAAACAGAATCCCGACTCGCTGATCATCGTGGATGCGGTCACATCCGCCATGGCTGCGGATCTCGATCTCCCGAAGCTCCGCCCCGACGCAATGGTCTTCGGAACACAGAAAGCACTCGCTCTCCCCCCGGGACTTGCGATTGCGGTTGTAAGCGACAGGATCATCGAGAAATCCAAGAACGTGAAGAACAAAGGATTCTACACGGACTTCGTGAAACTCAAGAAGAACGCCGACGAGAACTATGCCCTGACAACGCCGCCCGTATCCCTGATGTACGCACTCGACTACCAGTTGGACAAAATCCTCGCCGAGGGTATGGAACACAGGTACAAGAGACACATCGAAATGGCTTCGATGGTCGAGAAATGGGCAGATGAAAAATTCAACGGACTGTTCCCCGAAGAAGGATACAGGTCCAAGACAATCGGTGTGGTCAACCGCGGAGACCTTGATTTCGACACATTCCACGCAAAGCTCAAGTCCAAAGGATACGAGATTTCCAACGGATACGGCGATGTCAAAGGATCCACGTTCAGGATCGGACACATGGGCGACATAACGCCTTCCATGCTCAGGGAGCTCCTCTCTGCCATGGATGAAGTATTGGAGGAGATGCAATGACAATGAGGATATTGGTTTCGGATCCGCTCTCTGACGACGGACTTAAGATTTTGAAAGATTCAGGCATGGATGTCGATGTTAAGACAGGACTCTCCGAGGATGAGCTCTGCGGAATCATCGGCGATTACGACGGACTGATTATCAGAAGCGGTACAAAGGTCACCGCAAAAGTGATCGACGCCGGAAAGAACCTCAAAGTAGTCGGACGTGCAGGTGTCGGTGTCGACAACGTCGATGTTCCCGCAGCCACCGAGAAAGGAATTCTTGTCATGAACACCCCTGCGGCAAACACACTTTCCGCCGCGGAGCACACATGCGCAATGATCATGGCATTGGCGAGAAACATCCCTCAGGCACACATGTCCATGCACAAGGGCGAGTGGAAGAGAAGCAAATTCACCGGAATCGAACTCAACGGAAAGACACTCGGTATCATCGGTGTCGGACGTGTGGGAAGCGAAGTCGCAAGGCGTCTCAAACACTTCAACATGGAATTCCTCGGATACGATCCCTACCTTCCTAAAGAAGTTGCGGAAGAAGTCGGAGTCAAGCTCACAACATTGGAAGATGTCATCGAGCACTCCGATATTATGACGATTCACACACCTCTTCTCCCCGACACAAGGGGAATGATCAACCTCGATCAGTTCAAGAAGATGAAACCCACCGCAATGCTCGTCAACGTCGCACGCGGAGGAATCGTTGTTGAGGACGATCTCTACACAGCACTCAAAGAGGGAATCATCAAGGGCGCAGCCTTCGACGTATGGGAACACGAGCCTCTCGACGAGAAAGAAATGAAGCTCCTTGAGTTGGACAATCTTATTGTTACGCCTCACCTCGGTGCATCCACCGTCGAAGCACAGGAGAGGGTTGCCGTGGAAGTCGCAGAAGCAGCGGTTAAGTTCCTTAAAGACGGAATTATCACCAACGCAATCAACGCACCCCGCGGAAAATTGGATCCCGAAATCGCTCCGTTCCTTCCCCTGGCACGTGACCTGGGAAGCATTGCACAGCAGCTTGTAGGCGGCCCTGTCAAAAACATGGAAGTCATCTACAGCGGACCTGTGTCCCGCAAAGATACCAAGAGAATCGGAATCTTCGCAGTAATCGGTGTTCTCAACAGAATCATCGGAAAAGAAGCCAACATGATCAACGCGGTTTCCATTGCAAAGAGCAAGGGAATCACATACAAAGAGTCCAAGATCGACGATTCCACACCTTACGATGCAGTTGAGGTTAAACTCGAAGACACCGAAGGTAAGATCACGGCAGTCAAAGGATGTGTCTTCGCAGATGTACCCCGTTTGATTAAGCTGAACGGATATACACTCGACATGCCCCTTCAGAGCGATATCTTCGTAGCACGCTACAAGGATCAGCCCGGAGTTGTCGGTGCAGTCGGAAAGGCATTCGGAGACAACAACGTCAACATCGGTCAGATGGCCGTCGCAAGGAACGAGCCCAAGGGCACCGCAGTGATGGTTCTCACAGTGGACCACGATGTTACCGACGATGTTGCAAAGAAGGTCATCGACGCAGCCGGTTTCGAGAAAGCGAAGTTCATCAAACTCTGAGCGGTGATACAATGAGGAGCATCGTGACCGTTGACGAACTGACCCAGGCGATCAAGAACAGCCCCAACAACGAAGGTATTCCGGAAGAGGCTGCGTACGAACTTGCGCACCACGTCCTGAATTTCTTCGGATATTCCGACAGAATAATCGACAATATCCTGGAACCCGCCGACCGTGACGCATTCTACATGCTTGAGGATGCGACAATCCTTACCACCGAGAGGGAAGAAACAACTCTCTACGACGGAAGGGAATGGAGAATTCACTACTGGCTGTTCAGGAGAGAGAAAATTCAGGATCTCATCGACGGTCTCATCAAGAAGAAGGCCGAGGAGGAAGAGCGTGACACCACATACGACGACCTCCCCGATGATATCTGGGAACGCGGAAGCTCAGCCTGAAGTCCCGGGGACACCCCCGGGACCGTTCGGCGACCCCCTTTTCTATACTTATATACTACCGAATTCTACCGCATATTATGGCGGATATGTCGCTGTTCCCGTACGTTCCGAGAGGAGAACAGGAACAACTGGTCGGTTTCATCAGAGATGCAGTAGCCGACAGGCGCAACGCCGTCATCGAATCGGGTACGGGTACCGGTAAAACCGTGTGTTCTCTGGTCGGCGTGTTAAGCGATCAGATGTATCACAAATCCAAGGTGCTGTATCTCACAAGGACAAAGTCCCAGCAGAAGCAGGTCATTGCGGAAGCACGTAAGATCAACAGCATACGCAGCGTATTCTGTATGGCGATCCAGGGAAGGGGCCCCACTACATGTCCTATGATGGGAACCGATCAGGAAATTGCGTCGGGTTCTCCCGATGAACTGTCGAAATGGTGTTCCGAATTCAAGAAAAAGAAAGGAACGGAGAAAGGATGTCCGTTTTTCGATAAGATCGAAACAGTCGATATGGATCATTTCGTAGCCGGTCTGAGAAAAAGTATGCCGGAACCGGAGACTTTCCGTAAGATGTGCCTTGACATGGGCGTATGTCCGTACGAAATGAGCAAACTCGTGCTCCCGTTTGCGGATGTTGTCTGCGCACCGTATCCTTTTCTGATTATTCCCGCTGCGAGATTGGCTTTTCTCGAGTGGTTGGATGTTCTGATGTCGGATCTGGTAATTATTGTGGATGAAGCCCACAATATGCCGGATTATCTGCGTGATGCGATTACATCGGAATACACGAAACACGCGTTGGATCTTGTGGATAAAGAAGCGAACGAATGGGACAATCCCGTTGTTTTCCAGGATTTGCGTGTAACGGATATTACAGAAGCGATGCGTGTATGTTTTTCCGTGGCAACGGAAGAATATCTCAAAGACGAAGACGGACTGATTCCTCCGTATTTCCTTCAGGAAGAACTGATGTCGCGTCTTGCCGTGACATCGCATTCGTTAACGGTTATATGCAAATCACTGATAGATTTGGGGGAGATTGTAGTTCAGGCCAAGAAAGAGCTGAGAAAGCTTCCCAGATCTTATATGAGGTCGTTGGGAGCATTCCTTCAGAGATGGATGGAATGCGAAGACGAATGTTTCGCGAAGCTTATCAACGGAGGAGACAATCCTTCGTTCGAAGCGTACTGTATGGATCCGTATTTTGCAGCCGAACCGTTCAGAGACTGCAGATCTTCGATTCACATGTCCGGTACGCTGGAACCTTTGGAAGAGTATGTCGAAGAGCTGGGTCTTGAAGGCGCCGCAATCCGCAGTTTCATGTCTCCCTTCGATCCCGCGAATTTGCTTACGCTGTATGATGACTCCGTGACAACAAAACACGACGAAATGATGAGAGATCCCGAGATGATTTCACGTTTGGAAGAGAGCACTGTACGTATCGTAAAATCCGTTGTGAAGAACACGGCTGTGTTCTTCCCGTCTTACGATATGATGAATCATTTTCTTGTGGACGATGTTCCGGAGAGAATGGGTCGTGATCTCTACGTTGAGAAGAGAGGAATGTCCCAGGTGGATCTGATGGAAACCGTTGACAATTTCCGTACGTCTGAAGGAAGTGTGTTATTCGCCGTCGCAGGCGGAAGAATAAGCGAAGGATTGGATTTCCCCGATAAGGATTTGGAACTTGCGATATTGGTGGGAATTCCGTATCCGTATCCCACAGCGAAACTGGAATCCCTGATACGTTACGCAGACTACAGATTCGGTCACGGTTGGGAACATGCCGTGAAGTCTCCCACAGTCAGAAAAATGAGGCAGGCAAGGGGAAGACTGATAAGGTCGGAGACCGACCGTGGCGTCTGTGTGATATTGGATTCGAGGGCATCTTCCCTTGCGGGATTAGGCACCGACGGATGTTACGACATTATAGGCAGAATAAAGAGATTCTTTGACGAATACTGATGTCCGGGCCCGAAGGCCCGGATGAAGTTTCAGTGACAGCAGTATTCACAGCCGCATCCGCATTCGTCTTCGTTTGCTTCAGTATGCAGAAGATTCGAGAACGAACCTTTTCCGAGTATGCGCACAGAGTTCAGTACGAGAATGAGCATCATACCCACATCTGCGAACACTCCCACCCACATCATTATGAGTCCCGACATTGCAAGAATCATGAATCCGAACTTTACGGCCAATGCGGCAATGACATTGACCCAGACAGTCCTCATAACCTTCTTGGAAAGATCTATCGCAAACGGAATCTTGGACGGTTCGTCGGACATTATGACAACATCCGCAGCCTCGATTGCCGCATCGGAACCGATACCGCCCATGGCAACTCCTACGTCCGATCTTGCAAGAGAAGGTGCATCGTTGATACCGTCTCCGACGAACATGAGCTTCTTCTTACCTTCGGGGTCGAGATAACCTTCCATCTTCTCGAGTTTGTCTCCGGGGAGCATATCCGCATGTACTTCATCGATACCGATCTTCTCGGCAACCATTCTTCCGACGTGTTCTCTGTCTCCCGTGAGCATTACCGTTCTGACACCTTCATGTTTCAGTTCCGAAACGGCTTCAATCGATGTTTCTTTGAGCTGATCTTCCATTACGATATGTCCGACGTAGACTCCGTCGATGCAGACGTATATCGGCACACCGGGAACTTTTTCCTCTTCGATTTCAAGGCCGTAAAGTTCCATGAGTTTCATGTTGCCGACACATACGGTTTTGCTGTCGACTTCGGCTTTCAGACCCATTCCGGGAATTTCTTCGATTGATGAAACACAGTGATCGTTCACTTCGATATTCCTGAAGGGTTTCGACATAGGGTGGTCTGAAAATTCCTCCGCTGTTGCGGTTATGTCGATCAGTTCATTCTCGCTTATACCTACAGGATATACGCCGGATATTGCGAACACACCTTTCGTAAGTGTACCTGTCTTGTCCATGACTGCAGTCTTCACTTTGGACATGGTTTCGATTGAATCGCTGCCCTTGATGAGTACACCTTCTGAGGATGCTTTTCCGATTCCGCAGAAGAATGCGAGGGGTACGGAAATCACCAGTGCGCAGGGACATGATATGACAAGAATCGTCAGCGCACGGTAGACCCAGACAGAAAGTTCTCCTCCGAGGAATATCGGCGGGATTACTGCAACAAGTATTGCTACAAGGAACACCGCTGGGGTGTAATATCTCGAGAATACTGTGATAAATTTCTCACTTCTCGATTTCTTACTCTCGGCATCTTCCATGAGTTCGATGATTCTCGATGCCGTTGAAGCTCCCGCTTCTTTATCGATTCTTACCTTTACGGCGCCTGTGAGGTTAATGCATCCGCTCAGGACTGTATCTCCAGGAGAAACATCTCTCGGGACGGATTCCCCTGTAAGACTTTTCGTATCAAGTGATGTGTAACCTTCGGTGACGGTACCGTCTGCGGGAACTCTGTCTCCCGCTCTGATGAGTACTGTGTCTCCGATGCTGAGTTCTTTGGAAGCAACCGTGATTACTTCTCCGTCTTTAATCAGGTTAGCCGTATCGGGCTGGAGATCCATAAGCGACCTGACCGATCCTCTCGATTTTCCGACGGCTGCGTCTTCGATGATTTCTCCGATTTTGAAGAAGAGCATCACACCGATAGCTTCGGAATACGCTCCGACGAAGAATGCTCCGACTGTCGCCACAGTCATGAGGGTTTCTTCATCGAAGATTCTGCCGTGAGTCATGTTTTCGCAGGTTTCCCGAATGACATCGTATGCGATGATTGCGTAACCGACGAGTGCCGTTCCGAGAATAATCATTTCATTCGTTTTCAGGACATATTCCATGACGATACATGCAATGAGTGCTGTCGCACCGACAATCAGCCTGAGATTATCGGATTTCATTCTATCATTCCATCTCGGAAATGTGTATCGATGCAATCGTGATCAGTTCGTTGACGTGTTCGTCGTCGAGGGAATAGAATACTTCTTTTCCGTCGCGTCTTGATTTGATAAGCTTGGCCGCCTTGAGAGGTTTTAACTGATGGGACACAGCGGACATAGACATACCCAGACACTCGGAAATGTGACGTACGCACATCTCATGTCCTTCTTTCAGAACGAACAGAATTTTCAGACGGCTGCTGTCGCTGAACAGTTTGAAAAAATCGGATAGATCGAACAGATCGGATTCCGAGGGCATCATCTCCAGGAGTTTCCTCATGTTCGTATTGTCGTCGTATCCGCAGCACTCATCGTTTTTCATCATATCACTTGAATGATTGTTCAATTGAACATCTGTTCAAATGATATAAACCTTCTTACGGCCGACGGGCACCGTTTAGTTATTATCTGTATGCCCGTATACGGAAACGATGACAGAAATCATGGATGTCCTGGCGGTCATGGCCGTCGGTCTTTGGCTGTTCCTGCCTGCATACGTTCCGAACTCCAATGCGGCACTCATCGGTAAGAGATGGGGTAAGGTCAAGATGGACTTCGGTAAGACATGGAAAGGCAAGAGGATATTCGGAGACGGTAAATCGTGGTCCGGATTCATCGGGGGTATCCTTACAGGTGTCCTTCTCGGATTGTTGCAGATTGCTATCGCATATCCGTTCGATCCCGACACATACTTCGGATTCGGACCGTTTTGGTCTAACATAGGTATTCTGTTCTGTCTTTCGACCGGAGCACTTCTCGGTGACCTCTGCGGAGCGTTCATCAAGAGGAGATTGGGAATGGAAAGAGGTCAGAAAGCTCCTATTCTCGATCAGTACGACTTCGTAATAGGGGCATTCCT
Organism: uncultured Methanomassiliicoccales archaeon; assembly: GCA_964504055.1. Lineage (GTDB taxonomy): Archaea > Thermoplasmatota > Thermoplasmata > Methanomassiliicoccales > Methanomethylophilaceae > Methanarcanum. The sequence goes on from CAZDCU010000003.1 coordinate 38,405, forward strand.
GCTTACGGCGTTGTTCTATCCGAATTTCATATATGCGAATTATTTCGAAGGGATACACATATGGGCATTCGTGTTCATACTGCTGATAACGTTCGTGATACACAGAGGAGTGAACATAATCGGTTACAAACTCGGTGTCAAGAACGAACCGTGGTGATCTCATGAGTGAATTAGGTAAAGCGTTGAGGGACTGCGGTGCGCTGCAGTTCGGTGATTTCACACTCGCATCGGGTGCGAAATCGAAATATTACATAGATATCAAAAGAGCAAGCACAGACCCCAGGGTACTGAGGCTTATCGCCAAACTGATGGCGGACCGTATGAGAAACGACGGCATAACCGCAGACAAGATTGCCGGCATTGTATTGGGTTCGATTCCTCTTGCGGCCGCACTGTCTCTGGAAACCGGAATTCCTTACGTTATGGTCAGAAAAGAGAAGAAAGACCACGGCACGGGAAAGATGATCGAAGGTGTCCTGAACAAAGGCGAGAAAGTGCTTGTAATCGAAGATGTGATTACATCCGCAGGTTCTTCCGTCACATCGATAGGAATCCTCAGAGACGCAGGTGCGGAAGTCACAGACGTTATGTCCGTTATCGACAGAGAAGCGGGCGGAACCGATGCACTTAAAGCAATCGGCGTAAAATTCACACCTCTCGTAAGAGCATCCGAACTTCTGGAGAATCAATGATATCTCCCGATTCCGACTGCAGACTGTGTCCTCTGTGTGAACACAGGACCAACATCGTCCTTCCCAGCGGCAATCTTTCATCGAAGATTGTCTTCGTGGGAGAAGCGCCCGGAGAGAACGAAGATCTTACCGGAAAACCTTTCGTAGGAAGGGCCGGAAAGATATTGGACGATGCGTTTGCAAAAGCGGGAATAGACAGAAACAGCGTGATGATTACAAACACAGTCAAATGCCGTCCTCCCGGAAACAGGGATCCGACGGCGGAGGAAATGTCTGCCTGCAGACCTTTCCTCGACAGTGAATTATCGTCATGTTCTGTCGTTGTGGCACTCGGAAGAAGTGCGATACGCGATCTCATCGGTTACGACGGACCTATGGCAGATATTGTGAACAAAATGCAGAAGATGAACGTAAACGGAAAAGAAATCGATCTTCTTCCCACGTATCATCCGATGGCATGCGTATACCGTAAATCGGCAAGAGAAGGTCTCGCAGAGACGATGGAAACAGTCAGGAGGATGATTGAATGATCAGAGGATTGGCCATAGACATGGACGGTACCGTCTACAAAGGAATGAACGTGATCCCGGGGGCGAGAGAATTCATCAGAGAACTCGGGGAGAAAGGAATTCCCTACATGTTCGTGACAAACAACTCGTCAAAAGGAAGGAGACAGTATTTCGAGAAACTTTCCAAGATGGGTTTCGACGTAGATATGAAAAATGTTCTCACATCAGGTACCGCAACACTCCGTTTCCTGAAAAACGAACGTCCCGGAAAGACTGTGTACGTTGTCGGAACGGAATCTTACATGGAAGATGTCAGGGAATACGGCATTCCTCTGGATGACGAAAATCCCGATATTGTGTTGCTTTCGTTTGACAGAGAGCTCACTTACGAGAAAATAAACAAGGCGTACGCTTTCATCAAAAGGGGTGCGGAATACATCGCAACACACCCCGACGACTTATGTCCCACAGAGGACGATTACGATGTAGACATCGGCGCATTCATCGCAATGTACAGGTACCTTCTGAACAAAGAACCTCTGATAATCGGCAAACCGAACCGTCTTCTTCTGGATATGGCAGCTGCGGAGATGGGCATCGATTCTTCGGAGATTGCCATGGTCGGAGATCGTTTATACACTGATATGAAGATGGCCTACGACAACGGACTGTCATCTATTCTTGTACTCACGGGAGAGACAAAAATCGAAGATCTGGAACATAGCGATGTGAAGCCTACCTACGTTCTTGATTCCGTTGCGGATATCATAGAAAAAGTGTTTCAGTGAACGGCCGATATGACAGATTTTCGCTGTCATATCATCGTTTCATTTTTTTGTCAGACCGCAAATATATTTATATCCTTTATAAGGCATGACCTATCGTGCGCGTAAGCGTGCAAATGGGATGCATCTGCGGACTGTCCGCAATCGCCCCCTGAGAGGGGTTGTTGACTGTGTACTTGAAAAGAGTCGATATGGAGAATTTCAAATCCTTCGGAGGTAAGGTGTCGGTACCTCTGATGGAGGGTTATATGGCGGTCACGGGACCGAACGGTTCCGGAAAATCGAATATTACGGACGCAATCATGTTCGTTCTCGGACCCAAGAGTCCGAAGGTCGTCCGTGCGGGAAAACAGACCGATCTTATCTACAGCGGAAATAAATCCTCCGGAAGGGCGGACTTCATGAAAGTCACCCTTGTCTTCGACAACACAGACCGTATGCTTGCGTGGGATTCCGATGAAGTCAGATTCACACGTATCGTGAAGATGGCAGGCAACGGAGAAGATTACTACTCATCATTCTACATCAACGATCAGAAATCGAATCTCGCCGAGTTCGATTCGTTACTTACAAGAGCGAGAATCTCCGCAGACGGATACAACCTCGTACAGCAGGGCGATGTCACCGATATCACCAAAATGGGTGCGGTGGAAAGACGCCGTGTCATTGACAAGATTTCCGGTATCGAATCCTACGACAACGACATAAACGCCGCCGACAGGGAGAAGAGCGAAGCCGAAGCCAATATGGCATCCACAAATATTGTCATCGGAGAACTCGAAACACAGCTTAAACAGCTTGAGAAAGAGAAAGAAGTCGCCAAGAAACACATCGAACTGAAAGATAAGCTCGATATGGCGAACGCCCAGCTCAAGCACAGGAACCTGATCAACGAGACCGAGAAGAAGAAAACAACGCTCGAAGCCGTTGAGAAGACCCGTAACGAGATAACGGAACTCACCGAGAAGAAAAACACACTCAGTCAGACGATAAAGAACTGCGAAGAATCGATTCTTCAGACAGAAAAAGAGATTGAGGAACGTGTCGGTCCCGAATACACAGAGCTGAAGAAGAATATCGAGAATGTCAAGATAAACAAGGCTCTCGCAGACGATACCGCATCCAAAGACAGGGACAGTATCGGAGAATACGAAACGGAACTCTCGGGATACAACGAAGAATCCGCAGAGAACGAATCTCAGTTACAGAGCATCACACAGGCGATCAGCGAAACCGATATGGATCTGACCGCAAAGAGAAACGAATTGGCCGCCGCCAAGGAAGAGGAAAAGAAGATTTCCGAAGAGATGGAATCCCTCGGAGGCGAACACGCCGAATTGGATGCGAAACTTAAGAAACTGGAAGCGGACATCGAGAAAAAATCGGAAGAGGATGCCGATGTACGTTCCAAACTCACCGGCGCCAAGACAAAAGAAGAGGAAACATCCCGTCAGATAAGCCAGGAAGAAACGAATCTTTCCGATACGGATTTCCAGATTAAAGATGCGGATTTCAGCTTATCCGAGCTGAAGAAAGAAGCCGGTCCGATGACTGACATCGAAACTTACAGGAACAGGATTCTCGCACTCAAAACTCAGGAAAACGAGCTTGAGAAACAGGAGATGGACATCAACGCCGCTCTTGTAAGACACAACGAAAAGTACAACCAGCTGATGATCGAGAAACGTTCCTCGGAGAAGGCATCGCGCGGAAGCGAAACCGTTGCCGCCGTTCTCGCAATGAGGGATAAAGGAATAATCAGCGGAATTCACGGCACCGTTGCACAGTTGGCTACCGTCGATCCCGGGTTCGAAACCGCACTCGCAGTCGCCGCAGGCGGTAAAATGCAGCACATCGTCGTGGACAACGATCAGGTTGCCGCAGATATTATTGCGGAACTGAAGAAAAACAACCTCGGAAGAGCCACGTTACTTCCTCTCAACAAGATGGTTGAAGGAAAACCCCGTGCGAAAGCAATCATGGCTGTGAAAGAATCGCAGGGATACGCAATCGATTTACTTGATTTCAAGCCGGAATACCGTGCGGTGTTCTGGTACGTGTTTGCGGATACGATTGTTGTCGACAATATCAACACCGGAAGGCGCCTGATGGGCGGAGTGAGAATTGTCACAAAATCAGGCGAACTGCTGGAAGCATCCGGTGCAATGACCGGCGGAAGCATGAAACCGAACGCAACTCTCAGATTCGGTGCGGATTCACAGTCGGAGTTGGATAAAGTCGCCGCAGAAATATCATCTGCAAAGGCCGCACTTGCCAACATCAAATCGAGACTCGAAGATATCCGCAGACAGATACGCGAAGCGGATGACGGAATGAGGGCCGCAGGTACCGGAAGCATCGAAATCAGAGGTAAGATTGCCGGGCTCGAAGCGACACTGAAAGAACTCAGGGAATCCAGGAAACGTATTGTACAGAGCATAGCGGAGAAGAAATCCGCATATGCGGCGATACAGGCAGAGGTTGCGGAACTGACCGAAAAAGCATCCGCAGTAGCCAAAGAACTCTCGGATATGAAAGCCGAGCGTGCAAGGATTAAGGACCGTATTGCGGAGATTGCTCCTACAGAACTTCAGAAACGTCTTCTCGATGCAAAAGAAATCATCAACAAAGCATCCGAGGCAATCACTGCACTTATGGACACACTTTCCGCACAGAAAGTGGAAAAGACGGGATATGAGAGTACGGCAAACCATCTTTTCGCGGAAATCGGCAGATGCAAAGGAGAGATTGCAAGGCTTAATACCGAAGCGGAAGAAGCAGAAAAGCAGTCTTCGGAACTTCAGATTGAACTCACCGCACTGAAGAAGATGGAGGCCGAGATGGAATCCGGCATATCCGAACTCAGAGACAGGAAACAGAATCTGCTTGTGGAGAAGACCAGGGCGGATTCGGATCTTTCCACTGCAAATTCGCAGATCGAAGCCAAAGACGGTTACATCAAATCGATCGAAGCGACGTTAATCATCTGCGATCAGAATATCGCAGCACTTAAAGCCGAAATCGAAACAATCAAATTCGAAGTACAGCAGCCGATACCTTCGGAAGAGACACTGAAGCGTACCATAAGAGGATGCGAGAACGAGATTGAAAACCTCGGTAAAGTCAACATGAACTCCATCGAGGAGTACGACGAAAAGAAAGAAAGATACGACCGTCTCGTCGGCGATATCAACAGGCTCACCGCACAGATTGAAGATCTGACTTCACTGATGGAAGACCTCAACTCCAAGAAGAAAGGACTGTTCATGGACGTCTATAACGGAGTCAGCGAGAACTTCAAGGAGATATTTGCAGAAATCTCCGGCGGAGGAGAGGCATCGATGACACTCGAGGATGAAGACGATCCGTTCAAAGGCGGATTGTTCATCAACGCCAAGCCCAGGAACGGTAAGATGCTGAAACTGGAAGCACTGTCGGGTGGAGAGAAGTCTCTCACGGCATTGGCTTTCATTTTCGCTATACAGGAACACCAGCCTTCACCGTTCTACGTATTGGATGAAGTGGATATGTTCCTTGATTCCGTCAACGCGGAGATAGTTGCGGAGCGCATTAAGAAGAGTTCCGCCAAAACACAGTTCATACAGGTGTCGCTGAGAAACGTGGCACTGAAGAAAGCAGACCACCTTATAGGTGTGACAAGGCCTCCGAACGGGGTCAGTAAGATAATTATTCAGCCGGATCTGCTGGAGATCTCCAAATACGAAGAAGAAGCACAGCGTAAGATTGCGGAAGAACAGGCAAAAGAAGGGATAGAATGAACGGGGATGCAGCAATTGAGATGGAACAGCACTTACTGTTCCACAAGGCGATGATAAACGACTCGGTGAGTGCCGACAAGATCGACAGGTACCTCAGGGTTCTCGGTGAAGAGAAAGATCACGAGAGACTCCAGGACGATACGGACGAATCCATCAGGACAGTGTTCCGTCTCGTACTTGAGGGAGATTTCGATCCCTGGGCAATCGATCTGAGGGAGTTTGTGAAACTCTACACAAGAAAAGTTTCTATGAGTAAGTTTGACATCATCGTCGCAGGTAAACTGATGCTTATGGCGTGGAAGGTACTGAACCTTCAGTCCGCCGAGACCAAGAAAGAATCCGACAGAGAAGACGAAGTATTCGATTACGCAGACTTTGACGACTGGGGATTCGACACATGCGAGGATACGGAATCTCTCAGCGTACCGAACATTCAGCTGAAAGGACTCTACACCCGTTCGCCTACGAGACCTGTCTCCATGGTGGAACTGCTTGATGCATTCGACGAAGCACGTAAGCAGATGGAGATTTCGGAAGCAAGGGAGATTACACGTCAGAAACTCAAAGCTGCGGAACCGAAGAAATTCGACAACAAAGCGCACAGAGAAATCGACGACAGCGATGTCAAAGCGGTTTGGGAAAGAATCAGAAAGATCGGTACCGGAGCATTCCCGCTTGCGGATCTGTACACATCGGACATGGACAACAACATCACCGTGTTTTGGTCCGCGTTACAGTTGGTCAGGGACGGAAAACTCGCAATATGGCAGGACGAACTTCCCTACGGCGAGATAATGATCGATATCAAGGTCGATTGGTCGTCCGGTAAGCTTGAGGATGCCGAAGAGAAGATCAAGGTTGCCGAAGCGGTGATTTGATGATATTCAACAAGGGACTCGTGGAGGCCGCTCTGTTCTCGGCCTCCGGCCCCATTCATCTGAGAGATCTTGCCGAAAAGACAGGACTGACCGAAGATGAAGCATTCGAGGCAGCGGAATCGTTAATCGACGATTACCGCAGAAGAGAGGGTGCCATTCAGATTATCAAAACCGGAAAGGAGTATCTGATGCAGTTACGTGAGGAATATACTCATGTTGCCGGAAAAACATCCGAGGGTGAGATAAGCAAGGGTATGATGAAGACGCTTGTCACAATTGCATACAATCAGCCTCTGATGCAGTCCGAACTGTTCAGGAATCTGGGTGCAAGGGTGTACGACGACGTACGCGCATTGGTCGACATGGGACTGGTATCCAAGAAACGTGTCGGACAGTCTGCGGAACTTACTACGACGAAGAAATTCTCGGAATACTTCGGAATCGGCAGTACGAAGAAAGAAGACATCCGTGCGTGGATTGACAGAAAACAGAGATGATTTTTGCAGACAGAAATCCGTTTCCCCGTTAAGGGTTTCTTTTCTGTGAGAATCACAGATCTGCCGGTATTTGCATACCGGCAGATCGGATTCTGTTAAAGTTTTCACTCCTCGGCAAGAGAGTAGTGGTAGATGAGACGTGTGTCTTCAAAGAACTGCACAGTGAGTGTGAGCTCGTTGCAGTTGGTGACCGTCTGATAAGCCGAAAGCCAATCTACATTCCTGTCTTTCAGTTCGTCCACCGACATGATCTTACCGTAATCCTCGTCGTTTCTGATGAATTTTATCAGTTCTTCATAGGATTTTGGATCTTTAAGATCCTGGAGGTAGTAGACTTTACCGTTAAGGTCGACTCCGAGGTATTCCGAGGCGGGATCGAATTTGCATGTATCCACATCGAGAATCTGCTGGTATCTGACTTCTCTGATGAGGTCGAGCATATCCGCTTCGTTATCCACATCTCCGATTCCGGCCATGACTGTTTCGTAACGTCCGACACCTGTACCGAGCATTGCTTTGTCTTTGTAGTCGGGACTGAGGTAGAAGTTCGCGTGTGCTGTCTGCATATCGTTCCATACGAGCTTGTTGTCCACAAGTTCGAGAACACCGTAGTGTCCGGTAGCGTCTGCAAGATAGAGTGCACCTCCCCAGCTGAACTGTTCGGTCTTGAATCCGTAAACATCGACTGTTTTTATGAGTTCAAGTGCTTCGTCGACTGTTGCGGCTCTCTCTCCGAGGTATCTGATGAGTGTTGCGAAACTGAGCCTGACTTCCGCATCGGGGTTTGTACCGCTGCATTCTTTGAATCCGGTTTCTGAGGGCTGTCCCTCTCTCATGTTGGCTTCGACGTAGAATCCTTTCTCGTTGAGAACATCGCCTGTCATACAATAGACTGTAAGCAGATCTGTTTCGCTGAGTCCGTTTTTCTTGACATCTTCGAAAGTTGCAGCTCCTTTGAATCCGTTGTATGCGATGCCGACGGTCTTGTAGAGTCCGTCAATATCGGTGCGTACGATGTATGCGGGAGCGTGGCTGTACTGAAGATCGTACGAACGTCCGACAATCATATCTCCGTCGGTTGTTACTTTAGCGACCGCGGTACATCCGTATTTCATTCCGTATTTACCGTAGTTTTCCTCGAAATACTTGAGGCCCTTTTCAAAATCGATTTCTGTGATCACGGGAAGTTCGATGATGTTGTCGCCGATGACGGTTCCCATGGTGCCCTGTTCTTTTTCTGAGTTTGCCGTATTCGCCGTTACAACAATAATCGCAGTGATAATGACCACGCAGAGTCCGAAAACAATCTTCTTATCCACAGTATGCTCCTCCTTTTGTGTGTTAAAAATGGCGTGGTATGTATAAAACGACGTAGTATACAAAACGTAAAATCTCTGTTTACGGCAGAAATAGAGAAAATACACATACGGGGGCCTTTCGGCCCCCGCATAATGGTTTATTCGACGTCGTCTACGCAGAGATGATAGACAAGACGGTTATCCTCGAAGAACTGAACACGCAGTGTGCGTTCGTTACAGTCCGTGAGGGTCTGATATGCAGAGAGCCAGATGTCATTGTTTGCTCTCATTTCATCGAGTGACATGCATCTGACAGTCTCGATGTATTTCTTCAGATAGTCTGTAAGAATCTTTCTGTTCTTCTCATCGGTGACGTCTTTGATGTAGTATTTCTTGCCGTCGATAACAGATTCCGTGAGTTCTCCGAGAGGATCGAACTGACATGTGTCGGGGTCGAACATCTGAAGATACCTGACTTTTCTGATCAAAGCAAGCATGTCTTCTTTGCTGTCGACTGCATCCCAGCCTTTCATGACCGTGTTGTAACGTCCCATACCTGTGCCTACGGTAGCCCTGTCTCTGTATTCGGGACTGATGTAGAAGTTGGCCTGAACCTTCTGCATATCGTTCCATACGAGTCTGTTGTCTACAAGTTCCAGCACACCGTAGTGGCCTGTTGCGTCTGCCATGAAGAGACCTCCGCCCCAGCTGAGTTTCTCAGTTTTGAATCCGTAAACATCGAGTGTCTTTGCAATCTCAAGTGCTTCGTCAACCGTTCCCGCTCTTTCACCGAGATACCTGATGAGTGTTGCGAAGCTGAGCCTGACTTTCGCACCGGGATTGGTGCCGCTGCATTCTCTGATTCCTGTTTCCTCGGGCTGTGCTCCCCTCATATTGGCTTCGATGTAGAATCCTTTCTCGTTGAGAACATCGCCTGTCATGCAGTAAACCGTAAGCAATTCCGTTTCGCTGAGTCCGTTTTTCTTTACGTCTTCGAAAGACGCTCCTTTGAATCCGTTGTACGCAACACCGACGGTCTTAAGATGTCCGGGAATGTTTGTACGCACAAGATATGCGGGAGCGAAACTGTATGAAAGATCGTACGAACGGCCGACGATTGTGTGTCCGTTCGAAATCTTCTTGGCGGTTGCGGTACATCCGAATCTGTTCGCGTATTTGCCGTAATTTTCTTCGAAAAATTTCAGAGCTTTATCGAAATCGACTTCTCTGATTACAGGGAGCTCGATGACGTAATCACCGACAACCTTTCCCATAAGTTCTGAACCGTTTTTGCTGTCAGACATTGGACTCATCCTTTCGGTTGTTACAACATCTTCACGGTAAACCGTCTATAAAAACACAAACTCTGCGGAACTGTGAACTGTATACTGCATTCAACACCGGACCTTTACCGCAAGAGTGTAACCGGTTCTTATGTCTCAGACATGTTCCAGATACACAAACGGTTTAAATTCATCCCGAACACAAACATATATATTCGCTGTCCTGTTCCGATGTTTTGATAGACATGGTCATGCCCCTCGCTTTATTGGAAAAGACAGTGGATAAACGCATATCCCTCCTCCTCAAGGACGGAAGGGTCCTCGAAGGCAAACTTTCGGGATATGACGAGTACATGAACATGGTTCTTGACGAGACCGTCGAGAGAACTGCATCCTCCGAAGAGAGGAGACTCGGAACAGTCGTTCTCCGCGGAAACAACGTTGTCAGCATTTCACCTATGTGACTGTCGGCTTAATGCCGGAAGGTGTTTTTCATGGTCGGACTGTTCGGTGCCAAAGGGATACGCGGAAGCGTCAGAAACGAACTGACAGTCGATTCCGCAGTACAGCTGGGTAAGGCTGTAGGCAGATATTTCGACGGTATGCTGGCACTTGTTACGGACGGCCGTATTGTTTCGGACATGATCAAAGAATCCGTTACTGCAGGTCTTACCGCAGGCGGATGCGATGTTTTGGACATGGGCACGATGCCCCTGTCTGTGATGCAGATGTATGTGAGGGATAACGAACACATCGTCGGCGGAATTTCCATCACTTCCTTCGACGGAATGGAGGATGTGGTGAATGTCAAATGTATCTTCAGCGACGGTGTGGAATTATCCGAAGGCGGAAGATCCAAGATTGAATCTTATTACGGTGAATCGATAAAAGCCAAAGAAGCTTCGAAAATCGGCCGTGTTTTGGAAATGAAAGATGCGGCATACAGGCCGTACATCGATTCCGTACTGAAGGGCGTGGACGTACAGCTGATTAAAAGAGCGAATCTTTCCGCGGTATTGGATTGTGCAAACGGTCCGTCGTCACATACTCTCCCGATAATTCTCAGAGAACTCGGTGTGAAGACAGTGACACTGAACTCCGATGTATGTCCCGACCGTCCGGAAAGGTCCGATTGGATGACCCAGGAGAGTATTAATGATTTAATTGAACTCACCAAGGTCAACAGTGCGGACATAGGAATTGTCACGGATTTCAACGGCGATCACGTAAGATTCGTCACCGATGAAGGTGACTGTCTCGAAGCGGAGCAGGTTGTTGCGGTACTTTCCGCATATATGCAGTCAGCCCATCCCGGTTCCGTTATTGTATCGACATCGGATATGTCCGGCAAGCTTGAGGGTATTATAGAACAGCAGGGCGGAATAAACGCGGTGTCGAAATCGGATATACTGAGTATGATTGAGAAGATTAAGGAAACATCTGCGGTATTCGGCGCAACGGTTTCCGGAGGATACGTATTCTCGGGACATCAGTACTGTTACGATGCAGGTATAACGGTCGCAAAGATGCTGTCTGCTATTGCAAAGAACGGATCTCTGAGTGTACAGGTGTCGGAACTTCCGAAATTTATCATCGAGAGGAGAGACGTTGACTGCCCCGACAGTATGAAATCCGCTGCAATCGAGATGATTTCGGAACTGCATTCAACAACAGTGGAGGATTCTGCAGACGGTGTGCATTTCAACATGCCCGAAGGCACGGTAATGATCAGACCGTCCGGTACAGACCACAAACTAAAAATCACTGCAGAATCCGAAGATGCGGATACCGCAGTTTCTCTTGTCGAAGAATTTGCACAGGAAATTGAGAACTATCTCAATGCCTGAGAGATTCTGCGTGAACGGCGATAACTTCTTTGATGTATCTCGCCGCAAGCATAGATGTTATTCCGGCGGGATCGTACGGAGGCGAAACTTCCACTACGTCGAATCCTACCAAACGGTCGCCGGTCATGTTGATGAGTTTCTTCACATCCATCGGGTGCAGTCCGAAGGGTTCGGGTGTACCTGTGCCGGGTGCGAATGCGGGGTCGATACCGTCGATGTCTAACGTAATGTAGACTTTCTCGTTCTTCACGGTGTCGAGAGCCTGTTTTACAGCCCACTCGATTCCTTTCTCGTAAATCTGATACGCATCGATGTAAGGAATTACGGTTTCAGAATCTAATTCATCATCGGATACAGAACGGATTCCGAGAACAAACACATTGTCGGTTCCGAGGTGTTCGGATGCTCTTCTCGTGATACAGGCATGGTTGTTCTTGATTCCCATGTACTCGTCTCTGTAGTCGAGATGCGCATCCACCGAAATCAGTGCAATGTCTTTCTTCTCGAAACACTGAATGATCGGAATGTTGACTGTGTGGTCTCCGCCCATTGCAATCGTGAACTTTTCGTCGTCGATTGCAGGTTTCATCATAAATTTCACATCATCGAACATATCCTCAGGGAGGAAGAAATCGTCCGAGTTTCCCCCGTCGTAGATATTCGGGAGTTCCTGGTGGATTCCGTGTTCGAAGTGTGTCTGTTCAAAATTGTAAGAAGCGCGCCTGATCGCACCGGGTGCCTCTCTGGCACCCGATTTGAAACAGGCGGTTTTGTCATACGGGATTCCGTAGATGCAGATGTCCGCATCATTGTAATCGGATTCGGCATCGGCAAACGTCATCCCGTACGGCATCCGAATCCCCTCACAGGAGTTTCATTCTGTCCATTGCAACAATGTACAGAATTTCCGCACCGGGTTCAAGGGAGCACTCGTGGTCCGCGTTAATCTCGATGACGACTTCCTGGTTTGTCTCTGCGTCAAGAACCGAGACTTCGGAACCGTTTGTGTAGAGGATTGTTGCTTTCCTCTTGTCGATAAGAGGTACCTGGCATTTTGTGCTGACAGGGCCGACCAAGGATTTCTTGGCGCCGGTGAAAATGCTGGTTGCGACAATGTTCGCTTTTGCGGATCCGTGCTTTCCGGGCTTGGATGTATCGATCGAAACGATCTTACAGGGCTCGTCATCAATGTTGACGTACCTTCCGACTTTCAATTCTCTGATCTCTTTGGTCTCCCAATCTGCCATTTCAATACCTCATTTACAGCATGCAGGCTGAGAAATACCTTTTGTTCACCCCAGAGGGCTGGTGGATTTCACATTGTGCACACATGATTATCTGGCGCACCGATATCCCTATTTGTTTATAAGGGTTGTCAACGTTCAATCGGTTAACATACCCAGATATTCAAAATGAAGTTTGCGTATGATTCCGCCGTATGCACGGGCGGAATCATACGTCTGACTGTCTGGCACTTGCAGGATTATTCCTTTTCGTACATGAATTTCTGACAGAACGGAATCAGAATGCCTCCGACTGCGTTGCCGAGTATCACAACAATCAGGAAGATTATTCCGTCGCCGAATGCGAACGCGGTACTGTCTCCGAAGTATCCTGCCCAGAAGTAGAACATGTCTGCGATACTGTGTTCGAATCCCGCTAAAATGAAAGTGGGAACACAGATCAGCGCCGCAAGGAATTTCTTCTCTTTTTTGTAGTAATCCGCTGCGATAAACATCAGAATACCGCACAGAATGCCTTTGAAGAACACCTTGAGATAATCCACATCGACCAACTTGCCTGCAAAGAGTGTCGATGAGTATTCTGCGATGTTTGCGGGTGCAATGAATCCGAGAATCAACGCACCGATGAAGTTTCCTATGATTACGACCAAAAGATACGGAATATAGTCGATTTTATTGTTAACCGAATATCCGACTTTTCCTGTGTAAAGATCCAATCCGAAGAAGAAAATCGTACACAGACCTACAGCGAATAATATCGCACCGACCCAAGGTACGTCGTATTTAGGCAGACTGCACCCGATGAAGACACAGCCTCCGATACCGATCATCATTCCCGCAAGAATCGATCTCACGAGAGATCTTCCGTAATAACTTCCCGATTCCGTCGAAACACCTCCGTACCCTGCGGTACAGAATAACCACGTGCAGGGAGTAGATAAAGCATGTCACGTTCGTGGATGAATTGATTTGATTTCCGGTAATTTCATACGATATTATCTTTCGGGACAGTATCGGAACTCTCCGAAAGGGGAGTTCCCGTGGAATTCTTTTTAATCAGAATGTCGTTCCGGCGCAGACCTCACAGTAACCGGATACGGCGATAATAACAGTGCAGAGAAGGAGCCTCGCAGGTATAATCAAAGTCTGCCTGGAAGTAGACTTTAATTCTGTTCCGTAAAAAATTGCTGAATACAGAGGCACGGAATTGTCAAAAATATCGGTAAAAATAACTGATTTCTTTATTAAAACGGGTTAAATCGATGAAAACCGAGAGCAGTTAATCTTGAAAAGTGAATCTTAAGTAGACTTTAAAAGTAGACTTTAAGTAGACTTTAAGTATACTCTTCCTTATGAATCTAGGCGCTGAATCCGAAACAGTGGAATTCAAACTCAGTATGTCACAGATGGACAAAGGAATCAGATCGCTCACGGCCATGTTAAACCGTCACAACTACGGAACAGTCTATTTCGGTGTGGATGATAACGGCAATGTAGTCGGATTGGAGCTGGGCAGAGATTCACTGATGGAACTTCGCAATCGCATAAAGAATATGGTAGAACCCAATATCGTGTGTGATATCAGTAAATGCGTTTCCGATGACGGAAAGACATACGTCAAAGTTTCGGCAAAAGGCAGCGACATACCTTATTCCTGTGACGGAAGATTCTATCTTCGTAATGTGTCTGCGGATGAAAGCGTATCTATGATGACACTCAGGAAAATGCTTGCCAGCGGCAGTTCCGATCTCATAGTAGAAATGCGTTCGCCCCGTCAGGATCTGACTTTCAAAGGTCTTACGATCATGCTGTCTTCGCACGGTCTGCATCTTGCCGATGATGAACGTTTCCATAAGAATTACAATTTAGTGAATGAATCCGGAGAATTCAACGTCATGGCCGAGATTCTGTCCGATCAGAACCCTCATGCCCTGAAAGTAGTATGTTTTGCCGGAACTGACAAATCATCAATGTCAGAACGCAGAGAGTATTCCGGAAAGAGTATGCTCATCTGTATGGCCGAGGTACTTGATTATATGGATTCTCTCAACCAGATGAAAGTCGATCTCGGAAGCGGACAGAGGAAAGAAACGCCGTTATTTCCGTTCGATGCGTTCAGAGAAGCATGGGTTAACGCATGTCTCCATAATTCATGGAGAGAAGGATATCCGCCTGCAGTCTACCTGTTTGACGACCGTATCACCGTCACATCATACGGCGGGCTTCCTTTCGAACTGTCTGAGGATGATTTCTTTAAGGGTCACAGCGCACCTGTCAACAAAGGCCTTCTTACCATATTTTTCGCCGCAGGTTATGCTGAGCAGACCGGTCACGGAGTAATCACCATCCTGGATAAATGCGGCAGGGATGCTTTCAAAATCAGTCCGAATTTCCTTGATGTAAACATTCCGTTTGCGTTCGAACCCGGGTATGTTCAGTCCAGGAAAGCAATGGAACGTTCGGTAATGACATTGACTTCGAATCAGAGATCGGTACTTAATTATCTCAAGGAACATCCGAATGCAACCCTGCAGGAAACCTCGGACAGTGTGGCGGTTTCATTGAGCGGAGTTAAGAAAATTGTGTCCGTATTGAAAGAACGCGGTCTTTTAGGTAAAGAAGGTTCAAAAAAAGACGGTAAGTGGGTTGTCATCTTCTCACCGTAATCAAAGTCTGCCTGAAAGCAGACTTTAATTTTGTTCCGTAAAAAATTGCTGAATACAGAGGCACGGGATTGTCAAAAATATCGGTAAAAAACTGATTTCTTTATTAAAACAGGTCAAATCAATGAAAACCGGGAGCAGTTAATCTTGAAAAGTGAATCTTAAGTAGACTTTAAAAGTAGACTTTAAGTATACTTTAAGTAGACTTTAGGTGAACTTTGAGTGGACTTTAAGTGTACTTTAAATTTTTAAAAAATGGCGCGGAGAGGGAGATTCGAACTCCCGGGGAGAAATCTCCACCGGTTTTCAAGACCGGCGCCGTGGGCCAGGCTTAGCTATCTCCGCTTAAACCGTCATTATACCGTCATTATATAAAAGCGATAGGGTTGCGTTCATTTTCTGAAGAATTCGGTGACATCCCTGAGCGGATCTTCCGATAATCTGGCACCTAATCTCGATGCGTACTTGGAACAGCGGTTGTCGAAGATCACAGCCATTCCGCGGTCCGTTTCCGTTCTTATCAGACGGCCGATTGCCTGCTGCATTTTCCTCAGTGCGGGTACTTCCGAAGTGTACCTCCAGCCTGTGCCTCTTCCGTATTTCTTGTCGAACATGTCGGACATCGCCCTCATCTCCAATGTAGGCGGAGGGTAGGGTATTCCGATGATTATCGCAAAGCATAATTCATCGCCCGGGAAATCGATTCCTTCTGCAATGGAACCTCCCATAACCGTGAAGAACACTCCGTCTCTTCCTTTCCTGAAGTCGCTGAGGTTTCTCATGGTGAGCTTCTGCTGACCCGATTCTTCCCAGTAGATGTCTTTCTTCACATCCCTTTCAAGGAACGGGCGCATTTTGCGCATCATGCTGTACGACGGGAAGAACACCAATGTGTTCTTATTCACATTATTACAGAGTTTCGCCACGTTTTTCTCCATTCTTGAGAAAATCGACGGGTCTCTCTGCATATCGTCGTATCTTGTGGTTACGTTTCCTAAATAGATAACAGATTTATTCTCGGGCGGGAACGGTGACGGATACACTTTTGTGACTGTATCTGCAGGAAGTCCCATCACTTTTACATACTGTTCCAGAGGCTCCAAAGTACCGGACATGTGAACCGCTCCCTTTACGTTTCTGAGGAAACGTGTCACATCGTACGGGTCGATACAGGCGGCGTGGATGAATTCGCCTTCATCATTCGTACTGACGGTCTTGATGTACTTACCGGGGTCGGATGTAATCCAGTTTTTGAGGTCCGTACCCAACGTAAGTATCTCGGACATTCTGTTTTCACCTCTTTCGATGAGTAAGTCAGATCTTTCCTTACCGACGTCTATCATCCATTCCACGGCGGTATTCAGTTCGGTTCTTGTCATTTCGAACTTCTTACAGAGTCTGTCTTCGATTTCATCGCTTGCGATCAGATCTTCTTTCTTGGAGAGAGTGAGTTTTTCCGTTGCGATTGCTCTGATTATCCTGCTGAGTTCTTTCAGGAACGGTTTGAGTGTTACACCTTCGAACAGTTCGGGGTCGCCTTTCATTGTGGTGCTTTCATCAATCGCCGCATCGATCAGTTTCATGTCGATTGTGTAGCTTTCCTGTTCTCTTGCGGCATCGATGATATTGTGCGCTTCGTCTACAATAACAATAAGATCGGAACCGTCGCTTTCGATATTACCCAGCAATCCGCTTCTTATCGTATCGGAAAGAACATGGACATACGGTGCAACCACGACATTCACGCATTTCAGAAGCATTTTCTTCATTTCATACGGACAGAGTTTTCTTTCTTCGCAGTATCTGTCCAACTGTCCTGATGTCGGAAACTCAGTACGGCAGTAATTCTCCGCATCGGCGAGATGGTCTTTCAGTCCTATGTAATACGGACATCCGCCTCTGCTGTTTGTGAGAGCTTTTTTCTTACTGTCTTCACACATTGCCGACAGTGCCGCAGGCGGGATTTTCTCGTAATTGGGCATCGTTCTGAGGAACGGACAGGATCTTCCTCTTCCGGTAAGTGCGAGTCCCGAAACGTTTCTGATTTTGGATATCGCACGTAACTCCCTCATTACCTGGTCACTCTGGGAGATTGTTCTTGTCAAGTAGAGAATCTTCTTCTGAGTTCTGAATGCGTGATCGACTGCCGAAGAAAGTGAAACGATAGTTTTTCCGGTACCTGTTCCGGATTCGAGAACTATGTGTTTTCCTTCGTCCAACGCTTTGGTGATGTCTTTCACAATCTGAACCTGAATCGGCCTCGGTACGTACGGGAAACACGGAAGATCGGGGTTTTCCGATTCGATTACTTTGGGTTGGATAAGATTGGGAATCTCTTCGGTTTCTTCGGTAATCTCAGGTTCTTCTCCCGCCTTATATCTGCATCTTGAGCACGTGTCTTTTCCGGGCATGATGAGACTCCCGCAGCGGGGACAGAAGGCGGTCATGGTTCCGACCTATAGGAAGTGGCGATATAACGGTTCCTGTTTTTTTCCGAATTCACAACCGTATTATATGCCGCCGTTGTTCGTGTGTTTCATGGAAGACGGGCCCAGAGCCAATATCAAAACGTTAATCGTCGATCCCGAGACGTTCATAAAGGATCTCGGGGACGACAAGGTCAGAATTCTTCTGATGGAACTGCAGATGCTGAAGGAAGAGTATGAGCGTGAGAACACGATTATGTATCTCGCCAGCAACTATTCCAACAATAAGCACCTGTCGTTTTCGGCACTCAGGGGAATGCACGACAGCGAAATTATGGAACTTCTCGCAGATGCGGAAGTCATTCTCCGTGAGGAGATTGAGAGAAGGAAAGCCGCGAAGAGACAGCTTTGATTTTTCTGAGGTATTTGCCCGCACCCGAAGGGTGCGGGCGGAGTACCTTCATTTGCGTTTTTTGTTTCCTTTTTTCTTACCGGATTTGCTCTTGGATTTTCCTGTGAGCATCTTCAGGACTGCTACGATTACGGCGAGGATTACGGCACCGATACCGATGGTCGGGGCGTTTTCCGAGATTGTTTTGCCGATATCGGAGTCGGATGTATTGCCGCTTGATGCGGAATATCCAGTCATTATGTATTTTCCGGTATTTCCGTCGGAATCTTTGACTGCGATGTGACTCACATCTTTGGTCGAACTCAACGCAATCGTGTTGCCCGTGAACGTTTCCTTAACGGCTCCGTCCGTGTTGTAAACAGTCCACGTTACGGTGCCGGTTGTGTCTGACACTGTGAAAGTGCTTCTGTCCGTATTCGGAACTACGGTGAGTATATCGGTGAGCTTGTAGTCGTGATCCCAGTCTTTCATATATGCGGAAAGGAAGAATTCAGTTAATTCCGCAGATCTCAGGAGCAGTCCGCATTCTCTGTTATTCATGAACGCATTTTCTGTCCAATTTACAGAGGAGACCCAGACCATATCGTCGATAATCACTCCTTTATTGTGCATCGTCGCATATCCGTTGGGAGTCATTCCTCCTGCTTTGATATTGGTTTCACTGTTGACTTTGTCGATGAATTCGGTGTTACCGTTCTTTGTAAGCAGGAATCTCGCATCGACTCCTCTGTCTGCTGCGGAAATCATAGCCGAGAGAGGGGATGTTGTGGCGAATGTTTCGAACGATACGCCGATATCCATCTGTTCGGTGTAAACTCTCTCTTCCGCCTCGTCAATCAATTTCATAAGAGTTTTGAACGTGTTGTCCGGCGACATGTAGATGCTCGCGACTACGTTTTTGTAGATTTTTGTGTCATAATCTACGGATTCGATGTATGCGTCGACTTTTGACACTGTGGGGATGCTTTTTGCGGTTGCATCGGGGAATTTTTCATCGAATGAAATGAAATCTTCCGAATAATTCCAATCGTTAGTGAAGAATGAACTCATCTCGGTTGCAAATTCGCTGCTGTAGACAACGGCACCCCATCCGCGGTTGCCGTCATCGGTGCTGATGTTGCCTGTGGTCCAGTTTTCAGACGTAATGATAACTTCGTCTCCGTCGATTACGGCGTACTTATTGTGAACGTAGCTGTATCTGTCATATGATCCGCCGCCGATGAATTTGATTTCCGCACCGGCGTTTACGACAGCTTTGAGAAGATTTCCGTCCTGTTCGTAGCCTAAAGGCTTATTTTCGAGGATTAAACGTACTTCCACACCGTTGTTTTCAAGATCGGCGAGGATTGAGCATACGTAGCCGCTCGTCAGCATGTAAATTGAGATGTCGACGGTCTCGGTTGCACTTTTGAGAGATTCCAAGATGGGAACTCCGCCGGATTCGGGAAATGTGAAGGGTTTGACATCGGCAGATATTGTCTTTGTATCGGCATAGGATTTTGCGGTGTAACCGTCGCCTACGGCAGCCCAGTCGAAATAAGTGTTCGTGTCCGTGGGCTCGACCCTTCTGATTACGTGCTCTTTGTAACCGAGGTCGACGGGTATGCCGGTCCAGCCCGCGGATGCAGTGTAGTTTCCGAAACACGTCGCATCGATGAGTTTGCCGTCTGCATCGTAGAGATAAAAGGCATCGCCGGTGTTTTTGAGTGTAACTTTGGAGTCTGATACGGTGACAACGGTGCGTGTTGTTGTTTCTTCGCAGAACCAATCGTTTTCGACAGTCTTTTTGATAAAAGCAATAACGCA
>CAZDCU010000004.1:0-58260 GCA_964504055.1 uncultured Methanomassiliicoccales archaeon
TGTCATGGACGGTACATTCCCCGGACATGAGAGCGAGCCCACAGAAGAAAATCTTCAGACTCTTATCAAAACAGTCGGAGAAACAGACGCAGTCGCAGGTATGGCACATGACGGAGATGCCGACCGCTGTGTGTTTGTGACAGGTTCAGGAAAATATGTTCCCGGAGATCTGAGTCTTGCGCTTATCGCCGGTTACAAAGTGACGGCAAACAAAGGCGGTATTGTATGCGCTCCCGTAAGCACTTCATCCGCCGTGAAAGATACAGTGGAATCGTCCGGAGGCGAATTCCGTTACACCGCGGTAGGTTCTCCCATTGTAGCAAGAACAATGATGGAAACCGGAGGTATATTCGGAGGAGAGGACAACGGAGGTCTGATTTTCCCGGAGCATCAGTACTGCAGAGACGGTGCGATGGGTATGGCGGCGATTCTGGAAATCATCGCCAAAAAAGGTTCGCTGGATGATCTCATCTCAAAGCTTCCGAAGTACCATTCAATCAAAATCACAGTAAAATGTCCCGAAGACAGGAAAAAATACGTTTCCGAAAAAGTCACTGAAAAGATGGGTTCTCAGGCCGATACTACAGACGGTGTCAGACTGAATTACGATGACGGATGGGTGCTGATAAGAGCATCCGGAACGGAACCGAAGTTCAGGGTATACTCGGAATCGTCAGATGAAAAGAAAGCAAAGGAACGTTCCGATTGTTACCGCAGAATGATAGAAGATCTGATTGCCGAGAAAGAGTGATTCACACCGTAATCCGCGTGATTCGGATATCCTATAAAACGGCACTGTCTTTTTATATAGGTGGAATATAATCGCACACTCATGGCAGACAAGATTTGTTCCTCTTGCGGCATTAGGCTCCAGGGTACAGGCAACACCTTCTTCAAATGCCCCAACTGCGGCGAAGAAGAGATCGGAAGGTGCGCCAAGTGCCGTGACCAGGGCGTGAAATACGAATGTAAAAAATGCGGTTTCGTAGGACCTTGAACAGGTGGGTTCCATGGGACAGATTGCATCGACATACGACCTCATGCCCGAGGACACAGAGGTTGACCTCAACGGTGTCATTGCGGCACTCAAGACGGTCGTACCTGCAGGCGTGGAAATCAAAGAGACAAGCATCAAGCCCGTTGCATTCGGCCTCGAGAAAGTTGTCGTTTTCCTCGTGATCGACGACACTGACGAAGAGATCGGAAGCAAACTCGAAGACGCTCTCAGGTCCATACCCGGCATCAGCGAAGTCGCAAACGTCGACTCGACTGTGCTCTGAAACTTAAAAGACAGGTGCCTCACGGCACCTTTTCTTCTCATACGGACGGAAAACCGTCCGATATCTTAATCAATTACGAACAGAATCGTCCCGATATCAGGGGTGTATCATGAACTTACCCAACCGTCTTACGATGCTGAGGATTATCCTCGTTCCGTTCATGGTATTGTTCATGCTCGTGCATGAAATACCGTACGCGTACATCTGGGCCCTCATTATTTTCGTTGTTGCGTCGCTTACAGATATGCTGGACGGCAAAATTGCACGTTCAAGGAATCTCATAACCGATTTCGGTAAGTTCCTGGACCCGATTGCGGATAAAATCCTTGTAATAAGCGCAATGGTCTGCCTGATACCCGACGGATACTGTCATCCTCTGATTGTAATCGTGGTATTGTTCCGTGAATTCATCGTGAGCTCGTTACGTCTGATTGCGGCTTCGCAGAATGTTGTAATCGCCGCAGGTAAATCCGGTAAACTCAAGACTATGAGCCAGATGGTTTCGATTACAGTCATCCTGCTCCTGTTGGGAATAGATCACATCGTGAGTCTCGACATCGATATCGTCCTCATATCCAACGTACTGCTTTGGATTACGGCTGCGATAGCAATGATCAGCTGTGTTGACTACATCTACCACAACCGCGGTATGATCAAAGAAAGATGAAAAACGATTGCCGGAAAACCGGCAGTCTTCTTTCATCCTTCAATAAACACATTCTTTCTGTGCCAGTCTAAATATTCCTGAGACGGTTTGTATACTCTGACATCCGGGAGAATTTCCTTTCCTTCGTAAGGATAGTAGAATTTATTCAGGACATCTTCGTCCTCTTTTTCCTGCAGTTTGGGAGAGAGTTCCATTCTGTAATGTTCGTCTACCGTAAACAGACCTTTGTCGAAGGATCTGTGATGCAGAATATCCATACACAGTCCGTTCCTGGGATCCAAACGTTCGGGAGAATTCTCCGGACATTCCGACCACCCTTTTATGTGACAGGCCTGAATCAATTCGGGACTCTTTATGCCTGTAATGCAGCATCTGAAGCCGTATGCTTCGAGAACGCGGGAGCGGAAGATGCTTTGATTGATGCGTTCTTTCACAGTTGCATATCCTGTCTTTCCGCCTTCCGTATCGGAAATACTGTCTGCAGTCCATTCGCCCTGCAATACACGACCTTTGGAAATACGGTCTGCAGCCTTCTCGGCTTCTTCGGCGAGATCGGTAAAACCTACCGACGAGAATCTGTTCCAGACTTCCGAATCCGCTTTCGAAGTATGCGCCATACCCTTCCCCTCGTACATAGGGTCGAAAGCTTTGAAATTCTCCAGTTTCGCCTTTACGGAACCTACGGATCTGTCGTAACCCGAAGCAATGAAGAAATCGCTGAGTCTTCTGATCTGCTCATTGTCTCTGCGTATATCTTTGCGTTCTATGGACATATACAGAAGTAAAGCAAGAATGATTTCGTCTTCCGTATACCTGATCTTCGGCATCGGTGAAAGAATGTACTGCAGTCCGGATAAAGCTGCCGGGGAATAATTTCAGAAGAAACAGAATTTGTGAATGCCGAGGGGGCTGATGCCCCCTTCGGACTCACTCTTTGTAGGGTTTGATGAATCCGTCGTCCATCATCTTGGCGGTGAGTGCTCTGGATCTCTTAATCATGAACTCCGCTTTGTCGTGGAGTTCCTGTCTGCTGAGTTTGAGTCTCGCAACGCCCTGCTCGATGGCTTTCGATCCTACGACGACTGCTTCGGAAATGAATGCATCCGTCTCGGACATTGTCGGCACGATGTACTCTGCGGAGATTCCGCCCTCGTGCTCTTCCTCTGCGTATCTCGCAAGTTCCCTTGCGGCTGCGATACACATCTCATCCGTGATGGTCTTGGCTCTTACATCGAGAACACCGCGGAAGATTGCGGGGAATCCCATGGAGTTGTTGACCTGGTTGGGGAAGTCCGAACGTCCTGTTGCGAAGACTTTGCATCCGTGTTCCTTTGCTTCCCAGGGCCAAATCTCAGGCACAGGGTTTGCGGTTGCGAAGATGATAGGGTCGTCGGCCATAAGATCGACATACTCCGGCGGGATTGTTCCCGGTCCGGCCTTGGATGCCGCGATAACGATATCCGCACCTTTCATAGCCTCTTTCATTCCGCCTTTCTTTCCTGCACCGTCGGTCTTCTTACAGATATCCCACTTCTGCCTGAAGTTGTTCTCTCCGACATCCGTCCTCTCTGTGTTGAGAATACCTTTCGAATCGCAGACACACATGTTGTGGGGCTTGAATCCCGTTGCAAGAAGAAGTCTTGAAATTGCGATTGATGCCGCACCTGCACCGATAACAGTAATCTGTGCATCCTCGAGTTTCTTTCCAACGAGTTTCATTGCGTTGATTGCACCTGCGACTTCGACTGTAGCGGTACCCTGCTGATCGTCGTGCCATACAGGAATCTTGCAGTCTTTTCTGAGCTCATCGAGAATATCGAAACACTTGGGGTTCGAGATATCCTCGAGGTTGATACCTCCGAATGAAGGTGCAATGAGCCTTACTGTCTCGATAATCTTCTCGGGGTCCTTTGTGTCAAGGCAGATGGGGACACAGTCCACACCTCCGAGATACTTGAAGAGCATCGATTTGCCTTCCATGACAGGCATTGCCGCCTCGGGTCCGATATCCCCGAGTCCGAGAACACGTGTTCCGTCCGAAACGACGGCGACTGTGTTCCATTTCCATGTATGCTCGTAAACCATGTCGGGGTTCTTTGCGATATCCTTACACGGCTCGGCGACTCCGGGCGAATACCAGATTGCGAAATCATCGAATGACCTCACACATGCCTTCGGCACAACCTCTACCTTACCGCCGTAGTACGGGTGCATCTTCATTGCATCCTTACCGGGCTTCTGGGCCTTTGCAAGGCGCTCCTCCTCTGTCAGATCTTTGTAGTCAACCATTGTTTTTACCTCCCATGGAACCGCCCGAGAGCAGTTCCGGCTGATACTCCCTGTAATACGCATGGCGCATATTAAAAAGTGAGCCGACAATCCGACAGATTTTCCCACACTGTTCAGATCTGAAAATCCGAAAAATATTCCGTAACTACCGTATCCGGAAAAGAATAAAAAGTACGACATGCGGTGTTTTTCTTCCTATTTTTCGATTTTCTTCGCATCCGCTGAAATAAAAAATACGGCTGCCAGAAAAAATTCATATTATATCGATTCCGATTATGGAACGGGACATATAATCCAGCCCTCGGACAGACCGTTTGTATGTCTCACAAGGATTGATTATGGTCAAAATCGCAATGTACGGAAAAGGAGGCATTGGAAAATCCACAATGTCATCCAATATTACGGCGGCACTGACAGACTGCGGTCTGAAAGTACTGCAGATCGGATGCGACCCGAAACATGATTCCACAAGGCTTCTCCTTAACGGAGAAGTCAGGGAGACTATACTCGATTATCTGAAAAACACGGCCGTAGCCGACAGAAAAATAGAAGATATCGTTGCCGAAGGATACGGCGGTTGTCTCTGTGCGGAAGCAGGAGGGCCGGAACCAGGAGTCGGATGTGCCGGAAGAGGCATCATATCCTCATTTGAACTTCTGAAAAATTTGGGTATCGACAGCGTAAAGAGAGACATCACACTGTACGATGTTCTCGGAGACGTTGTCTGCGGAGGGTTTGCGGTTCCGCTGAGGAATGAATATGCAGACACAATTTTCATCGTGTCTTCGGGCGAATTTATGTCGATATATGCCGCAAACAACATTCTCAGAGGCATATGCAATTACAATCCGGACAGAGTCGGAGGAATCATTTTCAACAGCCGCGGAGACCCCGAAGAAGAGGAAAGAATCAGAAGATTCTCAGAAGCAGTGAAAATTCCGGTGATTGCGTCGTTTGAAAGATCCGAACTGTTCATGTCCGCCGAAGAAGACGGAAAGACTGTTGTTGAAAAATATCCCGACAGCCCCATTGCGAAGAAATTCATCCAGTTGGCCGAATACATCGAAACAGGAGAAAAATTCCATTCCCGGTATCTTTCGGAAGAAGATCTGGAACATGCAGTGCTCGGCCGTTCGTTCAGAAAGAAGAAAAAACAACCACACACCTCTGTTGAAATAAAAGAGAGTCCGAAAAAGAAGTACATGTCGCGCAATGTACAGGAGGACGAACCTTACGGAGGCTGTGCACTGTCCGGCGCATACACCACATGTTCATCAATCAAAGGCCTTTCAGTCATTCTCCATGCACCGCTGAGCTGCGCACAGTTCACCGTACAGACAACAACATGTTCCTGCGGAAAATACGGCGGCTATCACAAACCGATTGAAGGCTACAGAGAATCGAATGTTCTGTGTTCCGAAATGAAAGAAGAAGACATGATATTCGGAGGTACGGAGAAACTCATCTCAAAAATCGAAGCTTCGATTTCATGCGGCAACAGAAACATCGCCGTAATAACATCCTGTCCTTCCGGCATAATCGGCGACGATGTCAGAAATGCCGTGAAAAAGACAGAAGAAAAACATCCGGACTGCAAGTTGGCCCTTATCGAAGCCGACGGATGCCTGAACGGGGATTTCATGCAGGGCGTAATAGACGCAGGAATTGCTGTATGCGAAAAATTCTCGGAAAAATGCGGAAAAACAGATACAGTCAATCTCATAGGCACCAAGCCGCTGGCACTGAACTGCGTAAGTGCTGCGGAAATGATCACGGAATTTCTGAATTCCGTCGGCATCGGTGTAAACTGTCTTTTCCCGGGAGCGGGAGATATAGATTCGCTGAAAAAAATTTCCTCGGCGAAAATGAATCTTATGGTTAACCCCGATGTGTTCACGGTACAGCTGTGCACCTATCTCAAAGATAAATTCGGAACCGATGTTTCACCGATACCCGTCAGACCGGGGATCTGCGGAACGGCGGCGTGGATGGGGCATCTTGCCGGATTTTTCAGCCGCACGGAAGAATACAATCGGTTTATGGCAGATATCAAATCAGAATTCGAAAAACAGATTGCAGTTTACAGACAGGTTCTGAAAGGAAAGAAGTACTGTATAATCTCCGCCACAAGAGATATAGATTGGATTGCGGAAGCGGTCGAAGCCGCAGGTATGATCGGAGAAAGAACGGTTGTTGTAGACCGTACCGATTTCAGCAACGAAACGGACATCATCGGTAAAATTCCGGGCATGATATGTGTCAAAGACATAGATATTGCCGAGGAGAGAAAGATTATAGAGAATCTCAGACCGGATCTTATCATATCGACTGCCCACATGGGCATGGACATACCGAATGTTTCCGTACCTTTGGTAAGTCACCCCAATCCTTTTACGGGAGTGGCATTCGTAAGAGAAATTGCATTACTTCTTCATACATACGGAAAGGAAGGTTGGAGGAAAGATGTCATTTGATCTCGACACCCCGGAGTGTTTCCTCGGATGCATGATGGCATTGGAGGGAATACGCGATTCTGTATCGATAATCCACGGACCCACAGGATGCAAAATGTATCCTGCGGACCTGTCCGAAAAGCTGTTCATAGACAGAGGTGAAGAAGTCGAGACAAGGAACCCGTTCCTCAGAAGTATGAAGTATTTCTTCTATCAGCCGAGACTTCCGTGCACACTGCTGAACGCCAAAAGAGTGATTCTCGGCTCCTCTGGAAATCTTGAAGATCTCTACAATATCGTCAGAGAACAGAAACCGAAGATGATCGGCATTCTGAACTCTCCCGGAGCGGCACTGACGGGAGAAGATCTTGAAAGGGTTGATTCGGAAATTCCTACAGTGAGAATCGAATCGCATAATTATTCATCATATTCCTACGATGGATATTCCTCCGCAGCAATCGGAATAGTCGACTGCATAGCGAAAGAAAAGAAACCCGTAATCAAAGGAACCGTGAACATCATCGGTCTGTCTCTCCTGCACCTGAGATTCGGGGACAGTTCCGAGGAGCTGAAAAGAATGCTTTCTCTTTGCGGTATTGAGGTGAATGCCGTGCTGTGTGCAGGCTCATCCGTAAGCGAAGTCGAAAACATTTCCTCAGCGGAACTGAATATAGTAATCGATGAGGATTACGGACTGAAGGTTGCCGAACACCTCAGGGACAGATTCGGTACGCCGTATGTTTCCGTAATGCCTGTAGGATTCCAAAAATGCGAGGAATTCATATTGAAAGTGTGCGGGGCGTTGAAAAAAGATCCGAGGGATGCAGTCGATGACCTGATTCAATGGAGAAAAAGAACATCGAAAAAGATACTTACATTGGAACAGAGATATGTCAGAATCGGCGGAAGGACATTTTCCGTACACAGTACACCCCATCTTACCGAAAGTCTTGTTCACTTCATGGAAGACTATCTCGGATTGGTTCCGAGTGCGATACAGTCGGACAGGAAGACAGAAAGATTCGGATTCCTCGGAACCGAAATCCCGGACAGCATCTGGGATACTGAGACAGATGTAGTATTCGGTTCAGGCCCGGAGGTAAAAGAACTGATAAACAGACATACCGCAGCCGGGGGCGTAGTAATCAGAGAACCCTCCGATCGGCCGGTCAGCATTATAGGCAGACCGATTTTCGGTACAATGGGTACGGTTCATCTGACGGAAGATGTCCTGAATGTATTGGCAGGATCGTTTAACAGGATGTGAGACAGATGACAGAACAGGTTATTGTATCCCGGAATCTGCGCAGAGTCTTCGGCGACGGGCAGAATGCAAAGGTTGCCGTGAACGGCATATCATTCGAAGTGAACAAAGGAGAAATATTCGGCATTCTCGGACCGAACGGTGCCGGAAAAACCACTACAATCAAAATGCTGAGTACACTCCTGAAGCCCACATCCGGACAGGGAATTGTTCTCGGAACAGATGTCTCCGACGACAGGAAAACAAGAGAGCTGAGAATGCATGTAAATGTAGTCAGCGGCGGTGAAAGAGGGCTGTATTACAGACTCACCGGCAGACAGAATCTAAGATATTTTGCAGATTTGTACAAAGTACCTTCGTCCGTGAAAGAGGAACGCATCCAAAAAGTGATAGAACTTGTAAAAATGGAGGATGCAGCGGATAAGAGAGTGGAAACCTACTCCCGCGGAATGAAACAGAGAATACACATAGCCAGAGCATTGATTAATGACCCCGACGTACTCTTCCTGGACGAACCTACTATAGGATTGGACCCTGAGATTTCGCTACAGATAAGAAAGATTGTAAGAGAACTCTCGGATTCCGGGAAGACAATCATACTCACGACACACTACATGTTCGAGGCCGAGGAATTATGCGACCGCATGATACTCATCAAACACGGAAACATCGTGGGGTACGGCACCATCGACGAACTGAAACAGAAAGTGTCAGACGACACAATGATAAGGATTATCACGACAAAGGATCCGTCACCGTGCACAGCCGATGTTCAGACGACGGAAGGAATCACGGATGTAAGGGTGGAATCTCTTTCGGGAAGATTTTCTGTCAGCATCAGATGCAGGAAAGGTTCCAATCCGATACAGTCATTGGAGCGGATATACGAACCTTATGAAGTAAGGTCCATCGGTTTCGACGAACCCACTTTGGAAGATACATATCTCTATCTTACAGGCGGTGAGTAATTGAATTTCAGGGCTGTAACAGCATCGTTCAGGCAGCAGCTGATACAGTTCCTGGCAGATCCGCAGTGGATAATTCCCAGTATAATCGCACCGTTCGTATTTACAGCCGTGATGCTCTTTATGTATCCGGAAAAAAGCGATACAATCGTTCTTCAGGCGGTTCTCGGCGGAGGAGTTCTCGGAATGTGGGGGAACACATTGTTTGCCTCGTCGTTCACGTTGTCTTACGACAGAATGAACGGCACGTTGGAAAACATCCTGGTAACGCCTACGAATCTTTACGACGTTATTTTGGGAAGATCGCTGTGGAATACATTCATAGGGCTGCTGAACATGCTGTTTGTCTACATCTTCGCAACACTCATGTTCTCGGTGAATATAAGTATCGCACATCCTTTGGAATTCATCGTAATTCTTGTACTGACTCTGCTGTCTCTGTCGTCTATAGGTATGATGTTCTCGATAGCGTTCGTATTCTCAAGAAGAAGTTACATACTCACAAAAATTCTGGAGTATCCTATCTATATCCTCTCGGGAGCGGTAGTGCCCATCACCAAACTCCCCGAATGGACCAACCCGATTTCCATGATACTTCCTCCGACGTGGGGTGTCGAATCACTGAGGGCTTCCGCACTTTCCGGTTACAGTGTAGTGTTCGGACCCGGATACTGTGAGAATGCGGTTATCTGCGTGTTTCTGTCGCTCCTTTATTTCATAACCGCATGGTTCCTGATGAGAAGAATCGTATCGAACGTCAAAGCCACAGGCTCATTCACGAGGTACTGAAATGTCGGAAATGTCTGTGGTTTTTTCATCTGCGGTTAACTATGCCAGAAATAAATTTCAAATGATTCCGTGGTGGCTGTGGTTACTGCAGATAGTTCTGAGTTCGTTCTTCACAATGTTCTTCTTCGCCGTAATGGCCGATTATGTATCCAATCCGGATGTTACGGTAAGGTTTGTTGTTATAGGCAACGTAATCCAAAGCATCGCATCGACCACACTGTACTCCGTATCGGATATGCCGGGTACCGAAAAACACACAGGTATGCTGGGCCCGCTCATGCAGACACCTTCGAGTCTGTTCCTGATTTTCCTGGGGATGTCGTTCCTGAATATTCTGTCCGGATTCATATCTTCGGTTCTGTCGCTGTGTTATGCGCAGTTCATATTCGGTATCGACCTGAGCGTGGCAAATATGCTGTCGGTCGCAGTGATATTGATCATAACGGTCTTCTCGCTCACGGGTTTCGGAATGATGATCGGGAGCATCGGACTCAGACTGAGAACATCGTCCATAATCGCAAATCTTGTTTCATACCTCGGACTGCTTCTCTGCGGTGTCACTTTCCCGCTTTCATATCTTCCGGAGTGGTGTCAGGCCGTAGCGAACATTCTTCCGCTGACGTACGGTGTGAGTGCTATGAGAATGGCCGCCGACGGCGCGGACATTGTGTCCGTTTCCGGAGACGTTCTCATAATGGTTGTTCTCGGAGCCGTCTACTTCGCAATATCCGTGTTCCTGTTCGGTTTGTTTGAAAAGAAGGCCAGGGCATTGGGAACATACGATTCGTTCTGAATCATATCAAAGATATGTGTCTGGATGTGTTTCATTGGCCGTACTGACCGAAGATAATATCTACTCATAAACGAAACACATTTTGTGAAGTTAGCTATCGTTGCATGCGACATTCTGAAACCCGAAATAGAATTCCTGACAAAGGACGATTCCGACTTCGTCGTACGTGAGTATCTTGAATTCGCATTGCATGAGTATCCGCAGGAGTTGAAATCCCGCGTCGTAGAGACGGTCAATAAATACGAAGGTCAGGTCGATGCGGTATTCCTCGGATATGCAACATGTCAGTCCCTTGACGGCGTTACCGAACTCCTGAAAGTACCTACGGCGATGTTACAGGGTGCGGACTGCATCGATGTCCTGCTTACGCCGAAAGAGTATGTCAATGAGAAGAAAATCTGTGCAGGGACGTGGTTCATTTCTCCGGGTTGGGCGGAACAGGGAGTCGACGGACTTATCAAAGAACTCCATCTCGATTCCGTCGAAGGCATAGATCCTCAGTTCTTCCTGGATATGTTATTCGATTCGTATCAGAGATGCCTGTACATCGACGACGGCATCGGCAACGAAGAATATTACAGAAAAAAATCCGAAGAAGTTGCAAAACAGCTGAAACTAAAGCTAAATTGCAGAACCTGCGGTTTAAGCGGAATAAAAGATGCTATCGAAAGAACAAAAGAATTGGCTGCAAGGGCACAGTAGTCCGACTGACGTTTCATTATTTTTCGGTACGGACAGAATATTCTCTGCACCGGATTTTTTTAGTTTGATACGGATTCATTCGGTATGACACTCGCCGGCGATGTCGAAGCGTATCTGAAGACTGTACAAGGCGTACTCGATGTTGCCGAAATGGATGATAAAATCTCAAATGACGTTTGGGACGTGGAGAAAAGAGTAAGAACCACGCTGAAAACGGAATACAAAAACATCGGTTTCGATATGGCTATGAAGAAGCACAACAGACTGTGCGTATTCTACGATGACGCCTATGTTTTCGGAAAAAGATCCATCGTCAAACTTGTAGCGGATGACGGAACTGTGATGGATACAACACTGTATCCGAATGAGATACAGGGATACAAAGGCAGAGACGATGTAATTTGGATATCGGATGATTTTGTTCT
Organism: uncultured Methanomassiliicoccales archaeon; assembly: GCA_964504055.1. Classification (GTDB taxonomy): domain Archaea; phylum Thermoplasmatota; class Thermoplasmata; order Methanomassiliicoccales; family Methanomethylophilaceae; genus Methanarcanum. The sequence goes on from CAZDCU010000004.1 coordinate 11,628, forward strand.
GTTCCCGTATGCTGTCGGCAAAGGCGGCGAAGCATTCGTTCTGTATCCTTTCGATATGCCCGAAGTGAAAGAAAATGTTCCGAGTGTCAAATCAGTAATGGGGACATCACCTACTGCAGAATCCGATACAGTACTGAAGAAAAGATTCGGCAAACCATTGACCGGCGGCATGTACGCCGTGGTTGTCGCTTTCGACTGATTTTCATTTTTTTACGGATGCCGCCGACAGCAGACAGTCTGTATGCGAATTTCCGCAGTTTTGCTTTTTTCTGACTTTAAATGGAATCTAATCGGTATTCTAAGAACGGTAAAGTATATATTAACGATTGTTACTAACAATTGTTACAATTGGGCCAAAAAGGCACAATTCATACATTTTTAGTATTATACATAATATTTGAGAAATTAATCAAATATTAAATACAAGTAATTGAATTCTCAATCGATGTCGAAATACACACCGAAACAGAGAGAGGACATGATGTACGCCGGGGAGAAGGCTGACAGAGCCCCCGTCGCACAGATCAACGGAATCGTCAGTTCCCAGTGGAACGGACATGAATGGAAAGAGCCGAGAGAGAACCCTAAGCTCGCGGCAAAGCTCATCAGCACCTTCAACAGAGAGGCCGGATGTGATGTGTTCATCACACTCAACATGGAGACGAACGCACCCTTCATGGACTACGGAATGAAGCTCAAATTCGTTGACAACAACTACTCCAACGTTATGTCCTGTTACTACCAGGAGCCCGAAGATATCGAAAAACTTCCCAACGTCGATATGTCTTCGCGCAAGACCGCACCCAACGCATGGAAATACCTGATCGATTTCTGCGCAGAAGCAGCAAACTACGAGAAAGAAAACTACGCAGAGGAAGACAGACACTACACATACGGATTCAACTGGGGAATTATGACATGCGCAGGTCACCTCAGAGGATGCGAAGCATTCATGATGGATACCATGCTTGAACCCGAACTCGCCCACAAAGCAATCGCCAACTCCGCAGAACTTGTCAACGGTGTTCTCGATGCCTGTCTCGAGTGCGGAAACGACCACATCTGGATTGCAGACCCGACATCGTCCGGAACGATGATTTCGGCGGATATCTACGATGAGTTCGTAAGAAAACCTCAGACGGAACTTGTCAACAAGTACCACGCAAGGGGATCCAAGATCGTCTACCACGTCTGCGGAGAGTCCGAACCCGTTATCGAGCCTATCGCAAAGACAGGTATCGACATGTTCAGTTTCGACTACCTCACATCGATTCCCGCAATCGCAAAGGTTGCGGACAAGAAATTCGTCCTCGCAGGTAACTTCGACCCGATGAGCATCATTTGGAACGGAACACCTGAGTACGTCATCGAGAGGGGAAAAGACATCTTCGAGAAGGAAATCGGAGATGCAAGATACTGTCTCTGTACCGGATGCGAGACACCCAGGGATACGCCTATCCAGAACCTCCAAGCAATGCTGAAGGTTTCTGAGATGTACGCATACGAGTGATGCGGACACAGGGTCTGCGCCGACAGAGACGCAGGCCCAAACCTCCTTATTCATAATCCGGCCTGTGACATACGCATTGCCTGTCAAACCTGTGTAATCCCGACAGGTACATTCTCCGCATGTCTCAGACCGGAATTCAATCAAATTACCCGAAATCCTATCGTATGACTTTTATCATACCTTGCGGTTCACGTAACACTACCATGTCGGAAGAAGGGAATAACAGTTCAGGAAAAAAATACGAAAATCACTTCCTGAGATCGTTCTGCGCATTCATCATCATCTGTATCACGTTCGTTCACTACGAACCGTCGTGGGTCGTACTGAACGACATCAGATTCTTCCACCTCATCGAAGGTGTGGGAAGATTCGCAATGCCTGCATTCTTCATGGTATCCGGTTATTTCCTGTTCTCTTCGGACGGACATTCGGAAAACAGACTCGGAAAGAAACTGCTTCACATAGTATTTCTTGTGATTTTCATCAAACTGCTCTATCTGATTATCGATCTTGTATGGTTAGGCTGCGGAATAGAGCACTGGCACGACGGTGTTGTCGACTGGAATTACGTCATCGCAGACACCCTTACCGCAAAATGGAATACAATGCCCGTATGGTTTGCGTACTGTCTCGCATTGGTGTATGCGTTCCATTGGATTCTTCACAAGAAAAATATCAATTTCAAATACGGAATGTACATCGGACTCGTATTCGTCGCAATAGATCTCCTCTTCTGCGAAGTACTGTTATTCTTCGATGTAACGGAAGTTTTCGGCATGAACTGTGTCCAACTCGGTGAAAACGCATACCCGTTCATCGGAATGCTGTTCTTCTCGATGGGTTACTACCTGCATAAGTACAGAAAAGAACTCGATGAAAAATTCAGCAACGAAGCATTGATTGTCATTTTCATTTCGGGATTCCTTCTGTCACTCTTCGAGTTCATGTATCTGTATCAGTACTACAGCGGCGGCAACGGAAGTGCGAACCTTACATTCGGTTCGATTTTGCTTGCATTCTCACTGTTCTTAGGATCGTTCAGATTAAGAGAAGATCAGCTCAGAAACAGAACTATGGAATTCATGGGAAGAGAACTTCTCCCGTGGGCATACGGTTTCTATATGGCGGCGATTCTTATCGTGAGAACATTCCTGCTTCCTGCATTGCCTTCGGATGACATTGCAATCCTGGATCTCATAGGCGTAATATCCGCAATTGTTCTCGACTTCCTGTTCGCATACATATGGTGGCTCTTCCTGAAATTCACCGTCGGACGTAAGAAGACAACAGGATGATATCATGGACATCAAGGTCGTGCTCATCGACGGATACATCGACGATCCGGCCGCATTGGGTGTTCCGCCGTATATTTCGCCGATTGTAAGAGCCGTTGCGGGTGCTGCAATAGACGCAGGTGCGGATGTTGAGTACATTACGATTGATATGATCCGCAAGGGCCGTAAAATTCCGGATGCAAACGTAAGTGTAGTGATCTCCGGAAACACCGTTCCCGGGAAATACATCAGATCGATGCCCATGTCTCTGAAAGAGCTGGGAAACATCCTTCCTTCATTAAAAGGATGGAAACTCATCGGAGGTTCCGCCGCATCCTCGGAAATTGCGGAAAAATTCGATTTTGCGATAAAGAACGATCTTGCCGCATCCCTCTACGACGGAATGACAGGAAAAGAAGTCGGGGAAAGATACCGCACACTCGGTGAATGGAACAGATGGATGATGCTCGGTGCCGAGATCGTAAAACAGCATCAGGATTTCCCTTATCCGCTGATTGCAGAGATTGAATCATACAGAGGATGTCACAGATATGCATCCGGAGGATGTTCGTATTGCATAGAGCCACTGAAAGGAAAACCTCTCATACGTTCTCCTCAGGATATTATCGCAGAAGCGAAAAAACTGAAAGAACTCGGTGTGAAAAACATCCGCATAGGCGGGCAGACCTGTATCGTTTCATACGGTTCCGAAGATGACTCCGGCGTTCCGAGGCCGAACCCCGATGCGGTATCGGAATTATTCTGCGGTCTGAAAGAATTGAATTTCGATGTGTTGCACGTAGACAATGCCAACGCCGCAGTCATATCCGAGTATCCTGAGGAATCGGAAAAAATTCTGAAAATTTTAACGGAATGCTGCACTCCCGGCAACGTTCTGGCACTCGGGATGGAATCCGCGGATATCAGGGTAATAAACGCCAACAACCTCAACAGCACACCGAAACAGGTTTTGGATGCCGTGAGAATGATCAACCGTGTAGGAGGCCACCGCGGTGAAAACGGAATGCCCTGTCTGTTACCCGGTCTGAACCTCATATCGGGATTGGACGGAGAATCGAGAGAAACATACGACATCAACATGGAGTTTCTGCGTAAAGTCGTCGATGAAGGATTGATTGTCAGAAGAATAAACATCAGACAGGTTCTCCCCGTCAGAAGAGAATACAGCACAAAGGTTGACGGTAATTTCTTCAAGAAATACAAACAGGGAATAAGAGAGGAAATCGATCACGTTATGCTTCAGCGTACAGTTCCCAAAGGCACCGTACTGAAAGATGTCTTCATGGAGATCCACGACGGAAATATCACATTCGGAAGACAGATCGGTTCGTATCCTCTTCTTGTGGGTATTCCGTACAGAATCGACTGCGGAAAGGCGTATGATGTCATAATCACGGATTGGGGATTCAGATCTGTTACCGGTCTTGTGTATCCGTTCGACATCAATCACGCAGCGATGAGTGCAATATCTTCCCTTCCCGGGATCGGAAAAAAGAGGGCTGCATCCGTCGTAAGATACAGGCCTTATTCGTCATACGAAGACCTTTCGAAAGCAATTGACGACAAAACCGTAATCGAAGGACTCAGAGGACTTCTGTCCTTCGAGTGATAGTTATTTTACGAACCAAGGCGTACGGCGGAACATGGACTCCGCAATGCTGTCGAGATTTCCGTTCCTAAGGGATGCGTCTAAGTATGTATCGGAAAGCGGAGCCGACATTGAAATGCTGATTTCCGACGATCTTCTCGAAGATGCCCGCAAAAGAGGGATCCAGAGAGTTGAGGATGCAATCGAAAAATCTGAAGTCAGATATGTGTCCACGATAACAGAGAACGAAAGGCTGATGGAAGTTCTTTCATACCCATATGCCAGAATGATAGTTTCTCTGATTAACGACCGTTTCCTCACCAAGAGATACGCACTCGCGGAATCGGTGAGAATGAACAAATTACTGGGAGACAGCCCGTTGGCGACGGCATTGGAAGTGTCAAAAGAATTGGGTGTCAATTCCACCATGGATGACAGCAGACTGAAGATGCACTTCACGGACTATCTGAAATTCTCCACCAGGATCAAAAGTCCCGAATGGAAACTGATCAACCATCAGATTTACGGAGGATATGTCTTCCTTCCGCATGAGAAATTCGACCGTACCCTTCAGAATGCACTTCAGGATAAGATTGAATCTGAATTACCGCTTCCTTTATCCGATGAAATAATCGCGGCGATATCCGAAGATGCCGGGAAAGTAAAGAGGCACATGGAATCTGTGAAGAGTAAGTTTGAGCCTAAATTCACAGGTAAACTCGAAGATGCGGAACTTCCGCCGTGTATAAGGTCGCTGATTGCGAACGCAGTGCAGGGAGTGAACCTTCCGCACAGCGGAAGGTTCGCATTGGTGTCGTTCCTTCACGCAATAGGAATGAATTCGGAACAGATTCTGACCGTATTCGCACAGTCACCGGATTTCGATGAATCCAAGTCAATCTATCAGATTAAGCACATCACGGGCGAATTAAACGGAACGGACGGATACACTCCGCCGGAGTGCCACACAATGAAATCCAACGGTCTTTGTATTGAGCCTGACAACCTGTGTAACAGCGAAAAAATGAATCACCCTCTCACCTACTACAGGATAAAGACCAATGCGCCGAGGGTACCGAAGGAGAATTGAACATGGATGTATCGGAGCGTTTCATAGAACTTACGAAAATTCCGAGACCGTCGGGTCACATCGGAAAGATGCAGGAATTTCTGAAAGATTTCGCAGAAAAACACAATATTTACTGCGAACAGGACGAAGCAGGTAACATTCTGATGGTCCGTCCGGGAAAGACGGAATCGGTGGCATTACAGGGTCACCAGGACATGGTTGCTTCCAAAATTCCCGGAAAAGTATTCGATTTCACTAAAGATCCCATCGAAATAATAATCGACGGAACACACATCCGCGCGAACGGAACAACACTCGGTGCAGATAACGGCGTAGGTATCGCAATGATGCTCAATGCGTTGGATTCTGACGAACTGAAAGATGTTTCTTTGGAATGTCTTTTCACGGCAAACGAAGAAGTGGGACTTCTCGGTGCGAACAGACTGAAAAATAACATTCTGAAGTCAAAATATCTCATCAATCTCGATATGGAAAACGAGAACAAGATTACGGTGGGATGTGCAGGTGCTGCGAATATATTCTCCGTGTTCAAACCGGAAATCATACCTGCGTCCGGTAAATGGTCGTTACTGAAAGTTACGGGCCTGATGTCGGGACATTCGTCCATGGCGGGATTCGGAAGAGCCAACGCGATAAAACTTGCAGCGGGATTCCTCGGAAAGTTAGACAATATCAAAATTTCATCCATCGCCGGAGGAACGTTCAACAACGTCATCCCCATGGAATGTACAGTTGTTTTCTCAACATCTGACATATCTGCTGAGAAGAAACTCGCATCTTATGTTAATGAAATTTCACAGAAATATCACGAAACGGATCCGAACATATCAATCACCGTATCATCTGCGGAAACACCGAAAACATCGTTCGATTCCGTAACATCCGGGAAATTGGTATCGTCACTGATTGCATGTCCGAACGATCTTCTCGGAAAAAGCGAGAAAGGAATTACGGCATCTTCCAATCTCGGAGTGATAAAATCAGATGACAAGGTAGAGATACTCTGTATGGCAAGAGCGGCGAAAGATGACCTGCTGGCACATCACGCAGAAAGCATAAGAGACACATTCCTGAATTCCGGTGCGGATTCGGATATACAGTATCTTTTCCCCTCATGGCATGAGGAAGAGGGCTCCGAATTACAGAAGATTTCAACCTCCGTTTACAGAAGAATGTACAGCCGCGAACCGCAGATCGAAATCACTCACGGCGGTCTCGAATGCGGTGTAATCAGCAACAAATGCCCGGGAATACAGGCAATCGCAATCGGACCCGATATGAGAGGAGTTCACACCCCGGATGAATATTTGGATGTGGAATCACTGAGAAGATGCGAAAGATTCGTCTTCGAATTGGTAAAAGAACTGGTTCGTAAGTAATCAGAAGGCCCACTTTTCCAATCTGTCGTTCCAATCGACACTTCCGGGACTGTGCCCGTCGGCATCTCCGCCGACAATTTTGAGGACTTCAGATGCAACTTCTTCGGGAGAAAGGTGTGTGCAATCGATTTCATACGTCGGAATTTCGGAATTCACGGATTCGGTCAGAATTATGTCCAATACTTCGGAAAGCACATTTTCTTCGACTTTTTTCTTATCATATCCTCTTGCAGTCAGCCTCTCGGCGAGAACATCGGGATCGCATCTGAGAACAACAATCAGATCAACATCGACAAAATGCGAAAGATGGCCGTCAAGGAATACCAATCCTTCAAAATTCTCGGACATTACCGAATCGTTGAGTTTCTCGACATCCACATCGTAAGAACCTGCATCGGCATCGAATTCTCCGAGGAGATTGTGTTTCTCCGCATAAGAACGGATGTCAATCACGTTGTGATCCTTCCTCAGAATTCCGGAAACAGTACTCTTTCCCACTCCCGGCGTTCCCGTAATTGCAACTAACATGTTCACAACCTCGAAAGATACGGGTCCGCACGTTCCATAACTGCGTCCCACGTAGGTGTATTGGTCAGTGTTCCCGTTTTTTCCACAATGAATGAAGAAACGGTTGCTGCGATAATAACAGACTCCTCAATCGACATTCCGCGGTACTGTCCTGCGTAGAATCCCGCTCTGAAGGAGTCTCCCGCACCTGTCGCATCTACTACCTTATCCGCTTTCACAATAGGGAAATGCGTGCAGTTTCCGTCGATGTAAAGATCACATCCGTCCGAACCTTTCGTACAGAGTATGAAAGGATGTTTCACATGTGCAAATGATTCCGCACCGAGATATTTCAAGACAGATTCGGCCTCGAATCTGTTGCAGAATAACATATCGGAAACGGATAACGCATCGTTCAGATTCTTACTGTTCCAGAGTCTGTGAATCTCCTGTGCGGGATCGAATGCCGTAATCCTTTCTTTCGATCTCAGTTCCCTCATTATGCGTATGTGGTAATCAGGTTCTCCCGTACAGAAATGAACGAATTTCGATTCCTTTGCGTTTTTCAGAAGATCGATTCCCAGTTTGGATGCGTACCCGTGAGGTCCCTGGAAGAACAGTACTTTCTGATCGAGATTGCTGTCGTTGATCACAAGGGCAGTGGACGTATCGTAACCGTCGACTTTGACCATCTCATCGAGAATCAAACCGCTCGATCTCATGAGTTCTTCGTATTTCTCCGGCATATCACGGCCGACAAACGAACAGATTGCAGTGGGTACGCCCAGTCTCGCCGCCGTTACGGCAACATTCGCAGCCGTACCGCCGAGACTTGTTTCCTTCGAAAGCACATCGACCGATGTGTTCATCTTCGGAAACTGATCCACCGTCATTATCTGATCCAATGACACGTGCCCGTATACCGTGAGAAACGGCTTCATGTGCCTTCCTTCCATCCTGTGATGTATTCTTTCTGAGCTTTGGAAAGTTTATCGATTTTCACACCCATCGCTTTGAGTTTGTGCTCCGCAATGGTGACATCAATCTCATGGGGAACCGTATGCACTCCCCTGTTCATAGTATTGTGATTTTTGACAAGATACTCAAGTGCCAGTGCCTGAACTGCGAAGCTCATATCCATAATCTCCGCAGGGTGTCCCTGTCCTGCGGCAAGATTCATTAAACGTCCCTCTCCTATGAGGAATAACTTCTTTCCGTTGACATCGTACTCATCGACGAACTCACGTACTCTGACAACGCTCTTCGACATCGCTTCCAAATCTTTCTTACTGATTTCGTTGTCGAAGTGTCCGACATTACCCATAATGCATCCGTCTTTCATGACTTCGAAATGCTCGCGTGTGACAATGTCTTTGCATCCGGTAACGGTCATGATAATATCCGCATTCTTCACGGCTTCAATCATCGGCATGACCTCGAAACCGTCCATTTTAGCTTCGATTGCTCTGATCGGATCGACTTCCGTAACGGTAACTGATGCTCCGAGTCCTTTTGCTCTCATTGCGACTCCTTTGCCGCACCATCCGTATCCCGCAACAACGAGATGCTTACCGGAAACCATCAGATTGGTGGCGTTCATCCATCCGTCGAATGCGGACTGTCCCGTTCCGTATCTGTTGTCGAAGAGGAACTTCATCTGAGCGTCGTTGACGGCCATGACCGGAAACTCGAGCTTTCCGTCGTCCGCCATCGCTCTGAGACGCACGATACCTGTAGTGGTTTCCTCGTTCGCACCTTTGATGTTTTTGAGTAATTCCCTTCTCGAAGTGTGCACCATTGCGATAAGGTCCGCACCGTCGTCTATGATGTAATCCGGGCCCATATCGAGAACAGTGTTCAGATGACTGTAATACTCCTCCTGGGTCTCGCCTTTTTTGGCGTAAACGTCAAGACCGTATTTCTCACGCAGTGCCAATGCAACCGAATCATCCGTGGACAGAGGGTTGCAGCTTGCGAGGCGTATTTCCGCACCCGCTTCCGCCAATGTAATTGCAAGAATACCTGTCTTGGCCTCCGTGTGGAGTGCCATTGCGACCTTCAGTCCCTTGAGCGGCTTTTCTTTTCTGAAGCGCTCTCTTATCTGCTGAAGGACGGGAGTGTGCATCTCCGCCCAATGCAGTCTCAGGACACCTTTCTCGAGAAGTTCGTCATCGATCATGATGTCAGTCAGGAACGAATGCAGATAGTTAATTCTTATCAGTCAGCCGCAGTCATGAGGTATGAGGAGATCTCCTGCAGGAGTTCCTTCCTGTTCCTGTTGCTGTCGTATGATTTGATTATTCTGTCGATTTCGGCATCGTTTCCTCTTAATTCTTCGATGAAACGGATGATGTTCTTCAGCGCACGTGTCAGCTCATCGGATATCGGAACGGTTGCTGTCTTGGATGTTCTCGATATCGGATTGATATCGATGGAAATCACAACTTTTCCCATTTTCACGAGTGCTTCCGCCCTGTCGCCGTCTTCGATCGGAACAACGATGGCATCGCAGTCGAAAAGCGTGTTTGTACACAGTGCACGGTCGTGGTTCAGTCCGGGAATCCTTGCTTCGGGCGTTCCGCCGAGAACCTCTTTGCATCCCTGAGATTCCATATACTCAATCAGAAGTTTCATCCTCTCTTCGGTACGGTGGAAGATATTGATCTCCAACGGTGCGGGAATTGTCTCGGAGAGAGCGATAAGATTCTCCGCATCCAATGCGGCTGCGTTACCGTTCACGCATACCAACGGCCTCTTCGCTCTGAGAAGATATGCCGCAGCGACTTTTTCTGCTTCCAATGACGGAGGAAGTGTCTTCTCTCCCATGAGGTAGTCGAATGCCTCTCCCCTTCCGTGGGAAATGAGACCTGTAGGGTTCACAAGACCTTTTTCTACCGCATCTGCGAGACGCTCTCTGACCATCAGCGATTTGTACCTGGGATGATCCTTGGGAATGTTGTTCACGTTCCGTCGTATCTTGGAACTGTTCTAAATCTCTATCTATGGATTAATGCGTAAAATATCAACACGTAACGGTCGATGGGAATATATCCGACATGAATCTACCGTCATTCCGATGACCGATATCCGTATAGTCCTCGTCGCGCCGAAGTTCGAAGGCAACATCGGAGCCATAGCAAGATCGATGGCAAACTTCGACATCAGCGAACTTTATCTTGTGCACCCCTGCCCCATAGGCGACGATGCGTACAGGAGGGCAAAACACGGATCCGGTATCCTGGATAATGCAAAGATTGTCGATACGATCGATGAAGCCGTAGAAGGATGTTTCCTCGTTGCAGGTACGTCGGGTGTAGCCTCCAAGGGAGAGAACAACTACATCAGAATCCCTGTTTCCGCACATGATTTTGCGGAAAAAGTGAGAGATTATCCCGAAAAAATTGCATTGATTTTCGGAAGGGAGGACATCGGTCTTCTTCAGGACGAATTAGCGAGATGCGACGTGCTGGTACATGTACCTACAAGCGATACTTACCCCATTCTGAATCTTTCACATGCGGCAACCATTGTAATGTACGAACTCTTCGGAAAGACCTTGGAAGCTCCGGAACCTGCGGATCATATCGAGAAAGAAAGATTATTCTCATTCTTCGACGAATTGTTGGACAATATCGATTACCCAGAACAGAGAAAAGGATACACCTCGGCTATGTTCAGAAGAATGATCGGACGTGCCGTTCTCACGAAATATGAGTACAACACACTCATGGGTGTATTCGGAGATTCTTCGAGGCTCATTACAGGTAAACTGAGCTATCCGAGTCAGAAGAAGTGAAATCTTCTTACGCTTCGGTACATCCGATTCTTCCGAGTAATTCGGATTCGGGATGCAGAACACCGAGACACTTCAGGACATACCATACAAGCACGAATCCCATGAGCAGGAACTGTGTGAGTATGTACGGGAAGAAATCACTGAAACTTATTACCGCATATACCGCCAACAGTGCAAAACATGCAACGAAGAAGAACTTCCTGTTGATGATGTCTCTGATACATGAGAACAGTATCGCAACGATAAAAAGGGCTGCATAAAAAACAACAGCCAACTGATGGATTTTGTCATCTGTCTTATCCAAAAGACCCACGCCCATCAATGACACACCTGCGAACAGTGTAAACACACCTGCGGTTTTCATGAGTTTCGATTTGCTGCCGACAATCCACATCAGTGAGGAAATTGCGAACAGTATTCCGGCAACACAGCAGCTGACCATAAATGATGTTGCTATCGCATCGTTGGAAGAAACACCGAGATCGCAGATTACGTTCGCTTCAGGTCTCCAGTTACTGTCAAGGAAAATTCCGAGAATGACGTCGATGGTTATGACGGCAACAGCAAGTATGCCGATCGCCGCATAGACTTTCGTATTGCGTAATCCGAGACCCATAGAACGTCAAGTGCGACTCAATATAAAACCGTTAATAAAAGGAAGAAAGGTAAAAGGTTTGAAAGTGTCAGTCAGACAACCGTCCGCTTATCCGAACAATGCGCTCAGACCAGCGGCAGCCTCTTCCTCACTGACCTCTTCCTCTTCGGGCTCCTCTTTTGCGGGAGCTGCTGCTGCGCCTGCTGCAGGTGCTGCTGCAGGTGCTGCTGCGGGAGCTGCCATAACGGAGGCAGATTCAATTGCCTCTTTGATGTCAACTCCGTCGAGTGATGCGATCAGTGCCTTGACTTTGGCTGCGTCAGCGTCTACACCAGCGGCTTTGAGGATTGCTGTAACTGCGTCCTCTGTGATTTCTTTGCCTGCTGCGTAAAGCACCATTGCACTGTAGATGTACTCCATAGTATTCAACCTCCAATTTTAACCGAATAATGCACTAAGGCCAGCTGCTGCTTCTTCTTCGCTGACCTCTTCCTCTTCTTCGACAGGTGCTGCCTCTGCCTGTGCGCTCGCTGCGGGAGCTGCTGCGGGTGCTGCCGATGCTGCGGCACTAAGCCTCGCACCGATGCTGCCGTCCGTGTAGTTCGCTGCTGAAGCGACTGAAAGCATCTGTGAATCTGCTTTCGCAAGGAGCATCTTTATGTTGTCTCTGGTTGGGATCGCGGCTGATATTGAGAGACCCATAGCCTCCCTGAATGCTTTTGTAATCAGCGGTACAATCGTTTCCTTTGTCGGGAATCCGATAGATACACCGAGTGCGAGAGCATTCCTTGCAGCCGTAGCGAACATTGTTGCGTAGTAATCGTCCGGGATGTCCAATACGTCCCTGTGGTAGATTGTACCATCTTCGTAGGCGGCCCTGAGGTCAAGTCCTACGACCATGGGCAAAATCTCCAGCTTGGGGAGCATTGCCGCCACATTCGCCGGGACAGGCTGTCCTGCCTTAACGAGTGTGGTATCCTTTTTGATAACAATCTTTCCGCCGTCAATTGCAGCGGGAAGACCCAGTTTCTGAAGTTCTCCGATGATAGGTCCCGGTCCGAACGGTGTGGGTCCCTGGTGGACTGTAATGTCCATGGGGGCAATCTGTCCTGCTTTCGCAGGTGCCGCCGTCTTTGTGCTCTCAAGCTGTTTGAAGAGCTTGAAAGGATTAAGGTCGGTGGCAATGATTGCACACTGTCCGTGGATTGCAGATTTCAGTTCTTCGAGTCCGGGCTTCTGCTTAGCTGCCTCATCGATAGCCAGGAACATAAGATTGTTCTTGGTCATCTTGAGTGTAGCGTGCTGCCTAAGTCCCGCCCTCATGGCCTGGATCTGCTGACCTGCGATTCCCGACATGTCGACTACTGCGACAACGGGCTTTGCGGCCATTTCCTCGACAAGTTCCTTGACGAGATCCTTCTTCCATGTTGCGACGTGTGCCATATTTCGAACCTCCTCAGATCAGCCTCTCGGACGGACCCATTGTGGTCTTCACGTAGGATGAAGCGATGTTCATCCTTCCCTTCTCGAGCTTGAGCTCGACACGTTTGAGTATGGTGTCGATGTTTTCTGCAATCTCTTCGGGTGACATGTTGACCGTTCCGACGGGTGCGTGGAAGGTAATCCTGTCTTTAGTCCTGACAGAAACAGTCTTGCGGAGACCTTCGATCATTCCCGTGGGGTCCTGTCCCGGGGGAATGGGCTTAGGCATCTTACCGCGAGGACCGAGAACGGTACCGAGCCTCTTACCGACAACTCCCATCATGGGTGCTTCGGCAATGAAGTAGTCGATGCTGTTCGCGAGCTTCTTCGCCTGTTTCTTATCGTCAGCGATCGCCTGAAGTTCATCAGCTGTGACCGTGACGTCGGCAACGTCTTTGGCTTTCTGGACAAGTTCGCCACCACCAATCACACAGATACGGATTGCTTTGCCGCGGCCGTTAGGCAGAACGATATCGTCTGTAATACGGTTCTTAGGCATAGAAAGATCCACATCTTTGAGATTGATGGCCAACTCAACCGTTTCAGTAAAATTGCGCTTCTTTGCACTTTCGAGTGCCTTCTGCACAGCCATTACGGTTGGTTTTTCTGCCAATTCAATTCCTCCTCGTAGTGCATGCGAGTCCTAAGACTCTCCTACAAGTACGAAACGCTAATCAGTGACCTGTATATAAAGGTAAGGTCAGTTTCACATACGGAAAATGCTCATTTACTGAGAAATTCCGTCCTCTGAACATAATTCAGTATGCTTGAAGGATTGTAAATGTCGGTATCTCCGAAGCGGTATCCGTCGTAATATTCCATAATCTCCCCGAACTTCTCGGGATGATTGCAATCGGCACAGATCTGTTTCACATCCTCTTCCGTAAAACCGAACATTCCGCTGAATTCCGATTCAAAGATATCATTCAGAGTGATGCTGTTCGTTTCGCAGAAAATATTTTCAATGAATTCCGTGCCGATTACGATACCGAGCTGAAGAGATCTGTTGCCTTTGAACAGAGATAAAAACGCCTCGCCGAGGAACATTGCAATCTTACGGCAATCGGATTTACTGAGAATTTTATTCATGACACAGTCATAATCGTCTATCAGGACAACAACACCGACATCGTGATAATCTCTGAGCAGAGCGGTAAGATTCTTCAGAGCATACTGCAGATCGCCTTCCGAACCGAGTCCGTTGTAAAGATCGGTGAAAATTCTTTTATCGCATTCCGTCAGCTTCGGAGAATCGAGAATATACAGAAATTCTCCGAATATTTCACGTATTTTCTCATTGAATGCTCTGAGAAATCCGTCGTAATTCCTTACTTCCGATCTGAAATTCAGATAAATTACAGGAAATGCGTTTCTGTAACGGTCAAACTCAGAATGTTCCGAAATCTCCAATCCGTCAAACCAGGTGTTTCCTTTATACCTGATATTAAGGAAAGCATCAAACATACTGAGGTTCAGCGATTTACCGAAACGGTGCGGTCCGGTGAAAAGGTACACTCCGTTTCTGTTCTTACCCAGTATCTTCTCTATGAACAGGCTCCTGTCGATATAGTACAGATCGTTACCGCGGACGGTTTTGAAATCGGAAACACCGACGGAGAGCTGTTTCATATTACCGAGTGAGTTTCCGGAACCATATAAAATTCACCCGAGATAAAAACGGCAGTGACAAAGTGTCAGTCATCCGAATGTTACTTTACCGTATGTTCATACAGATACATCTTACATTCATATGAGCCAGATATCGAAATTCACAGTAAAAACAGATACTCGGAACAATGATTTCATTACGGTTTTTCACACTGCTGAGTACCAAAAGTCTTATTATATTGTTGCAGTTCTCCAAAACAGGTAATAAATATGAAAGGTTTCCGCGTAACAGGTTCCTTCGATGATGTCAGACAGGGCAGCCAGCCTTACTCCGTTGAAATTGCAGCAGAAGATGAGGCGGCAGCAAAGGAGCAGATTGTCTCCACATTGGGCAGCAAGCACAAAGTGAAGAGATGGCAGGTCAGAGTCGACAAGATCGAGGAAATCCCCAACGGTGAGATCGTCGACCACGTCGTCAGATACAAAGTGACCGGTGAGTAAACATGGATGACGGTGAGCTCCGTCAGGCACTTGCCACCCTCGAAACGATGAGGGTACAACTCGACGCTATGGCGCAGCAGGCAAGATTCTTCCAGCTTTCATTGGAAGAAACCCTCAGGGCACGCGATACCCTGAACGCATTTGCGAACGCAAAAGAGGGTGACGAGATACTCGTTCCCGCAGGAGCATCATCATTCGTCATCGCGACAGTCACATCCAAGAGAAAGGCTGTCGTAGGCATCGGAAACAAAGTGTCCATCGATATGGACCTCGAAGATGCCGCCAAATACATGTCGGACAGTGCAGAGGAAGTCAGAGAAGCTATCCAGAAGCTCAATGACACCATCAAGCAGACCGATGCTCAGGCGAAATCGCTCTCCATGGCTGTCCAACAAGAATATCAGAGAAGACAGCAGTGAGTGTTCTCATGTTCGATTCCCTGAAGAATAAACTCAAGGGCATTTTCAAGAAAGCGCCGGCGAATATCGCAGAAACACCTGCGGAACCCCCGGCCGAGACACCCAAGGCTGTTCCCGAAGTCAAAAAGGAACAGCCCGAGGTTCCTCTTTCACAGGAAGTTCACACCGAACCCGTAAAAGAGGAAAAACCCGCAGAAGTCAAACCTGCGGAACAACCCAAAGCACCTCTCTCCAGAAAAGAACAGATGAAACTGGAGAAGGAAGCGAAAAAGAATCAGTCATCCGTCGGCTCTATGCTCACAGACAGTTTCCTGGGTAAAAAGATCAAAGACGAATCCCTTGACGATTTCCTCTGGGAATTGGAAATAGCATTGCTGGAAGCCGATGTGGCCTTACCCGTAGTCGAAGAGATAAAGAACGGTGTAAGGGAAAACCTCCTCGGAAAGAAATTCTCCCGCGATCACACTTTGGAAGAGATTGTCGAACTCTCCGTCAAAGATGCGGTGAGAAATGTTCTCAAGCTCAACGAATTCGATTTCGATTCGTGGTTTGAGGAACAGGAAAGACCGACATCCATTATGTTCGTCGGTATCAACGGTACCGGAAAGACAACTGCAATCGCAAAGATCGCAAACCGTCTCATGAAGAACGGACACACCGTCGTACTTGCGGCAGGAGATACATTCAGAGCCGGTGCAATCGAACAGCTTACGATTCACGCAGACAAACTCGGATGTAAGATTGTGAAACATTCACAGGATGCGGATCCCGCTGCGGTGGCATACGATGCAATCGAACATGCCAAAGCGAAGAAAAGAGACGCTGTTCTCATCGATACCGCAGGCCGTATGCAGACAAACAACAACCTCGTCGATGAAATGAAGAAGATTGTCAGGGTCTCGAAACCTTCCCTGAAAATTTTCGTCGGCGATTCCCTTGCGGGAAACGACGCTGTCGAACAGGCGAAAGCATTCGATGAAGCAATCGGTGTGGATGCAATTATTCTCACAAAGATCGATGCAGATTCAAAAGGCGGTGCCGCACTTTCGATTGCACACACAATCGGAAAACCCATTGCTTTCGTATGCAACGGTCAGGAATATGATGACATCATCAAATTCGATACCGATTGGATGATAGACCGTCTCTTCGAATGATCATTGCCATAATGGTGGTGTGAACCGTGTTCGTAGCCGTGGATGATACAGACTCAGTCAAAGGTAACTGTACTACGTTCCTTGCAACTGAGATTATCAATGAATTATCGGATTTCGATCTCATAGGACTTCCGCGCCTTGTACGTCTCAATCCCGCAGTCCCCTGGAAGACCAGAGGTAACGGTTCACTTGTAATGCGTTTCGGACACGGTATCGGCGCAAAAAAGAAAATCGGCGAAATCGAAGGAAGAGATCTGTTCTCCTACGATGAATGCGATGATAATGAGCCAGACTATAATGAAATAATGAAAAGACTCATTCCGTTGGTTGAAAAATACCATGAAGACGACGCCAATCCCGGATTGTTCATCTCAGCGATAAGACCTGATGAATCGTTCTATCGCCGCGGTGTAACAACCATAATGGACCGCAGTGAAATCGACAGAGAACTGAAAAGAATCAATGCAGTCACATTCACCATAGGCAACGGAAGAGGACTGATCGGAAGCACATGCGGATTGGCATGGATTCCGAACGATTTCACATACGAACTCCTCGCCTACAGGGAAAGAGACAGATGGGGAACCCCGAGAACATTCGATCCCATTTCAATAAGAGATATGGAACATAACTTCCCGACTACATTCAACAGCTGGGAAGACAGGGAAGAAAAAGTTGCAATGGTTCCCGCAACTCCCTGTCCTGTGTTATACGGACTGAGAGGAGATGTCATCGAAGATGTCATTTCCGCAGCGGATACACTCAGAACCGAGAAAAGATACAGATGGGTCGTTTTCCTTACGAATCAGGGAACGGATGACCACATCATAAGAGAATATGACGAACTGAAACCCAATCAATCGTATTCCGTCACCGGAGAAGTGATTTCCAACGCAAAACACATCGAAGGCGGTCACGTATTCATTGACATTCACACAGAATACGGAGACATCACCTGCGGTGCATACGAACCGTCCAAAGAGTTCAGAATGGCTTTCGATCAGCTGATTCCCGGAGATGTCATCGAAGTGTTAGGCGAATACAGAGAATCACCCAGAACACTGAATGTCGAGAAACTTCATGTGATCTCAACGGCAAAACACATCGAGAAAATTTCCAATCCGGTATGTCCTTCCTGCGGAAAGAAGATGAAATCCATAGGAAAGAATTCCGGTTACCGCTGCAAAGACTGTCACATCAAAGTGAAAGACGCAGTCTGTGAGGAAAAAATGAGATGGATCGTTCCCGGTTGGTACGAACCCCCGACCTGCGCACGCAGACATCTTTCCAAACCTCTCAAGAGAATGGGTCTGTGCACTCCGGTGGAATTCGTTAATTGCCGTATGTATAAATCGACAATATTATATATTCACATTCCTAAAACCGTTCCGGATTATCATGGACGAGATCGTAATTCTCAGTGCGAACAGAACCCCTATAGGAAAGTTCGGAAAGACCTTGGCCGGAATAAAAGCGACAGACCTCGGAGGTCTTGTCGTAAAAGAAGCGGTAAAAAGAGCCGGAATCGAACCCACAGATGTCGAAGAATGCATCATGGGTAACGTCATATCGGCAGGATTGGGACAGAACCCCGCAAGACAGGCTGCAATCCACGGAGGACTGCCTGTTGAAATCGGTGCATTCACTGTGAACGCAGTCTGCGGATCCGGAATGAAATCCGTCATGCTTGCGGCAGACGCAATCAAAGCTGGAGAGTACAACTGTATCGTCGCCGGAGGAATGGAGAGCATGTCCCGTGCACCGTACCTCATGCCCGGAGCGAGATTCGGATACACCATGAACGATCAGAAAGTCGTCGATTCAATGGTCCACGACGGACTCTGGGACATATTCAACGACCAGCACATGGGAATGACCGGAGAAATCGTCGCAGAGAGATTCAATGTCACACGTGAGGATGCAGATCAGCTTTCATACGAGAGTAACAAAAAAGCAGCTGCAGCGACAAAAAGCGGTGCATTCAAAGATGAGATGCTTCCTGTTACTGTCAAACAGAAGAAACAGGAAATCGTGTTTGATTACGATGAGGGTATCAGAGAAGACACAACCATGGAATCGCTCGGAAGACTGAGACCTGTGTTCAAAGCAGACGGAATAGTCACCGCAGGTAACTCATCACAGCTCAGCGACGGAGCATCTGCACTGGTTATTTCGTCAATGTCCTGGGCAAAGGAACACGGAATCAAACCTCTCGCAACAATCGAAGCATACGGCGAGCGCGGTGTTCTTCCCGAATACATTATGGAAGCTCCCATACCCACAACGAGACATGTTCTCAAAAAAGCGGGTATGACAATCGACGACATCGATCTCTTCGAGCACAATGAAGCATTCGCAACCGCATCCTGTGCTGTAAAGAAAGAACTCAATGTTCCCGATGAGATATTCAACGTAAACGGAGGAGCCGTTGCAATGGGACACCCCATCGGATGCTCCGGAGCACGTGTTATCACAACTCTCCTTTACGCACTGAAAAACCGCAACAAGGAAGTCGGTCTCGGCACTCTCTGCCTCGGAGGAGGTAACGCGGTGTCGATGATTATCCGCCGCTGTTAAAGAAACCATACAGGGATCGGTTCATCCGATCCCTTTCTTTTATCATTCTATTTTACTGACAAAGAACATACTTCCGTCTTCGGAATACGATCCTGAAAATTTATGCAGTTCACTGTCAGGTTTCACCGAAGAAAAGGATTTTACACTGTTTCCGTCACCGTCGGTAATTATGAATGTATATCCGGAATCGGTTGATTTTATCTGATCCGCAAAACCGGTTACAGAGTCTTCATCTTCGCTTATGTTGAACGATGCGAATATCACAATTAAAATGACAATCGACACCGACAGTACAGAATATCTGTCCATGATTTTAAGATAAAATCAAGAATGTGAATAAAAGTCCATAATTACAATTAGGAGTTAATGTGGTCCATAGGGGGGCACCCCTATATTTCCACTGGAAATGATTTTCATCTGAGACCGATGAAGTACAATGCAACAACGCATACTGCGATGAGTGCAAGACTGAGTCCAACTGTTGCCCAACCGGGGTGTTTCATTTGAATACCTCTTTTGAATAGAGAGGAATAGATTCCTCTCATTAAAAGGTATTCAATGAGCTTTCAGTTCAGATTGATTTTCGTTAAAAAGAATTGAAAATATGATAATGAATGATCCTTTGAAAAAATCATAAATTCATATGAAAAACAAAATTTCATGTAACGGTTTTTGAGAAGAAAGAGAATCATTAAATACAATTCATCTATTCAGAGGAAATGTAGGTTATACAGGTATATTTCTTATGGAAGATTCAAATGAGCGATGAAGAGATTTCAAAAACAGAATCCATTTTCACTAAATATATAAAGAAAAGAAAGCAGCTCATAAAAGATAAGAAAGTTCTTCAGACAACTTACTTACCGGATGATCTTCCTCACAGAAAGGATCAGATTGACAAAATTGCATCGATTATTTCGATTGCATTTAACGGAGAAAAACCTTCCAATATTATGATTTACGGAATGACAGGAACCGGAAAAACCGCTGTCATCAATTATATCGGAAAGGAACTGAGAAAAATCGATCCTGACAAAGAAAAATGTCAGTATCTGTATGTCAACTGTGAAGTTATCGATACCGCATACGGAATTCTGTATGATATCGCAAAACAGTTTATCGATGATATAAATGAAAAAATTCCTTTCACCGGATGGAGTTTCGAAAAATTATACAAAGAATTCTATCAGGAAATCGAATCGAGAGGATGTGTGTTCATCATTATTCTTGATGAAATCGATCATATGATTTCCAAGAAAGGAGATGACATCTTTTATTATCTTGCGAAAATCAATGAACATCTTTCAAAATCAAAAGTTTCCATAATAGGAATTTCAAACAATTCGAAATTCCAGGAAATGCTTGAACCGAAAGCAAAAAGCAGATTCGGAGGAGAAAGTATCATTTTTCCTCCTTACAGTAAAAAAGAATTGGAAGATATTCTCAATGACAGGATCGAAGGTGTTTTCGAACCGAATGTTCTCGATGAAAATGTTGTGGAATACTGTGCGGCACTTGCTTCGAGAAATGACGGTGATGCAAGAATGGCAATCGATCTTCTCAGAACCGCAACGGATATTGCAGAACGTAACGGTGACGATGAAATCACTATAGCTCATGTCAAATCCGCAAAAAGCAGTATTGAAATCGATGTTGTCGAAGAAAGTATAAGATCTCTTTCCTCACAGACAAAAATTCTTCTTCTGGCTATTATCAGAATTTCAGAAAGATCCGATAATACAATCATCACCGGAGATGTCTATAATGAATACAAAAACATTGCAGATATTATCAAAATACCTGTTCTGACACAGAGAAGAATCGGAGATCTGATTCAGGAATTGGATATGATGGGTCTGATCAATGCATCAGTCAAGTCTTTCGGTAAAGCGGGAAGAACCAAAGAAATCAAATTGGATATTCAGAAAGAAGTTATTGAACGTTTCAAGAAAGACGATCTTTTCAAAAAACTGATTGATTACGTCCCTCCGAATCAGACCAAACTCATGTAAAAGCTTCCAGTGGAAATGAAGGGGTGGGAGGGTTCCTACTTCTTCTCTTCATCATCAATCTGAGCTTCCGCCATTTCTTTCTTCTTTCTGTCATGCAGTTTTATGAAATGACTTATAACTGCCATGATGGTCAGAAGAACAAGAATTATGACAACCATTGCAGCTGCAAGACACGGAATGCTGTTCGACGGAATCTTATCAACGTTCTTGTTGTTGATAATCAGTTTGACACATCCCAGCCACGGAATTTCAAGACCCGCAACTGCTTTGATGTGTGCTTTGTCAATCAATCCGCATGTCGATATTCCCGTAGCCTGATCGAAATACTGATTGTTGTCACCGGCCGTGAGATATCCGCTGTGTCTGTCAAGTGTATTCAGATCAATTGTTGCTGTATACCCTCTCCAACCCAATCCTTTGATTGTCAGTGTACCCTGCAGATCATACGGATCGTTTGAACCTTCGTCACTCCATCTGTCCGGATCGAAATTAGCCAAAGCCGGTGCAGACCATTTACCCAGATTTGTATATTCTATCCATAATATCGCACGGTGGATTACAGGATTTCCGTAATCACGGTAGTAAATGATGACATCTCCGTAATCTCCGAATTCCCGATATCCGGACGCATATCCCTCGACATACGATGTTATGGATTTCTTTTCCGGAGATATCATTACGACAATATCTCCTGTATCTATGACACCTATACTCGATTCCGTATCGGAATGCTGCATACTGCCGGATTCCACAACCGTAAGCGGTTTGCTCATACCGGAATAGAGGTACATACCGCCGAAGACAATGATAATCACGGTAAACATTGCAATTCCTGTCTTCAGTATGCTGGTGATATCTTCATCCCCCACGGTATCACAGTTAACGTTCCCGAATTGAAGTAAACATATATAATAGCATAATTATCCAAAAGGCATGGAAAGACCCGGAAATGATGAATATTTCATGGAAATGGCATTCCTTGTAGCCAAAAGATCCACCTGTCTCAGAAGAAGAGTGGGTGCTGTGGTTGTAAGGGACAAACACGTCATATCCACGGGTTACAACGGATCCCCGAGAGGCACTCTTCACTGTGAGGAACTCGGGTGCATCAGACAGCAGATGAATATTCCGTCTGGCACTAGGCATGAATTGTGCAGAGGCGTACATGCGGAACAGAACGCTGTGGCACAGGCCGCATACTTCGGAACGAGTGTCAAGGATGCAACAATCTACACCACAACCTACCCCTGTTCGATGTGTGCCAAAATACTCATCAATGCAGGCATCAAAGAGGTTGTCTACGCCGAGGGATATGTAGACGATCTGTCCAAGAAACTTTTCGCCGAGACAGACATCAAGGTCAGGGAATTTATCCTTCCGGACCAGAAACACTGATTTTCCTTACTATAAAATGGGCCATATCCTTTAAGTAATGACTTCACATACCCCACCGTAATTAAGGTCGGGGAGGTATATGGGCCGTACTGACATACTTGAAGAAATTAAGAACGCGGAGGTAGCAGCCAACGCTAAGGTCGAACAGGCTGAAGTGGACAAGAAAGCAGCTATCGCCGCCGCACGCAGAGATTCCGTGCAGAAGATTCAAGATGCCGAAGCGCAAGCTCGCAGCAATTACGAATCTGCAATTGCGAAGGAGAAGGACACACTTGTTGCAAAGCGTGAAGAGCTCCTTTCTGGCGGAAGGAAGGAAGCAGCAGACATCGATAACGATATCGATGCCAAGTTAGAGAAAGTGAAGAACTTCCTCAATGAACAATTCGAGAGGACATTGAATGTTACTTCCTGAGTCGATGAGTAGGATTGTGATCGTGGGCAACAAGTCACGCCTGGACGATATGATTGACGTATTGTACAGTCTTGACGCTGTCCACCTGATCGATCATACCACCGGCCAGGATGAGGGATTCGCCATCGGCAAACCCCGTCCGTACTCATCAAAAGCATCCGAGAGGCTGCTGGCGCTGAGGACGACGGAGAAAGATCTCGGCATCAAACTCAAAGGTGTCGAGATGGAGCCGGTATCCGTTAAGGATATCGAGGCGGAAATCTCTTCGAACGGTGTCGAAACTGTTATGTCAGAGGTCATGTCGGCCATTGACGAAAAGAACAGGATCGTTCAGAATGTCGCAGAATTGAAAGCGCAGGAAGCAAGTCTTTCAAAGCTTTCCAAGCTTCCAATAAACTTAGAACTATACAGCGGATACGAATCCATCGCCGTATTCGTAGGTTCGGTCAAAGCCGATCCCACAGCGGCACTGGAGGCACTTCCCGATGCGGAGACCTTTGTGTCATTCGCAAAAGACGGAGGAGTCGCAGCAGTATTCGTGAAGAAATCCGAGAAAGACAAAGCCGCATCGGTTCTGTCTGAGTACGGATATTCCGAGATTCAGGTACCTGCAGTCACAGGTTCGGCTGCAGACGCACTCGCAAAGACACAGGCTGCAATTACAGCGGCCGAGGCCGAATTGGTCAATGTCGAAGCAAGAATTGCGGAACTCTCGGAGAAATACAAGACGTTCATCGTCGCATCCGATGAGGAACTGTCTCTTACCGTAAAGAAGGGAGAGACGCCTATGAGGATTGCGACAAGTGAGTATTCATTCGTTATCGACGGATGGGTACCCTCTAAGGACGTCGACGGTGTTATCGCCAAGATCAACGAGGCAATGGATAACAGCGTTTACGTTGAAATTGAAGAAAGATCCAGAGGCAGGTCGCTTCACGAGGAAGCCGAACAGGAACCCCGTTTCCAGAAAGCACCTACCAAGATGAAGAACGGAGCGGTCGGAAAACGTTTCGAGTATCCGACCAAACTGATTTCGGTACCTAAGTACCAGGAAATCGATCCGTCCACAATCATCGCAATATTCTTCCCATTCTTCTTCGGATTCATGGTAGGAGATCTCGGTTACGCGATCCCCTTCATCTGTCTCGGAGCATTGGGACTGAGGCACTCCAAGACAAGGGAGTTCCAGGCCATCGGTACCGTTCTGTTCTACGGCGGTATTTGGGCGGCTATATTCGGATTCTTCTTCTTCGGAGAGATGCTGGGTATGCACTTCGTCACACCGCATCCGACGGCAGAACAGATTCAGGGAATGATTGATACAGGACTCATTACGAGTGCTATGTCGGACTTCCACAACTGGGGTACCGCGGAATATCTTGCAATGATGGAGTATACGCATGAAATCTCATGGGAACAGCTGTTCATGAAATACAGCGGCAACCTGGTGCTCATGCCTGACTGGTTCACCAACATAATGATTGAAGGTCACGGAATCAGCAAACTCGGCAAAGCAACGTTCTTACTCAAACTGAGCGTATACATGGGAATCGTCCACCTCTTCCTGGCGTACCTTGTTGCATTCCTTAATGTAACCAGGATGCACGGAATCAAAGAGGGATACCTTGAGAAAGGTGGCTGGATTGTGACATTCGTGGGTATGACAGTCTTCTGTTACGCACTCACAACAGTCATGTTCGGCGGCAGCGGCGTTGAGATGATGAAGCCTGCAACATGGCCCTCATCCACATTACCCATCCTGGGAATCGGCGCATTGATTCTCGTCATCGGTGTGGCATCATGCTTCCCGAAAGAGAGAATGATGGCTATCCTGGATCTTCCCGGTATCGTCGGAAATATTCTTTCATACACCCGTCTTGCGGCTATCGGTATGTCCAAAGCCGGAATGGCGCTGGCGTTCAACTATATCGCCTTTATCATGCTGGGCGGCGGTATCTTCGGTATCATCGTCTTCGTGATCGGTCACCTCATGATATGGGTCTTAGCCATCATCTCCGCAGGTCTGCACGGACTGAGGTTGCAGTATGTGGAAATGATGAACAAATTCTTTATCGGAGGCGGTGTCGAGTATTCACCGCTCGCAGAGAAGCGTAAACACACCAATAACAAAGAAACAGAGGCATAAATTATGGCAACAGAAGTTGGAGCAGGATTGGCAGTTATCGGAGCAGGAATCGCAGTCGGACTCACAGGTCTCGGTGCAGGTATGGCCGAGAAAGATGTCGGAGCAGCAGCAGTCGGTGCAATCACCGAGAACGAGAACCTTTTCGGTAAAGCAATGGTTCTCATGGTTCTTCCTGAGACAATCGTCATCTTCGGTCTTGTTATCGCTATCCTTGCAATCATGATGTAAATCAGGAGTCAGGGGCCGTTTCATGGCATTGAACGAAGTGAAGATGGAAATCGGCAAATCCGCCGAAGAGGCTGCGGCCAAGATTAAGGCCGAAGCCGACGCAGAGATCGCAAAGATCAAAGCGGATGCGGACGCACAGATTTCCGTCATGAATGAAAAAGAGGAAAAGAGGCTCAAGGACGACATCGCGCGTCTCGAACGTCAGGAACTCTCCAGTGCAGATCTGGAGGGTAAGAAGATCGTTCTGGCCAAGAAGAAGGAGATCCTCGCCAAAGCATTCGATGAGACCCTCTCATCACTTGAGAATGCGCCTGCCGAAAAGAAGCTGGCACAGTACAAGATGATGGTTGCGGCTGCATCGGAGCTCATCGCAAACCCCAAGGCTTACCTTGCGGAGTGCGACAAGTTCACAGCGGCGGATCTCGGTGTTTCTTCCGTGGCAACTGACAGCAAGATTACCGGCGGTATCATCTTCGAATCCGAAGACGGTACAATGGAAGTCGACATGCAGTACAGGACGGTACTCCAGACAATCTGGGACCGTGAGATCAAGAGCATCTCCGATATTCTCTTCGGGTGAAGAGTATGTTCGGGCGCAATAAAGGAAAGAAAGGCAACTATGCGTACGTCGTCGCACGTGTGAAGGCTAAGAAAGCCCAGCTCATGAGCGATGATGCCTACCAGAAGATGCTCTTGATGAGCCTTCCTGAGATCTCGCGTTTCATCAGTGAATCGGGATATCAGAAGGAGATCACTGATCTCACGGGAAAGTTCGAAGGTATCGACCTTGTAGAACATGCAACGTATCAGAACATGGCAAGGGTCTTCAAAGACATCCTTCACTCCGCGACGGGCGAGCTCCACGATATACTCGCTATCGACCTGGAGAGATGGGATATCTGGAACCTCAAAGTGATTCTCCGCGGAAAGTCCTTCGGAATCGACGCGGACAGCATCAGAGAGGATCTGGTCCTCGCCGGAAAGCTGAGTGAAGAAGATTTGGAAAAGCTCATTTCGCTCGAATCTCAGGAAGAGATCATCGCCCTTTACGGAAGGAGAACGGGCAGGTCAATACCCCAGTCCGTTATCGACGGAGTAAGGGAGACGAAGAATCTCTCGATAGTCGAGGATTACCTCGATAAAAACCACTACGAAACACTCCTCGCGAGCATAGACCCTAAGGACAAACCTTACCGTCTGTATCAGAACTATGTAAGGATGGAAGTAGATATGAAGAATCTCGAAACCATCCTCAAGCTGAAACTCGAGGGAGTCACCGGTGAGAAAGTCATGGAGTACTACATCTCCGGTGGTAAAGAGATAGACAAGAAGCTGGCCACACAGCTTGCCAATGCGGAGTCAGTCTCCGCAGCGGTTAACGATATGGCGCAACTCAGTTTTTACGAAGAAATTAAGGATGCGCTTGATGAAGATACCAATTCGCTCAGAGGCATCGTGGCCGGACTCAAGAAATGCAAGATGGCGGAAGCAAAGAACTTCTCGCACCTTTACCCCTTATCGGTTATCCCGGTAATCGACTTTATGATCCACAAGGAGATCGAAGTCAACAACATCAGGATTGTCGCAAGAGGTATCGAGAGCGGTTTGGACACTGAAACCATCAAAGGTCTGCTGGTGATCTGATGGATATAGCAGTATTAGGAAATGAGGAATTCGTTCTGGGATTCAGGCTTGCCGGTCTCAGGCGTGTTTTCGTTGCCCACCCTGAAGATTATCAGGAGAAGATCACCGAAGCGATGGCGGATCCCGAAATCGGAATTCTCGCCGTCGACGGAGAGGATCTCAAGAACCTCACGCCGCAGATGAGGGCAAAGGTGACTGATTGTATCAGTCCCGTTATTGTCACCGTAGGCGGTACGGGAATGGGCGATCTTCGTGAGAAGATCAAGAGAGCGATTGGCGTTGATTTATACAAAGAGGATGAGTAAATGAGCAATGAAGGAAAGATTTACAGAGTCGCAGGACCTGTAGTTACCGCCGTCGGTATCTCTCCCCGTATGTACGATGTCGTACACGTCGGAAAAGAGATGCTGATGGGTGAAGTCATCAAGATCGTTGGTGACTACTCTATCATCCAGGTTTATGAGGATACGTCCGGCGTGAAACCGGGAGAACCGGTCACAAACACCGGCCGTCCGCTCGTTGCGGAACTCGGCCCCGGACTTTTGCACTCCGTTTATGACGGAATTCAGAGGCCGCTGGCAGTTCTTCAGGAGAAAATGGGAGACTTCATCCTTCGTGGAGTTTCCGCACCTGGATTGGACAGAGAAGCGAAATGGGATTTCAAACCCGTCGTCAACAAGGGCGATGTCGTTGAACCCGGACAGATTATCGGAACAGTTATGGAAGGCACCATGGAGCACAGGATCCTCTGCCCCGTCGATGTACGCGGTACGGTCGATGACATCAAAGCCGGAAGTTTCACAGTCGAAGAGACTGTTGCAACAATCGGCGGAAAAGATGTCATTATGATGCAGAAATGGCCTGTCCGTGTACCCAGGCCTGTCAGAGAGAAGCACCAGCCTAACGTGCCTCTCGTAACAGGAATGAGGGTTCTTGATTCGGTGTTCCCCCTCGCAAAAGGAGGAGCAGCCGCTATCCCCGGTGGATTCGGTACAGGAAAGACGGTTACACAGCAGCAGCTTGCAAAATGGTCTGATGCAGAAATCGTCGTTTACATCGGATGCGGAGAGCGCGGAAACGAGATGACGGAAGTTCTTACAGAATTCCCCGAACTCGTCGATCCTAAGACAGGAAACCCCCTGATGAACAGGACAGTTCTTATCGCCAACACATCCAACATGCCTGTCGCGGCAAGAGAAGCATCCGTTTACACAGGAATGACCATCGCCGAGTACTACAGGGATATGGGTTACAACGTCGCACTTATGGCCGACTCCACCTCCAGGTGGGCAGAGGCTATGCGTGAGATTTCATCCAGGCTTGAAGAGATGCCCGGAGAGGAAGGTTACCCTGCATACCTTGCAGGAAGGCTCTCGGAGTTCTACGAGCGTGCATGTTACGCAACATCACTCTGCGGAAAAGAGGGTTCGATCTCGGTTATCGGAGCTGTTTCACCGCCCGGTGGAGATATTTCGGAACCTGTTTCGCAGAACACCCTCCGTATCGTCCGTGTCTTCTGGGCACTTGATACCAAACTGAGGGAGAGGCGTCACTTCCCGACAATCAACTGGCTTACATCTTACACACTGTACGACAACCAGCTCAAAGACTGGTACGTGAAGAACGTCGACCCGTCCTTCCCCTCACTCAGGGAATGGGCAATGCAGACCCTGCAGAAAGAGTCGGAACTTCAGGAAATCGTTCAGCTGGTCGGATCGGACGCACTGCCCGACGATCAGAAGATCACACTCGAAGTTTCGAAGATGATCCGTGAGATTTTCCTGCAGCAGAACGCATACGATCCCGTGGATACCTACTGTCCCATGTCAAGGCAGTTCATGATGCTCAAACTCATCAAGAAGTTCTCAGACCTGGCTCAGAAGGCACTCCTTGCAGGTGCAACAGTCGATAAGATTGTCGGAATCCCCGCAAGGCAGAGATTCATCAGATCCAAGTACGAAGAGACCATCGACGACGAACTTGCAGCAATCGACAAAGACTTCGACGAGCAGTTCAAACAGTTGGGGGCATAAATATGGCAGAAGTATCCAAAGAGTACAAGACGATCTCACAGATTGCAGGACCTCTTGTCTTTGTTAAGAAGACAGAGCCTATCGCATACGGTGAATTGGTCAGTGTCAGGCTGTCAGACGGTTCCGTGAAGAGAGGAGAAGTCCTCGATACATCGGACGATATCGTCGTTGTTCAGGTTTACGAAGGAACAACAGGTATCGACAGAGACGCATCGGTTCGTTTCCTCGGCGAAACAATGAAGATGCCTGTCTCGAAAGACATGCTCGGAAGGATTCTCACAGGTGCCGGTGAACCTCTTGACGGAGGACCCGCAATCACACCCGAAGAGAAACTCGATATCGTCGGAGCAGCTATCAACCCCTGGGCAAGAGACAACCCGTCGGATTTCATCCAGACAGGTATCTCCACCATCGACTGTATGAACACTCTCGTCAGGGGACAGAAGCTTCCTATCTTCTCCGGATCAGGTCTTCCCCACAACGATCTGGCTCTTCAGATCGCAAGGCAGGCAAAGGTCAGGGGAGAGAACGAAGAGTTCGCTGTCGTGTTCATTGCAATGGGTATCACAAACGAAGAGAAGCAGACTTTCATGAAGGAATTCGAGAGGACCGGTGCTCTGAAGAACGCTGTGGTCTTCCTGAACCTCGCAGACGACCCTGCAGCAGAGCGTATCATCACACCCAGGCTCGGTCTCACGACCGCTGAGTACATGGCATTCGAGCTCGGAATGCAGGTTCTTGTCATCATGACAGATGTTACCAACTACTGTGAAGCTCTCCGTCAGATCGGTGCAGCCCGTGAGGAAGTGCCCGGAAGGCGTGGATATCCCGGTTACATGTACACCAACCTTGCACAGCTCTACGAGCGTGCCGGAAGGATCAAGGGTAAGAAGGGATCAGTTACACAGATTCCGATTCTTTCGATGCCCGGTGACGATATCACCCACCCGATCCCCGATCTTTCAGGTTACATTACCGAGGGTCAGATCGTTATGTCGAGGGAACTCCACCGTGCAGGTATCTACCCGCCGGTAAACGTTTCGTCATCCCTGTCAAGGCTGATGGGCGGAGGTACCGGAGAAGGCAAGACACGTGAAGACCACAAGGGAGTATCGGACCAGCTCTATGCGGCATACGCAGAGGGTAAGGATCTCCGCGGTCTCGTGGCCATTGTCGGTGAGGAATCACTGTCTGAGAAAGACAGGAAGCTCCTGCACTTCGCAGACCTCTTCGAGGACAAGTTCGTCCGCCAGGGACACGACGAGGACCGTTCGATCGAGGATTCACTCTCGATTGCATGGGATCTCATCGCAACACTCGACGAAGATCAGATCACCAGGATCAGCAGGAAGTACATCGAGAAGTACCTCCCTAAGAAAGAGTGAGTTCCATGCCTAGCCACGATATCACCCCGACACGTTCGGTTCTCATCGAGCTGAAGAACAAGATCAAGACAACCAAAAACGGTTACAAGATCATGAAGATGAAGAGAGACGGTCTCATCATCGAGTTCTTCGACGTGATGGAGAAAGCGAAGGCGATGAGGGGATCCGTTGCATCGGACTATCAGTCCGCTATGCTGAAGATCTCCATAGCCAGAGCAGTTGAAGGTGAGATTGCGGTCAAGAGCGCGGCATATGCCCTTAAGACGGAACCCAAGGTCAAGGTCGGAAGCAAAAGTATCATGGGAATGATGGTTCCCAAGGTAGAGGCGGATGTGACACACGTAGATATCCTGAACAAGGGATACGGTGTCATCTCTACCTCCCCTTACATCGAGGAAGCCTCTGTGGCTTTCGAGAAACTGTTGGAGACCATCATCCGTGCTGCCGAGATTGAGACCACGATGAAGAGACTCCTCGATGAAATCGAGAAGACCAAGAGAAGAGTCAACGCTATGGAGTTCAAACTGATCCCCGAGTTGGAAGAGGCGATGAGATTCGTCAAGTTCACACTCGAGGAGATGGACAGGGAGAACACCAACCGTCTCAAGTTCCTGAAAGGAAAGGGCGAGGTCGCGGAATAAGATGAAATCGATCGAGGACATCTATCTGGATATCAAGAACGATCCTGTGAAACTCGCAAGAGCGTTCAAAATAATCTGGATAGTGTCCTATTCGATGCTCTTACTCGGCTTCATACTCATCATCTGGGCACTGGTGGATCAAACACTGTTGTGACCGCGATGGCGGCTTATGCCGCCATCCGCAAACACTTTACTTTTCGCTGAATATCAAAAATTCTATGTTTTTTGAGTGTTGGCACATATGCGCCGATACCAGGGTTATTATAATAACAGCTGTTCCTCTTATCCGAAGGCAACCGCATGGAGGGAAAAGTGCAGGGTCGTCTGAGAACGATTGATATGCTGAAAGGCATAGCGATTTTCGGACTCGTGATGATCCATTTCGTATTCGTCACATCGGGAACGGGAGAGGATTCAGACCCGTCGCCGCTTTTTGAATTTGTATATTGCTATCTCTTCATGTTCTTCGTCGTTTCGGGTTATTTCTACAGACCCGAAAGAGGATTCTGCAGTAATGTGAAGAAACGTATCTCGCAGATTCTTGTCGTGTACGTTGCGTGTACGGTTATTCTGACTGCGATAATGTTCTGTTATCTTTCATTGACCGGATACGACCTCAGTATCGCGGATCTTCCCGATGTCATATGGAAATGTCTCATCGGTAAGACTGCATTCAATCAGTACGGTACCGCTGTTTCCATGTACAGCGTGTTTGAGGTAGGTCAGGGTTACTATTACCTTGAGATTATGATGGTCGCATTCATCATATTCTACGCCGTGGCGGATTGGGCACTGAAGGACGTTAAAAGAACGGCTCTTACGATTTTCCTTTTGGCTACCGTAACATGCTTCCTGGTTGAGGTTGTGGCTGTCAAACTCCCGTTCTATGCGGAGAGCGGACCTCTTGCGGCGGCATTAATGCTTATAGGTGCCGTACTCGGAAAACACAAAGTTGTTGAGTTTGTTGAGAACGGATGGCGCACAAAACGGTACTGGCTCATATTCGCCGCTATGTTGGTTATCGGAATAGTATTCGCAGTGTACTTCCCCACGGGACTCAGGTTCAACCTTTCACGTTACGGAGCGTACGGCGG
Source organism: uncultured Methanomassiliicoccales archaeon (assembly GCA_964504055.1). Classification (GTDB taxonomy): domain Archaea; phylum Thermoplasmatota; class Thermoplasmata; order Methanomassiliicoccales; family Methanomethylophilaceae; genus Methanarcanum. The sequence continues at coordinate 44,122 of CAZDCU010000004.1, forward strand.
ATGGTCCGCATACACATTCCTTGTGCTGGCATGTTCGTGCGGATATGTTCTTTTGGTGTTCTCATTCCTGCTTTCGAGGATACCCGGTCTTTCGACAATCTTTACGTTCCTCGGTGAGCACACGCTTGCAATTCTTGTGATGCATACGTTCTACGGAAAACTTCTGGTTTCGCCGTTCTACACATTCGATCTTGTGGATTATGTGCCGGTCCTTCCGATAGCACAGGGATTCGCCGTTGCAGTAACCGCAATAGTACTGAGTATCGTTACGGGATACATCGCAACCAAAGTCAGAGATCATCTGAGATCGCACAGGTCACTTTCTGAAATTCATCATATTCACAAGGCCTGAACCGAGATGAACCATAGGCATGATTCCCGGTACGGGGTTGAAGTTGTGCTGTTTCTGATAATCGGTCTGATCCTGCCATGTCGAGGCATTGATCATCTTGACTCCTTTGTAATCCATGAATCCGTAGCCGTGTACGTGTCCCGATACGAAAATGTCCGGAATAATCTCCATTGCCATGTAGTCTTTCTTCTCGGGTGCGAGAGCGGTCTTCTGACCGTAGATAGGTGCCAGATGACGTGCGTCGGTCATTTCTTTCATAACCCTGAGAGGATCGTTGTAGGTGAGCTGCTGAACACCTGCGACCCAGTCATCGATGCTTCTTCCGTGATAGGTGAGAACGGTTCTGCCTTCGATGTTCAGGTACACAGGGTTACCTGTCATCATAACATTGGAATCAAAGAATTCCCTGAACGCTTTGTTCAGGGCAGGCTGGGGCTCCGCGGGTCTGCACGCATCGTGGTTTCCGGGATGGATTGCCATCTGTATGTGGTCCGGAATGTCTTTCAGATATTCTGAAAGCTTATGATACTGATCGTAAATATCGAGAATATCCAATTCCTCTTCCTGACCGGGGAATATTCCGATACCGTCTACGACGTCACCGGGGAAGATGATGTAATCGATATTCATCTTCTCGCTGTTTTCCTTCAGGAACCTTATCATCTTCTGCCAATCATTCTCAAGGAATGTCTTACTGCCCATGTGGACATCCGAAAGGAATGCTACAACTGACTGTGAATCGCTTTTCTCCCATTTGTGGGACTGCGGTACGCTGGGTTTGAAGACTTCCTCCGGAATGAAGAATCCCTTCCTGGAACCTCCGTCCTTGGGTTTGCTGAATCTTCCCTTGAATCCGAGGACCATATCGTTGGTGATGATGTCGTTGAAGTGAGGATTGTCTTTCGATATGAAGACGGTACAGCTGCTGTTTCTGTCGCCTCCGTCGTCTTCTACGTCAAGCATCAGGTGACCGTTTGCGGAGATTCTTCTCTCACTTACGATTCCCACGATTCTTACGTCTCTGTCGTAGATGTCACGTGCATCTTTGATCTTCTTGGAGATTCCGAAGTCACTCCTTCTTTCGATGATCTTTTTCAGAATCTGGAACCTGTTTTGGAAGTATCTTGTGAAATCTTCGACCGTACCCGTACAGAGAGAGTTTCCGGTGATGTCGGTGCTCTCAATTACCTTCATATCGGGTTTTCTTTTGTTGTGGGCATCGAATGTCTTCGGAGATTCGCATATCGCTTTGTCTCCCTGAAGGAAAGATAAGACATCCTCCTTTGTCACGAAGATCGGATTGTTGGAAAGAGCGGATAATACCGTATTTGCGAAACCGACGGGATCTGCATTGGACATGATGATTTCCATTGCTTCCGGTGAGAGGAACATATTCCTCCTTGCTGCCGCCGTCAGTACTTCCGCCCTGCTCATGATAATAAAACGGACATGTATTCCTTTGATAAAATGGTTGATATGACCTTACCGTTGAATAAGAAATAACATTTATTAGCGTACGCAGGGTTACGGCAGTCACTATGATGACGGTCGAGATTACATGTCCGGTCTTCCCCAGCGAGGACCCCAACAAGGTCAGAACGGCGATGGAGAGGATCTTTCCCGATGCGGAAATTACCGAATCGGATGACAGACTTATCGGAAAGACAGACAATCTCGATCATTTCGGCAGACAGATCCGTAAGCAGAGGATACTCGACACCGCCCGCAGTGTTATGCTCAGAGGCAAGAGGGGAAACGTGACAAGATTCTTCCTGAACAAGCAGGTGGCATATGTCGGAAAGATATCTTTCTGCGAAGAGAAGACAATTCTCGGTACGATGAAAGTTGTCGTTACCGATGACGGATTGGATGCGGTCATCGACAGAGTCGCACCTGTTACGGTGGACGGAGAGGAGGTTTTGATTTGATCGGAGTATCGTGTCCTGAGTTCAGCTCATATGATTTCAAGGAAGTTCTTCCTGAAGTAGCCAAACAGTTCAAACACTGGGAGATTTTCGCGGAAGCGGAACACCACCTCAGAGAGGTTGAGGGTCTTTTCATGACAATGAAAGAGGCTTATGACATCTCATATTCAATTCACGCTCCTATCAGCGATATCAACATTGCTTCACTGAACGAAAGAATCAGAGAAGACTCCGTCATTGAGATGCTGGCTACTTTGGAATCGGCTATGAATCTCGATATCAAAACCGTGACTGTACACCCCGGACTTACGTCTATGTCCGTACCGTACATGGAAGAGAAATCAATCATGAAGGCAAAGAAATCCATGGGTTCCCTGGACAGACTTTCCGAGGAATACGGCGTTACCGTTGCCATAGAGAATATGCCTTCATTCCCGTTCATGCTCGGACGTACAGTCGATGAGATGAAGCAGTTGCTTGACGGAACGAACCTCAAGATGTGCTTCGATATCGGTCACGCAAACACTGTGGGACAGATCGATGAATTTATTTCCGAATTCAAGGACAGGTTCGTGAACATTCACATACACGACAACCACGGCGAGATGGATGAGCACCTTACGTTGGGTGAGGGTAACATCGACTTCCCCAAGGTACTGAAGAGTCTCAGCGGATACAAAGGAAACTACATCATCGAATGCAGATCCTTCCAGTCGGGCGTGGAATCACAGGGAATCCTTTCCGGACTCCTCGGATGATTTCTTTCCGAATTCCTTTCTGAGCCAGTTTATTCCTTTGCTGGTGTACGGCTGTACGAAGGCAATGCCTCCGAAGAATGCAGCGAGAATCGCGATAGTGTAGAGCAATCCCGCTATCGGGTTTGACAGCCATGTTGCCGCAGATATGTAGTCTGTAAGGAAATGAATGCTGACTGTTGCGTATATGCCGTATTTGCAGAACAGGAATCCTGTAATCAATCCGAACAGGAAAGTCGGGAGGATTTTCCACCATCCCCATCCTCCGAGATGTGCCATTGCAAACATTGCCGCGGAAAAGATAACGAATACAAACGACAGTTTGCTCATTCCGAATCCGCCGAAAATGTATCCCGAGACGGTTGTACCTTTTTTCTTCAGTATAAGTCCCAGTATGCACATAGGTACACCGAGGTACAGTATTCTGCAGATGATTTCCTCGTAAACGGAAGCATTGAGCAGAGAGAACATCATCTCCCAGTCTTCTTCTTCGAAGGGTGATTTGGTATCGACACCCAAGGCGTTCAGAATCAGGACGTACATTACTTCTAAGAATATCAGGGCCGAGAAGAGTGCCATTACTTCGTAAATCGGTGTTTTCTTCAGTCCTTTTATGCCTTCTTCCTTCACCGGTTTGTAGGACATTACGAACAGATATACCACGGATGACAGAACTGCAATCATTATCAGAAGATAGTAAATCTGTACGGCGGTACCGCTGAATCTGAAGAATGTGACTACTTTCGGTATAACGATGAAAAGACCGTGTGTGTATGACGGGAGATGACTCCAAACTGCGGTTATTCCCCATATGGCTGTGATTGACTCGTATACAAGGTACAATGACAGAGCAATCGTGAGAATGATTCCTGCGAGGACTGTTGCCTTCGACAAAGCGGTTTCTTTTTCGGGAGGATTGACTTCGTTCCCGCAGAAAGAGCAGAATCTTTCCCCTTTTCTGCGGTGTTCTTCGCATTCGTTACATTCAATGTACGAAAGATCGCTTCCGCAGAAAGAACAGAATCTGTCTCCTTTGGATTTGGATTCGAGGCATCTGTCACAGGTCAACGCGTTCACCGACTGAATCCATTGTGCCTTTGACACGTTCGTATTCCACTACGACCAATACCTTTCTGCGGTACTTGGAGATGTCCTTGATCTGATTCGCCATGTGTTCCTCACGGTATTTGCTCATCATGGCATATCCTCTGAGGTGGTTGACCAAATCGTCCCATTCTACGGCGAATTTTTCCGGTGAAGATTTATCGAATTTGTTTTTGAGAGCTTTCTTGATGATATGTTTCTCTCTGAGGAATTCTACGGTGGATACTGTTTCACAGTACAGCTGGGTATATTCCTCATCTGTCATATCCAACGGAATCACAGGTATGTTCCTTTTACCGCATTCGTCAATCAATGCGGTGGATGCGGGATCTGGCATATCTATCGGACCGAATTCGGCGAGGATTCCGCTGTAGACCACATCCAAATCGCTGGGTTCGAATTCACCCTCGATTTCGTCTCTTTTGGTTATAGCCTGAACATCTTCTGCGCCCAATGCGACTGCTGCCGCATCGTACTCTTTCGAATCCAAAGCCTCAAGAACCTTTTCTTTTTCGGAAATGAGTCCTTTTACGGCAGGTATCAGATCGAAATCGCATTCTCCGATTCTGAAAGATATCATTGTTTTCCGCCCCTGGACAGTACGACATCCGTGAGTTCGTTCTTGTCGTCCATCTTTTTCAGTTCATCCTTGGAGACGATAGCAGTTGATTCTACATTATCTCTACCGTGCTTTTTCTCCACGATGATGACGGAAGCTCTTCCGGATATCCTCGAAATGTCCGAGGCAATCATTGCTTTCTGTATGAGTTTCTCATCCTGATCGTCTACGCCGGTAAGGATGACAACGTCTTTGTTTCTCGACAATGCGTCAAACGGACTTCTCTCCACGGGTGTGACTGCGAATCCTATGTCGATCAGGTGATCGAGAATCAGGGAACCTGTTTTCAGGTTACCTTTGAGTTCGTAACTTCTCTCGGGTGTTTCCGATTTGTATTCGAAGGGATCGACAGTTTCGATAAGAGGTCTGTCGAGATATTCTTCCAATCTCAGTGCGGCATCGATCATTGCACCCATTCCGGATTCGTACATCTGAATCGTACGTCTCGACACTCCGGCAACTTCCGCAAGGGTTCCGAGGCTGATTCCTTCTTTTTCCCTCACTTCTCTGAGGAGTTCGTTGTTCAGTCTTACGTACAATCCTCCGGGAGCGGCGAATATGAACGGCGGCGCGTCTTCGAGAATATGATCCGCCAAAGTTTCGTTGGAAATAATCTGTATTCCGAATCTCGAATACACTATTCCGGGTTCCAGAAGACCGGAACTCGATCTTTCGCCTATTACGATAGGCGATGCGTGAAGTACGTCTGCGAGTACTTTGAGCTCATCGGCATTATCCCTGGAGAATGCATCGATGTTGCTGAGAACTTTGATTATGAGCAGTCTGTCGCCCTTTCTTCCGACGACATCGAAGCATATGCTACGCAGAGACATCAACGGGGAGATATCGTATCCTCCCTTGGCCAGTATGGCTCTTGTTGTGTTTATCAGGTCATCTCTGCTCATTATTTATAAAAATAATTGCTCTTCTATAAGCCATTTTGCATTTAACCCGGAGTGTTGACACTGTTATGTCTGAGTATAACACTCATTCCGAGAATCCGCAGTCATCGAGCGAACAGCCGGGAGCGATTACGTATCTTGTACCGTCTGGCTCTATCCATATGAAGTCTGTATCGTCGTCTTTTTCGAGAGGTCCGAGAACCTTGTTGATTGCGACGAAATCGTCAAGACAGAGTTCGGATTCGCACATGACGTACAGAAGAATATTTCTGAACTCCATTTTGTAGCCTGAGTCTTTGATTCCGACGTGTTCGTAGAAGGGAACAAGTTCCTCTTCGCAGTCGAGAACCAGAGACTTATCGGGATACGTTTCTCTCATCGCATCGATGATTTTTCTTCCGTATCCTTCGGAACGGTACTTTGCATTGACTACGAGGAACAGAATGTAAAGGAGTTTTCCGTGAGGGATGACAACAGCAAAACCCACGTCGTTTCCTTTGTCAAAGGCAGCATACAGTTCCATACTTCCGTTTTCGAAATACGGGAGGAGTCCTTCGAACGGATAACGCAGATCTTCTTCCAATGAAGTCTCCAGCATCTCGGATACGGCGGAGAGTGTTTCGGAATCTGTCGGATTGTGTCTGAGTTCGACATCCATATGATGCAGCCTTCAATCAGGACGAATCACGACGAGGATAAGAATACTGCCCTTTTAGGGTGGGAATAATTGGGAGGTATGCCTGCCGGGCGGATGCCCGGCAGGATGACAAACGTCGGTTGTCAGCGGGATCACTGATTATACTGTTTCAGTTTCTCCCTTGCCTTCGGACCGAACTTGTCGATTGCGGCTTCGAAGTCTTTCATGTGAACTTTGCATTCACTTGCATCGACGTTCTGGGGATCCTTGCTGTTCCTGACAAGTTCCCTTACGGCGCACATGACAGCTTCGTTACAGATGGCGGCGATATCCGCACCTGTACAGCCTTCGGTCATTTCGGCGAGTTTTGCGAGATCCACGTCTGCATCCAAGGGTTTCTTGGATGTGTGTATGCCGAAGATCTTCTGTCTCGACTCTTTGTCCGGCGGTCCGATGTAGATACTCTTATCGAATCTTCCGGGCCTGAGCAATGCAGGATCCATGATGTCGGGTCTGTTTGTTGCGGCGATGACAACAACGTTGTTCAGCGCTTCGAGACCGTCCATCTCCGTAAGCATCTGGGATATGACTCTTTCAGTGACATTGCTGTCTCCGCCCGTTCCTCTTTCCGGAGCGATCGAATCGATCTCATCCATGAAGATGACACAGGGTGATGCCTGCCTTGCCTTACGGAATGTTTCCCTCACTGCTTTTTCGGATTCTCCGACCCATTTGTTCAGGAATTCCGGACCTTTCACTGCGATGAAGTTGGCTTCCGATTCGGTTGCAACTGCTTTTGCGAGCAATGTCTTACCTGTACCCGGAGGACCGTAGAGCAGGATTCCCTTCGGAGGCTTGGCGTTCATGTTCTGGAATATCTTGGAATATTTCAGAGGCCATTCCACCGCTTCCTTCAGTTCCTGTTTCGCATCATCCAACGCACCGACATCTTCCCACCTTACATTGGGTTTCTCGATCAGCACTTCCCTCATCGTGGAAGGCTGCATCTCCTTCAGTGCGTTGAAGAAGTCTCCTCTGTTGACCTGAATCTTGTTCAGTACTTCTACCGGGATTACTTCGGCTTCGACATCTACATCCGGAAGAATCCTTCTGAGAGCTGCCATTGCAGCCTCTTTGGCCAATGCGGAGATATCCGCACCCGCGTATCCGTGGGTCCTGTCGGCCAGTTCCTCGAGATTCACATCGTCGGCAAGAGGCATTCCCCTTGTGTGGATCTGCAGGATCTCAAGTCTTCCGTTTCTGTCCGGGATGTTGATTTCAATCTCACGGTCAAACCTTCCGGGTCTTCTGAGAGCCTCATCGATTGAGTTGGGCCTGTTGGTCGCACCTATCACTACGACTTTACCCCTCGACTTCAGTCCGTCCATAAGAGCCAGGAGCTGGGCTACGATTCTCCTTTCCTCTTCTCCGGACACTTCGTCACGCTTCGGAGCAATCGAATCTATCTCATCGATGAAGATGATACTCGGAGCGTTTTCTTCAGCTTCCTTGAAGATCTCCCTCAGTTTTCCTTCGGATTCACCGTAGAACTTACTGACGATTTCAGGTCCTCCGATGTACGTGAAGTTACTGCTTGTTTCACCTGCCACAGCCTTTGCAAGCATTGTCTTACCTGTTCCCGGCGGTCCGTGGAGTAAAACACCTTTAGGAGCTTCGACTCCCAGCCTCTTGAACAGTTCGGGGTGTCTGAGCGGGAGTTCTACCATCTCCCTGATTCTTTTTACCTCGTCTCCGAGACCTCCGATATCATCGTATGTGACAGTCGGAATCTCACCGTTGGCACCTGCGGGTTTGTCACTGATCTTGACTTCGGTGGACGATGTCATTATGACAGCGTCTGCGGAAGGAGAGAACGATGTGACAATCATATCGAACTTGTTTCCCATGACGCTGAGCGTGATGGTGTCTCCTTTTGCGAAACAGCGTCCGTTGAACGTATCCCTGAGGAAGGATTCACCTCCCTGAAGTCTGAGTTCCTGACTCGGAGCGAATGTAATCTTTGTAGCGTTTTTCGCTTCGATCTTCTTGATTCCAACACGTTCATCGATACCTGTTCCCGCATTCCTCCTCGTGGAACCGTCGATCCTGATGATGCCTCTGTTTGCATCCTCGGGACCTCCCATGAGGACTTTCACAACGGTCTTCCTTGTACCGTCAATCTGCACTATGTCGCCGACGTTGATGCCGAGGATACCCATAATTTCGGGATCGACCCTTGCCACACCCTTGCCGGCCTCTCCGGGTTTAAGCTCCGCTACCTTCAGCGGTTTTTCATTGCTCATCCTTCTCACCTTCTTTGCTGACTTTGATTGTTTTTTCGATGTCGTCTATCATATCCGTGATGACGTCCGAACGCACGTTGAGATCCTCGGAAAGCTGTTCCACGGATCTGTTCGGTTTGTTCAGCAGCTCGTATGCGAGATTTTTCCTGACGTATCCGTCCTGTACGGAGATCACAGAGGAGAGAATCGACTCTCTTTCTCTGATGAGTTCCGAATATTCTTTCTCAAGCTGACCGAGTTTGGTGTCGATTTCGTTGATTTTTTCCCTCATGTTTTTGAGGTTGTCGATGTCAACATCTTTCTTCTCGCCTTCCGGCTCGATCATTCTTGCGGAGAACATTCCGGTTCTCATGTCTATTATCAGTGTGAACTCCGAGCTCGGTTCGTACACGATCCTGTCGGGACCCATGGAACTGCTCTCGCGGTAGCTGACCACCATTCCGTTCTTTTCCAATACGGACAGATTCTTCATTACGGCCTGCTGGCTTATGCCCAGTTCCTTCGACAGCTGCAGAGGGTAGCGGGGCATTTTCACCAAAGACCCCAGTATCTTGCGTCTGGTCGGGTTCTCGACCATTGAGAGCAGGACATCCAAATCCATCATCGTATCACTTGGTTGTTAACTGTTGGTTAACTACTACGTATTAGTTTGTTCTTTTATATATAGTTAACTACTGATACGGTGATATTGTGTGTAACAATCCGATAAACAACCGGTAAAATTCCGTCCGGCCTGTACGAACCGATAAATAGAATCTTCCTGTAATACGGACGATGTCCGGCGAATTGAGGGACGATGTCATCGTGATAAAGGATCAGGCCGAAGGCAGCAGACTCTACAACAGAGGAAACTACGGCTACCCGATGAGAGGCGGAGGCCTGGAATTGGACCTCATGGAGGGGGCATATCTTCTTGAAAGCAAAAGACTGGAAGTTATTCACAAAGGCGAATCACTTGCTTTCGAGGAATTATTCAATCACGCTTCATCGGTTTTATCGGATTTCGATATCAAATACATGGTATACCGCGACATCAGATCCAGGGGATTGGTTGTTAAGGTGGAATCGGGAACATTCGATATGTCTGTGTTTCCGAGAGGAATGACCATGAGTAATTCCCGTCCGATTTACATGGTGAGAGCTGTCTCCGAACGTACTGCGTTTGATATCGGAAGTTTTTCAGGCGAAGTATCCGAAACCGAGGACAAAGGAAAGACTCTGCTTTACGGTGTCGTGGACGAAGAAGGAGATATTGTCTACTACAAGATGATGCACCGTGACCCGAAAGGAGAAGTCCTGCCGAAAGACGGGGTGCAGAGAGTATCCGGACGTTTGATCCGCGACAGGGTTTTTATTTTCGATTCAACAGATTCCGCAATCGTTTACGAATCGGGATTTTACGGTAAGACCATTGAGAATGTGATGCAGTTGTCTCTCATTGAAGCCTGTTATCTCATGGACCGCGGACAGCTGAAAGTTATTTCTTCTGTCACAGAGAAGAAAATGACTCTCAAAGAACTGAAAGACTTCGGAAGAGAGATTCAGGATGAATTCGATCTCAGGCTGAAAGCATACACAGATGCAAGATCCAGGGGATTGGTTGTGAAAACCGGTTTCAAGTACGGTACGCACTTCAGAGCGTACGAAGGATCTCCCGATGACTGTCACGCAAGATATCTGATGCACGCAGTGGATGCTTCCGAAAGAACAATGTGGCCGGAAATATCCCGTGCGGTAAGGCTTTCGGGCGGTGTGAAGAAAGAATTCCTGTTCTGCAGAGTCGGAAAGAATATCGAATATCTGGAATTCAGATGGTTCAGACCGTAATCCGGGAACAGACTGCTTCTTTTTTTGATATTTTATCAAGAATATATGTTCCCGGACTGTAATGAATACAGTCCGGGAGGATAATGTTTCAGAGCTGGATCTCGATTCCGAGTTTCTCGGTGAGTTCCTTGTATCTGTTTCTGATGGTGACTTCGGTCACACCCGCAACATCTGCGACTTCTCTCTGAGTTCTCCTCTCGTTGCAGAGAATCGATGAGATGTAAATCGCCGCTGCGGCTACTCCCGTAGGTCCGCGGCCCGATGTGAGTTCTTTCTCGGATGCATCCTTCAGAATCTCGGCTGCTTTGGTCTGAACCTCACCGCTCAGTTTGAGTTCGGAACAGAATCTCTGCACGTAGTCCTGAGGTTTCGTGGGCATGAGTTTCAGTTTGAGCTCACGTGTCATGAAACGGTAGGTCCTTCCGATCTCTTTCCTTCCGACACGGCTTGAGTTGGCAACTTCATCAAGAGTCCTGGGGACACCGCACTGTCTGCATGCCGCATAAAGCGAAGCTGCAACGACACCTTCGATGGAACGTCCTCTGATAAGGTTCTTGTTGACAGCTTTCCTGTAAATCATAGCGGCCGTTTCCCTTACGTTTCTGGGAAGACCCATTGCGGATGCCATTCTGTCCAATTCGGACAGTGCGAATGCAAGGTTCCTTTCTGTAGCGTTCGAGACACGGATCCTTCTCTGCCATTTCCTGAGCCTGTAGAGCTGCGCTCTGTTCCTGGTGGGGATGCTCTTTCCGTAACTGTCTTTGTTTTTCCATGAGATTTCCGTGGACAGTCCTTTGTCATGGATGGTGTATGTCATAGGAGCGCCGGTACGTGCCCTCTTTTCTCCCTGTTCGACATCGAATGCCCTCCATTCAGGTCCCTGATCTATGAACTGGTCGTCGATAACAAGACCGCAGTCCTCACAGGTCAGTTCTCCTCTCTCATAATCGCGGACTAGGTGTTTACTTCCGCACTCAGGACATTTCTCGATTTCCTCAGTGCTTTCTTTTGGCTTTACCATGTCTGTTCTCTCCCCTGTAAAAAACCTTCTTCCCGACAATCCCATCCAATGACGTACCTTCACGTGACGATACTGTCACATACGGGCCGTCCACCGGGCCGAAAATACGCTTAACAGTCCCGATTGCGGATCCTTTCTCGTCGAAGATCTGCTCGCCGACCTCCGGAGCAGTCTCAGCCTTCACGACGAATCTTCCTTCGCCGGAGACAGTCTCAACTACACCCAGAAACTCCACGAGAACCACCGACCGACAATCCGTAACCTTGACGTTGTCCGGGTCACCTATACTTATGTTTCATATAAAAGTATTACGGAGAAGTTTATATCCTTTTGACATTCAGTATATAATTTTAAGCCGTCGGTATTACCGTTTTCTCCGTTCTTTATCTTATTTAAATCCGAATGTTCGTAAAATATGCCGTGACAGCATATGGATGCAATATCCATTATGCCGTGTACAGGGTATAGAACACTTTATTATCTGTGATAACATCCTCACCGACGATGCCAGATATCCTCATAATTATGGGAAGCAAGAGCGATCTCCCCGTTGCCGAGAAGGCGACGGCATTGCTGAAAAAATTCGATGTCAGTTACAAAGTTGTGATTGCTTCCGCTCACAGGACGCCCCACAGGGTGGAGGAATTGGTCACATCCTCGGATGCAAGTGTATTCATCGCAATAGCCGGATTGGCTGCGGCTCTTCCGGGAGTTGTTGCCTCGTTTACAACCAAACCGGTTATTGGCGTACCGGTCAGCGGTAAGATGAATCTCGATGCATTGTTGTCGATAGTTCAGATGCCCCCGGGAATACCCGTTGCGACGGTAGGTCTCGACAGAGGAGATAATGCAGCGGTGTTGGCAATACAGATGCTGAGCATATCCGATGAAGGATTATCCAAAAAACTGGCGGATTACAGGAAAGAGATGGCTGACAAAGTCATCGCGGATTCAGAAGGTGTAGCCGATGTTTAAAGCAGACAAATTTGTCGAAGAGCATGTGAAATCCGTCGCGGAACAGATCAAAGGTAAAGCGATTATCGCATGTTCCGGCGGCGTAGACAGTATGGTGGCAGCAGTCATCGCAAGCAAAGCGATAGGCGACAGGTTACTGGCGGTTTACGTCGACACGGGAATGATGAGAAAAGGCGAGACCGACGAGGTCCGCGGTATGCTTCAGGACATGGGCGTCAACTTCAAGATTATCGATGCAAGTGCGGAATATTTCGAGGCGCTGAAAGGCGTAACGGATCCCGAAGCCAAGAGGAAGATTATCGGAGAGAAATTCATCCGTGTCTTCGAAAGGGAAGCGAAAGTCTTCGAGGCGAAATATCTCGTACAGGGTACGATTGCACCGGATTGGATCGAATCGGGTGACGGTGTCCGTGACACCATCAAATCGCACCACAACGTCGGAGGACTTCCCAAGGATATGGGAATGGAACTCTGCGAACCTCTCCGCGATTTGTACAAAGACGAAGTAAGAGCGGTCGCAAGGCTTCTGGGCGTAAAGGCATCCGAGAGACAGCCGTTCCCGGGACCCGGACTCGCCGTAAGGTGTCTGGGAGAAGTTACACCTGAGAATATCGAGATTGTCCGTGAGGCATGCTTCATCGTCGAAGACGAAATACAGAAAGCAGTCGCAGACGGCAAGATGGAAATGCCCTGGCAGTACTTCGCAGCGCTTCTTCCTTCCAAATCGGTCGGAGTGCAGGGAGACAGGAGAGCATACGGAAGGACCATCGTCGTACGTGCGGTATCATCTCTCGATGCGATGACCGCGGAATTCTCGATGATTCCTCTTGCGATTCTCGATAAAATCTCAAGGCGCATCACCAACACGATGAAGGATCAGGTCAACCGTGTTGTGTACGATATTACAAACAAGCCCCCGGCGACCATCGAGTGGGAGTGATTTTTTCATTTCCGCCGTTACGCGTGCTTTATGCCCGTGACGGCGGAGATTTCTTCGTTTACTGTGCATAAGTCATCAAGACTCAGATCATGGATGTCGTTGTTACCTGTGACCCTTGCGAATGTTCTCAGCTGTTCCGATAATGCAGTAAGGAAGTTTGCTACACGTTTCGCACCCGTATTGATATCAAGACGTTTTTCCAATTCCGGATCCTGGGTAGCTATTCCCATAGGACATCTTCCGGAATCGCAGATTCTGTATCTCTGACATCCCAACGCCATCAGCGGTGCGGATGCCGTTGCAACCGCATCTGCGCCCATTGCTATCGCTTTCACTATATCGCCGCCGGTACGGAATCCTCCCGTGATGACAAGATCCTGTTTCATTTTATGTTCATCCATGTACCTTCTGGCTCTTGCCAATGCGTACACGGTGGGAACGGAACTGTTATCCTTCAGGAATTTGGGAGACGAACCCGTAGCTCCTCCGCGTCCGTCGATTGTTATGAAATCACAGCCCGATTTCGAAATAAATTCCAAATCATCCTCGATATGTCCTGCGGCAATTTTTACGCCTATGGGTTTTCCTCCGGTTCTTTCACGGAGTGTGTCAATCAGTTCCCTCAGATTCTTGGGAGTCTCGATCCCGGGAAAGGATGCGGGACTCAGAATATCTTCACCTTCTTTCTTTCCTCTCATTCTGGCTATTGTCTCTGTTACCTTTTTTCCCGGAAGATGTCCGCCCATGCCCGGCTTGGTTCCCTGACCTATTTTGATTTC
>CAZDCU010000005.1:0-7701 GCA_964504055.1 uncultured Methanomassiliicoccales archaeon
TGCTGTCGGTACATCAACGAATGTGAGTATGGTGACAGATGATGAGTATTTTTCAGTGTATTTCTCACTGTTCTCTTTGGCGGCAACCTTACCTTCTGCGCCTGATTTCAAAGGTGCAGCATCTGCTGTCGAAGCACGTGTGTCCACGATAGTTCCGGCAGTGTTGTCGATTGCGTATTTTTCACCTGTTGCGGATACGATCGTCGAAGTTCCTGAAAGCGTTATGCTTCCTTTGTTAGTCAGATCTCCGGCAAGGGTAACACTCGTACCGCCCGTGACCTCCATGGTCACATCTGCGCCGAGTTCTCCCGAAATGCTGATTGCATCACCGGAAACCGTAACGGTAACTCCGGAGTATTCTCCGCTTGCTGTTACAGCTGTACCTGCGATGATAAGCGAACCGCCTGTGACAGTAAGACCGTCGGTTCCTGCTTTCAGACCGTTGGCGACGAGTTTGTTGTCCGCAGGTCCTTTGACTGTACCCGTGAGTACTGCACCTGCTTCGAGCTTAAGTGAACCTTTGGCGGCAAGTGTAAGCGCTTTATCGTTGCTTACTGTCAAAGTCTTGTCCGCAGAGACTGTGAGAACCATGTTCTTGCTGATGGTTGCATCATCTGCGAATGTGAGGTTGTTTTTCAACAATATTTCCACTTTGCCAGTAGGTGTTTTTCCGTCCAGATCTTTTGTGACAAGAGCGAAGTTGCTCTCAGAGTACCAGTATTTCCAGCTGTTGCTCGATGTCGTGAAGGACATTTCGATTGCAGCGCCGGTGTAATCTACGGTAGCTGAAGCACTGTTCTCGGTGTAAATCATACCGCTGAATGTACCTGTAACTGTCACTTTGTTCTCTGTAGATGCAACGGTTCCGTAGTCGACATTGACTCCTCCCCATCCGCAGTTCTCAGTGGCACAGTTGTTCATAGAAACGGTGGATTTGTTTACAATAACACCGACGGCGTTGACGTTCTTGACCGTTACACCGTCCAATGCGACTTTTGCAGAGCCGTAAATGTTGATTCCGTGTTTGGCAGCTGATTTTCCGTCGATTGTAAGATTCTTGACTGTGACATTTGAACATGCATTGATTCCGATGACGTTGTACCTGGTGCTGTTGTCGTCACCGTAGGTCCAGGAATCGGCGCATGTGATTGTCTTGTTGTTACCGTTGATTACTACACCATGAGTGATGTTCTCGAACAGCATTGTACCGGTTGTTCCGTCTCCGGCAGGAGTGATTGTAAGATCCTTCAGAATCTCGATTGTTACATCGGATGTTGCTGCGTTGGCTGCTGCAACTGCATCTGCAAAGGTGTTGTAGTATTTGTCTCCGATTTTGGCCTCGAAACTGTCTTCGGCAGTCTTGAAAACTCCGTTGTCCAATGTGAAAGTCTTTCCTTTCAGATTGTATGCATTGATTTCAAGTTCAGTGTTTCCGACAGCGAATTTCAGACCTGTCATTTCAGTGACTTTAGTCAGTCCGTTTCCGAAGGAAATCTTCGTCAAAGCTTTATTATTTTCACAAATTGCATCGTCATAAATCCTCACTACGGAATCAGGAATCACTAAAGACGTAATCTTTTCGCTGTATGCCAACGAATAATCCCACAGTGTGGTCACATTAGAAGGTATTGTATATTCGCCGGTTTTTCCGGGAGGACAAAGAATCAGTACAATGCCGTATGCTTTCCTAAAGGAATTCTCAGTAGTGATGACAGACCCATCTACTGATGTGTAATCCGCCTGTCCTTCGGTGACTATAATCGTAGTCAAATTAGGACAATGTGCAAAACAATTATTGATGTCTATTCCCTTAGCATCATCACTTGCATTAGGCAGAGTAACAGAGACTAAATTATTACAATCATTAAATGCACTGGTGTAAATTTCGATCACATCGGAAAGAACCGTATATGAGTCCCCCTCCTTTGCAATAGGATACTGTATAAGCGTTTTCTTGTCGTAACTGTAAAGAACATTGTCGACTGAGACCAAACTTGTATTGCCTTCATCTACGGTAATTGTCTTCAGAGAAGTACAACCGTCGAACGCGGAGAAACCGACAGTTTTCACAGTTTTGGAAATACTTATTGATTCAAGTTTGGAAAAATTGTGGAAAGCCCAGTTACCGATGTGGGTAACTTTGTCTCCGAGGACTACCGATGTAGCAGTGTCCTTGTAGCTGTCCCACGGAGTGGTGTCGGTCTCCAAGTAATTATCCATACAGCCTGTTTCCGACCCGATAATCGTAAGTGTTCCGGTTTTGGAATCGAAAGTAAATTCGTCGTTGGAATCATCGGCCGACGAATCACCGACATCTGAAATAATGTACGCACATGCGACTACCGCAAGCGCAGCCACAATAAATGCGAACATAAACCTCATGTTATTTTTCATTTCTCTATTCACCCCTAAATACTAGTCATCATTTCGATGATATCTAGATGAATAACAAACGAACAGCATACCACGTATAATAAGTGTACCCATAAACCGATTTTTTGCGCGCAAAAAAAACGCCCGTTCTCAGACAGAGAAATCCGGGTGCGGACACGGTACGACGCCCGCATACAGTTTCAGACACTCAAAGTTATTTAAATACAATTAACTTAATTGTAACGATTTATATCTTATTATAATTGTCTGTCGGGCATGGCGAACAGAGAGAAGAAGGTGTCACTGAGTGTAACATTACCGCGTGAGATGATCGAATATCTCGCATCCAAAGTCGACTCCCGTGAATTCGCAAGCTATGCCCACGGCATAGAGCTGTGCATCAGAAGGTACAAAGAAAACGAAGAAAAGAAAACCAGATGAATCAGCGGATCGGATTCTTATGGAATTCCGATGTTGTCCTGTCTCCCGCGGCAAGACAGACCAATTCCGCTATGTACAGCACAGGTACACCGTTTTTGTATCCGTCGTATCTCGCGAAACACGACGGACATCCGACTATCACTGCATCGGCATCTTTCATCGAATCCTGCCTTTCTTTCATCACTTCTTCGGATATTTTCGGTACCGCTTTTCCGCAGCATCCCTGTTCGGTATCTTCGATGATACATCCGCATGCTTCTACGATTTCGTCGAACATCTTCTTCTGATGTCTCAGACCGCATCCGGGCATTGAAGCCACTCTGAGTTTCACTCCCGGCAGTTTCTTAATTTTCTCAATGTTTCTGTGTAACGGCTCGATGATGTGCTCTGTTTCGCAGACGGATGCCATTTCATCCCTGCATCCGGGGCATATGTTGTACATCCTGCCGGTGAAATCGATTTTGGAATGTTTGATTTCGTTTCTTTCGGAATCTGTCATAGACCTGAACGGTATCGGATACGTACAGCATCCGCCGTCGAATCTCTTTACGTGAATTCCTGTCAATTCCAATGCTTTCGCTGCGGAATATTCCAGAAAAGGTGCGGATGAAACAGTCAGACATCCGGGCATGAGAACATCGTCGGAATCTTCACAGTACGGAGGTACCGGAACAGTACCTCCCTCCGCAGGAGGGAGATTGTATCCCGTTTTGTAATAAACATCTGGCACTTTCACATTACCTGCAATACATGCGGCGTACATCATGACCTTCTTCGGTACCGTATGCTCGCATACATCGTTACATAATCCGCAGGTAAGACATCCTTTCGCTTTGGAAAGGTCGCCCTGCATAACGGCAGTGGGATCGCATCCGCCGTGACGGTGGGATGTACAGACTTCCCTGCATCTTCCGCATCCGACGCATAACGACATCAGATCGGCGATGTCTTTACGGCAGTCCATGGTCAGAATTCCCTCGTTATTGTATCCACATCGGAAATAACCGCACCGTAGACTTCCTTGAGATACTTCAGACCTGCCTGATAATCTTCTTCCGTAAAAGAATCCACTCCGTCTGTGGGAACTATGATATTGTATCCTCTGTAGTAAGCGTCAGCCGCAGTGTGGCGTACGCACATGTGTGCGTGCATTCCCGTAAGAATTACAGTATCCACATTCAATTCTCTGAGAAGCATTTCCAAATCCGTACCGTAGAATCCGCTGTATCTCCTCTTCGGTACGATATAATCTCCTTCTTCGGGTTCCAATTCGGGAATGACTTTTGCGCCTTCGGTGCCTGCAATCGCGTGATCTCCCCAGAGCTTCAGCTCGTGGTCTATTCCCTTAATGTGGGCATCGTTGGAGTAAATCACGGGAACGTTGTTCTTCCTTGCTTCTTTGATTAATTTCATCAGCGGAGGAATAATCCTCTGTGCACGGTCGCATTTCAGCGAACCGGTGACGAAATCGTTCAGCATGTCCACGATGATGATTGCCTTCTTACCGCAGTCTCCCATAAACGGTGCTAAGGGCGTTGCGTTATTATAGGTTAACGGGGGCGGTGATGTCCGCAGGACATCACTGTCCCGAATACCATTCAATCAACTGTTTCAGATTCTTTTCGTCAACAAGATTCTTCCCGACGGTAACCATCTCAAGTGCCAGTTCTTCTTCCGGTGTTTTATTCTCAATGGATTCCAACTGCAGAACCATCTTCTTCAGAACGGGTTTCATGACAAATTTGTAGTAACCGTGAAGTTTCGAAGGATCGAATCCGCCCTGTACGGTGAATACGGGAATATCTTCGGGAATCTTATCTTTCCTTCTGATATCTTCAGTCTGAGAACCCGTAAATCCCATGCACACACCGCAGACCGCTTTCACTGTGTACTTGGAATAAGCTTTGTCATATCCTTTCACGGAACCCGCTGCGACCCATCCGAGATAGATAATTTCACTCTTTTTGGAAATCTTCTCTTTTCCGAGAGGGTACACAGGAAGAGAAATCTTCTCACCGAGTATTTCCGCATACTCTTTCGTGAATCCCGTGTTTGAAGTGTAAAGAACCGCGGATACTGCCATAATGTGTCATTGATAACTGATTATATCCGCATATCGGAGCGGGCGGAGCCCGCTCCGAATATCACAGAACTTTGGAAAGGAATTCTTTCAGGCGTGCGTTCTGCGGGTTGCCGAATAACTCCGAAGGAGTGTTCTCTTCCGCAATCACACCGTCGTTGATGAAGAACACACGATCGGAAATCTCTCTTGCGAATCCCATCTCATGTGTAACGATAAGCATCGTCATACCTTCTTTGGCCAAATCCTTGATTAAAGAAAGTACCTCACCGACCATTTCCGGGTCCAATGCGGACGTAGGCTCGTCGAATAACATCACATCCGGATTCATAGCCAGCGCACGGATAATTGCGATACGCTGCTGCTGTCCTCCGGACAGTCTCTGCGGACGCTGGTCCGCTTTATCCGATAAACCGATTCTTGCAAGCAGTGCTTCCGCTTTATCCGATGCTTCCTCTTCCGTCATAAGTTTTAACTGAGTCGGTGCTAACATGATGTTCTTCTTCACCGTCATGTTCGGGAAGAGATTGAACTGCTGGAACACCATTCCGATCTTCTGACGGATTTTATTCACATCCACGCCTTTGGCAGTAATCTCGGTACCTTCAAAGAAAACAGAACCGCCCGTAGGCTCTTCGAGAAGATTCAGAGAACGCAGGAACGTGGATTTACCGCATCCGGAAGGACCGATAATGGAAATTACCTCCCCTTTCCTTATCTGCGCATCGATTCCTTTCAGAACTTCATGTTCGCCGAAAGATTTGCGGAGATTTCTTACTTCAATCAGTACATCCGAATCAGATTGCATTTGCGTTCAGCCTCCTTTCAAGTCTGTGCACCAATGCGGTGAGTGCCATCACCATAATCAGATAAATCAATGCAATTCCGAGCAACGGAACCATTGCCTGATATGTGAACGACATGATAATTTCGTACGATTTCGTTAATTCGACAACACCGATTACGCCGCAGATAGACGTCTCCTTCAGAAGACTGATTCCTTCGTTACACAATGCGGGAAGAATATTCTTCACCGCCTGCGGTAAGATGACCGTTGTCATCATCGCACCGAAGGACAGTCCCAAACTTCTCGCAGCCTCGAACTGACCTGTAGGTACTGCGTTGATACCGGAACGTACAATCTCCGCAACGTAGGCTGCGGAGTTTAAACCGAATGCAAGTGAACCTGTTATCAGCGGGTTCACTCTGAATCCGATTACGTTCGGCGTAAGCACGACGAGGTAGATGATAAGAAGTTGAACCATCACAGGGGTACCGCGTATTACCGTAATGTACGCCTTGCAGATGATGTTGAGGATCGGCAGTTTTCCGTTTTTATCGTGGATTGTTCTTACGGTTGCAATCAGTACACCCAAAATCAATCCAAGAATCAGCGCCATCACCGTGAGGATAATGGTGTTTTCAAGACCCTGCAATACGTACTCCCAACGGTCGTTGTAGATGAATGCATTGTAGATATCGTCCCACAAAGACATCGAATCTGCCTCTCCTCATTGTTTTATTCAGGCTTTTGTGATGATGACCTGCACCGATGTCTTATAGGGGTCGGTGAAATCTACATTCGCTTTCCTTTCATCGGTAACTGTCATACCTGCCGCAATGACATAGTTTTCTGATTCATCGCTGACCTGAATCTGACCGATGAGTGCATTGAAATCCATACTCTTGACTACAAGCTCCATCTTGAGCTTTGAAGCAATTGCCTGCATAATGTCAACATCCATTCCGACAATTGTTCCGTCTCCGTTGTCATTGAAGTATTCATAGGGCGGGAAATATGCTTCTGTAATCATATTGAGTTTTCCGCCGGTGTAATCCGTGTCCTCCCTAACGTACTTCTCTCCGACTCCGTCTTCGTAGTACTTTATAATTTTTTCAAGTGTACCGTCACCCTTAATCTCTGCCAATGCACCATTTACTTTGTCGAGAAGGGTCTTATTATCTTTCTTAACCGCAATTGCATAATCCTCTACAGCGAAATTTGTGTCAAGAATCTTCAGTCCGCTGTTCTTCGCAACAAATGTCTTTGCAGGCTGGTCGTCAATGATAACACAATCGACATGTCCCTGATTCAGTGCATCTATTGCGAATGCTCCAGAAGTGTAAGCCTTGACATCAGTGTTACTACTCAGCTTACCGTCTTCTATATACTGGCGGGCGAATGTCTCTCCAGTGTATCCTTTCACAACACCGACAGTGGCTCCGTTGAGATCTTCGAAATTCTCAATCTTCTTTGAACTGCCTCCGTTGTTCATTGCGAGTGCAATACCGACCGCAGCAACGATTACTACAACAACCGCTGCAATTGCGATGATCTGTTTCTTCTCCATTGTCATTTCCTCCGAAATGGAATTGGCCCATATTGGAAAATAATACGTATAAGGGTTGTCAGACCGCCCCGTAATGAAAACAACAGGGCGTCTGAAACCCGACATCCGTATGCCGTCTTCAGACATACGAATCGTAGAGTTTAATCACTCGCGGATAAGTTTTTTACCGTCCGAGAATGCCCTGCCCACTTTGCCTTTTATCTCAAGGTAGTCGTGGTTTAAGCCGTCGTACACGATGGGTCTGAGTTTGGACACATCCACCTTCCCGTCGGTCAGAATCGATTCGTCGACGGATACGTTGACAATCTTTCCGATAAGCTCTTCGTTTTCGTAGCTTTTGACGGTACATTCGACGGACATCTTCAGTTCCTGAATAATCGGAGCGTCTACGAATTCGCTCTTTACTGCGGTGAATCCCGCTTTCGCGAACTTGTCTTTTACGTCGTTTCCTGAAAC
>CAZDCU010000005.1:7801-57354 GCA_964504055.1 uncultured Methanomassiliicoccales archaeon
CGGTAGTATTTCCCGTCGTATGTTATTCCGCATCCGCCTCTGACGGCGACGATATTCATCTTGGCTTCCAACGGAATGTGAATATCCGCGGAATTTCCTTTCAGAATGACTTCCTTACGGGTGATTGATATTGTAACATCATCATCGGCGGTGACTGCGTTATCTCCAGACATGATTTTGAGAACACAGTGCCCGTCGGATGCTATCACATCATCGTTCCACGATTCCGATTCTTTGACCAACTCAGACCTCTGCCACATATCCCAGTCGTAGAGATTGTCGAATACTGCACCTTCATTGAAGAATCCGTATTCGTCTACCGTTACGGAATATCCGCACGCATCGCATGATAATACATCGCCGTGACTGTGAAGATGTCCGTCTTTCTTACACTGGGGGCACCTGAAAACCAATCTTTCCATATGCTCCGCACGGTTTTCACGGTCGTAAACCACTCTGTGTTCACGGTTCCAATCGTAATGGTTTACGTAGAGATCTTTGTAAATGATTGCATTGATTTCTTCGGAAGACATCTTCTCGAGATCTTCCTTTCTGTAAACGTTTACCACATGACCCAGCAGCGGACCTTTCGAACGGCTGTCGGCCCACTTCGGTTTCAGGAAATATCCGCCGTCAACTCTGAATGTGATTAAGTCTGCATCGAGATACTTGATCATCTCGCCTGTACGTCCGCGGATTTCGGCGGTAACGCCGTTGGGAGATTCTTCGCCTTCGGCCGCCATGAAAACGCTGATTCCTTTCTCTATGGTTGCTTTTGCTGCTTTGACTGCATCGTCGGCTTTCTCTCCCTTACGGCGGTAGATTCCGTTTGTCGCAAAATGTAACAATCTTCTCAGAGAAGGTTTTCTTAAGAGTGCATCGCTTATGATGAATCTTCCGTAGTGCCTGAAAGATGTCAGCACTCCCAGGAAATCGTAGTCGCAGACGTGATTATACGTAAGAACACACGGACGTTCCACTTTTCCGGCGTATCTTTCGGTACGTATGTTGTAATGCCTCTTCACTATCGGCAGTACCAAACCGTGTCCCGGTACCCACAGGCAGAAACGATACCATAACGTGTGTTTCGGATAATCTACGCCTTTATTCCTCGAACCCATAACCGGACTCACTCTTGGATGAAATATCTGCAGGATGGATATAACATAAACGGGATAAATGTGCAGCCGAAGGTCTGCATATTCACTTCTTTTCCTTCTCAACCTGCGCCATTATTCTGTCGTATGCATCGGATCCGATGCATTCTCTTGCGTGTTCGCAGTAGAATATGCATGAATTCAAATCATTGTACGCAACGAATCCGCAGTTGTAACACGTAGCTTTCACATCCGTTGAAAATAACTCAATGTCTGCGCCGCATTCGGGACACTTCTTTATCTTCAGCGACGGGGTGCCGAAGTTACCTCCTCCGGGACATTTGAATTCCATATTTCCGAAGATGACTGACATTGCTTATCTACCTTCCCCACATACCCTCCGATACACATGGAAGACTGCAGCGCCGTATACGACGAACTCAGGACACTCAGGGACGCACTCCGCAGGGAACATACCGTCGGCGGAAGGGAACCGAGAATCTGTTCAGATGAATCATTGTATGATATGGCGGAAAGGCTTCCCGCGAAGAAAGAAGATCTTCTGATGATCAAAGGTATAGGAGATACCTTTGCGGAAAAATACGGGGAGAGTTTCCTTCTCATTACCCGTAAATATATCAGAACTGCGGCGAGATCTGTACCGCTTACAGGTGCATCCGAAAATGCTCTGAAGGATCTTCAGAAGAAGTTAACCGATATAAGCAGAGGAAATCCCCTGCTGTACTGTCCCAGAATGTCAAAGAGCAGAATGTGCGACCTGACTTCTTTCGGTATTTACAATCCCGCCGATGCAATCGGCGGGGAAGAGAAATTCCTCTGCGACATCACCGATAAAGAAAAATACGAAGGACTGAACCTGATTTACAGGGAAGCACTCCGCGATCTGAGAGAAAAGGGAATTACAGACCTCTTTACGGCATATCCCTTCGCCGACGGATATCTTTCCGAAGATTTCCGCATAATGGCTCCGTTGATGCTGTTTCCCGTAAAACTGAAAAGAAACAATCACGCTTTCAGTCTTTCATACGACGATTCGAGAGACCCTGTCTTCAACAACACTCTCGTACTCGCAGCGATGAGAACAAACAGGAAAGAAGGAGCATTGCCTGACTGTGTGATTGACGATATTGAAAATATCTCTGAAAAAATGATGTCTTTCTACCGTGAAAACGGCATAGTTCTCAAAGACACAGAACATAAAGTCATTAAATTCACAGGACCCGAAAGTAAAGATAAACTCACAGTAAGACACAACCTCGTCCTCGGAAGATTCCCCCTTCATTCCAATTCGATTCAGAGAGATTTTGACTCATTGGCAACAAAGGAAAACATCAACAGAATTCTTAACGATTTGATATCAAATCCCGAAAACGAACCCGAAGATCTCACTGTGTCAGGTCCCGATGTAAAGGAGAGAGATATCACTTACATCAATCACCTGAACAGCGCTCAGGAGAAGGTAATCGAAGCACTTGTTTCCGAAGACGGAATCGTCGTTCAGGGACCTCCGGGAACAGGTAAATCTCAGGTAATCACGGGAATAATCACAACTGCGATTAACGAAGGAAAAACCGTTTTAATGGTCTCGGAGAAGAAAACGGCATTGGATGTAGTCCATTCCCGTCTCGGAAATCTTTCAAAATACACAATGATGATTGATGATGTCTCCGACAAGGATCTTTTCTACAGTCAGCTGAAGATAATGCTCGATCTCCCTCCCGATATGAGAACATCTCCCGCCGAAATCGATCCTATTTCGGATAAAATCGAAAATCACATCTCCGAACTCACCCGTATCGCCGACGGAATGTACAGGCCCGATGCATTCGGAATAGAACCGTACAGACTGTATTCTCTCGTAAAGAAAGTGGATCTTAACGATCCGAAAGAATATGAAAGGTATATTCTTCTCAAAGACAACATCTCTTCCACTTTACTGAACATCGATTTTTCTCAGTTAAATGAATCTTACACGCATTTCACCGAGAAGAAAGCTGTAGACGATCTCAGAACATACTACCAATGCCTCGACGCAAACCCGTGGATGGCATACATCAGAAGAAATCTCACCGATTTTGAGTTAAGGAGTTTAAAATCGGATTTACGGGGTTTATCCAAGACTTCACGCAGTTACAACTCCATGGACTTCTCCGACAGACTCTTCGGAAAAGGACAGATGATGAGGACGGCGACAGCCGTCCTCAACAGATACTTCACCAACTACAACGCAAAACATATCGACCAGTTACTGAACGATGCCGAAAACACGTTGGAATCCCTGGATATGTATCCGGAATATGCAGAAAAACTGTCTTCATACGAAAAACTCCCCAGAATCCAAAGAATGTACGGAGAAAATATCATCTCCGTAAACACGAAGATTCCTTCAAGTTACGAAATGAGCAACGACGAACTCTTCGCATTCATTCTGATGGATCATCTCAGAAGATTCGAAGAGGAAAACGCAGATCTTCTTTCCGATATCGATTCTTTCGAAACTATAAGGAATGAAGTAGACGCAGATATCTCCGACAAAAGAAAAGCAACCGAAGACAGAGTCGGATTCATTCTCAGGGATTCATTAAAAGCGGTAACGGAATCGAAAATGATTTCGGAAATGCGCAGAATCGCCGAGAGTAAACGCAGATGGTCGGTAAACAGATTCATCTCGAGATTCGGTTCGGATTTGTTCAGAGGGATCAGAGTCTGGCTCATGACTCCCGAAGCAGTCTCGGAATTACTTCCGTTGGAGATGGGATTATTCGATTTACTTGTGTTTGACGAAGCTTCCCAAATGTACGTAGAGAAAGGAATTCCTTCGATCTACCGTGCGAAGAAAGTCGCCGTCGCGGGAGATCACAAGCAGTTACGTCCTTCAAGTCTCGGAAGCGGAAGATGGACTTCCGATTCCGACGAAGGCACCGACGAAGACAGCTTATTGGACCTCGCAAGAAAGAGATACGACTCCGTAATGCTCGATTTCCATTACAGGTCAAAGTACGAAGAACTGATAGCATTCTCAAATTACGCTTTCTACAACGGAAGACTGCACGTATCCCCGAATGTAGACATTCCTTCGGTACCTCCGATTGAAACACATCTCGTGAAAAATGCGTTATGGGAGGACAGATGCAACCGTAAGGAAGCGGAAGAAACCGTATCTCTTCTTCAGAATATTCTTACAAACCGTGAAAACAACGAAAGCATCGGAATAATCACTTTCAACACGTCCCAGAGGGATTTGATCTACGACATAATCGAAGAAAGATGTCATAAAGACAGAGAATTCTGCGATATAATCAAAAAAGAATCCGAACGCAGGGAAAACGGAGAAGACACGGGATTGTTCCTGAAAAACATCGAATCCGTTCAGGGAGACGAAAGAGACATCATAATCTTCTCAGTCGGTTACGCCAAAAACAGATCGGGAAAGATAGTAAGAACCTTCGGCTGGCTCAATAACCTCGGAGGAGAAAACCGTCTCAACGTAGCGATAAGCCGCGCAAAGAGAAAAATTCACATTGTGACATCATTCCTCCCCGAAGAATTAGACGTATCGGACAGCAGGAACGAAGGTCCGAGATTACTGAAAAAATACCTCGAATACGCATTCGCGGTCAGTTCCCGTAACAGAGACGGAGAAGAAAAAATCCTCAGTTCTCTTTCCGTTAAGGAAGAAGTAGCATACGATTCCTCATCCGTCTTCAGCGATCAGATCTGTAAATCCCTCAAAGCAAGAGGATACGACGCGGAAACCGACTTCGGTATCGGCGGTTACAGTATCGACGTAGTCGTAAAAGACGGAAACAGATACGTTTTGGGAATAGAATGCGACAATTCCCTCTACGCCGGAGCGGCATCCACAAGAGAAAGAGACTACCACAGACAGAAATATCTCGAATCGAGAGGATGGAAAATCCGCAGGGTTTGGAGTAACAAGTGGTGGAACAATCCCGAAAAAGAAACCGATGCAATCGTTTCTCTCTTAAAATCGGAAGGCTGCAATCCTCGGACAATGCGAACAATATAACCGTCATTGCGTAATTACGGAAATTATGACACTCAGCATCGGGGATAAAGCACCCGACTTCACGGCGGAAAACACCGAAGGAAAAACCTTCAGTCTTTACGAAGAACTCAAAAACGGACCTGTTCTTCTGAACTTCTACGTCGGAGACTTCGGAATCAACTGCACCAACTATATGTCAAAATTCATCGAGCAGTTCGACCGCATTAAAGAGACAGGAGTAAGATTCGTCGCAATAAACAACGACAGCATGGACAGTCATAAGATGTTCAAAGACCGTCTCGGAGCACCGTACGAATTTCTTTTCGACAAAGACAAAGAAACGGCAAAGAAATACGGCGCAATTGTCGGCCCGGGACACCTCGTAACGGGATTCACAAACAGAGAATTCTATCTCATCGACAGAGACGGTACGATTAAATTCATCTGGAGATCGCCGGAACCCAAAGTACTGCCGACAGTCGATGTGATAGTCGACGGAATCAAAGCATCGCTTTGATTACTTATCCTGAAGAATGACTTCCGTCACTTCCAAAGTGCCGGAGTCTTTCTTCATTTTTTTCTCCGATTTTTCAATCACAAGCTTCTTCTTAAACAGAGGAGAATCCAAAGTCATCGACTCGTACTCTCCGCCTTCGCCCATGATACTCACACCGTGCTTATCCCTGAGTTTCAGAAGATCTTTTTTCGCCTCGTTATCAAGATGTCTTCCCAGCCATTTTTCATCCAAGCCTTCGGCGAAAACACCCACAATCACTGCATCGATACCTGCGGAAACCATTTCGTCATAGACCATCGACTGATCCTTTCTCCACAGAGGTGCCAGCATAATTAAATCCAACTCTCCGAGAACCCTGTTCATACGGTCCCACTGATAATCCGACCATAACGCACCGACAACAACACCGTCGATGTCCAATCCCGAAAGAACATCTCTCAGAGCATCCAAATCTCCCTCTTCCGTACCGTCGGATACTGCGGTAATCAGAGGAATATCCATAGCCTCCGCCATTTTCGGAACGATACCCAAATTAGGCGTATGGAAAATCCATGACGCACTGTCCGAGGGAACGATGTTCACAAGAAACCTTACCTCATGACCCATCTGATGTACCAGATATGCAGCGAACGAAGAATCCTTCCCGCCGGAATACAATGCAGCCAACTTCATTGAGAACGGATAACGCTCATCAGCAATAAATAGACGGAGGACATAGAGCGCCGTAAGGCGACAACATGGCTGAAGCGAACCTCAAGAAGATAGTTGCGGAGAAGGCAGTGGACGATTATGTCAAAGACGGAATGTACGTCGGTCTCGGAACCGGCTCCACCGCTTACTATGCAATACTGAGGGTCGCGGAGAAAGTGAAGGAAGGATACAGTCTCACATGCGTCGCAACATCCGTACAGAGTGAGAACCTCGCCAAAGAAAACGGCGTAAAAGTCGTTCCCCTGAGCGAAGTGGATCATCTCGATGTCACAATCGACGGTGCCGACGAAGTCGATAACGACATGCAGCTCATCAAGGGATTGGGCGGAGCTCTTCTCAGAGAAAAAATAGTTGCTTCATCGTCAGTCAGGGAAGTAATCATCGTCGACTCTTCCAAGAGAGTCGAAGTCCTCGGTGTGAAGACACATCTTCCCGTCGAAGTACTGAAATTCGGTCATGAGAAAACGAAAATCATGCTCGAGAGACAGGGATGCAAAGCAACTCTCAGGATGAAAGACAACGAACCTTTCGTCACCGACGGAGGAAACTACATCTACGACTGCAAATTCGACGCAATCGCAAATCCCTTCTTCCTCGAATCGAGGATCGACGTAATCCCCGGAGTCGTCGAGAACGGTTTATTCCTGAACACAGCCACAACCGTGTTAATCGCATCGGGAGACGGAAGCATAGAGAAGATGGGCGAATGAACGCCGTTCTTTCTCTATAAATAATATAGAAAGAGATTGTGCACCACCCAATCTATTTTTATATAACCTCGATATTAGCAACCTTCCACGCATAATCAAGGGTGAATCACATGAAAATGCCCAGAACGATCAAAACATACTGCCCCTTCTGTGAGACGCACACCGTCCACGATGTAGAAAGGGTCAAAAAGAAGAAAGCAAGCGAACTCAAATGGGGTCAGAGGAGATTCAGAAAGGTCACCGCCGGTTACGGAGGTTTCCCGAGGCCTAAGCCCGAAGGAAGGGAAAAGCCGACCAAGAGGGTCAACATCAGATACAGATGCACCCAGTGCAAGAAAGCACACCTCACAGCCTGCATAAGAGCAAAGAAGTTCGAGCTTACGGAGTGATCCCCATGGTTAACGAATTCGTCAAAATCAAATGTGCCGACTGCGGCAACGAACAGGTTACATTCAGCAAAGCAGCGACCACAGTCACATGCAACGTCTGCGGTGCCACCCTCGTCAAACCCAAGGGCGGAAAAGCCGACCTCAAAGGCGAAGTGGTCGAGGTATACAACTGATGTCCCGCTCCAGAGAATTTCCCGAGAACGGAGAGCTCGTAGTCTGCTCCGTCGTCAACGTGAAGAACTTCGGTGCCTTCGTCACATTGGATGAATACGAAGGAAAAGAAGGATTCATTCACGTCAGGGATATTGCCTCTGGTTGGGTGAAGTACATCAGAGACTTCATCAGAGAAGGACAGAAAGTTGTCTGCAAGGTTCTGGGCGTAGATTCACAAAAAGGTCACATCGACCTTTCTTTAAAATCCGTCAACGACCATCAGAAGAGAGAGAAAGTCCAGCAGTGGAAGAATGAGAAGAAAGCCGAAAAGCTTGTCGAAATCATCGCCGAGAGACTTTCAATTTCAGTTGACGATGCCTTCGATGAGTTCGGAAACGAACTCACCGAGGCTTATGATACATTATACGGTGCATTCGAAGCCGTAGCCGCCAACCCCGACGAACTCCGCGAGGAGTATACCGGAGATTGGGTGGAAACGTTCATCGAAGTCGCCAAAGAAAACGTCACACTCCCGTATGTGGAGATCGATGCGATTCTTGAGATGAAAACACTCGCACCCGAAGGAGTCGAAGACATCAAAGCCGCTCTCAAAGCGGGACTCGACGAAGCGGGAGACGATGCGGAAGTTTCGATTACATCCGTCGGTTCTCCGAAATACAGAGTGGTTATCACCGCCGATGAGTACAAAACGGCAGAGGATGTTCTCAAGAGAATCTCCAACGCTGCGATTAAGTCACTCACCAAAGCAGGCGGAGAAGCGACACTTAAACGTGAGAGCAGGTGACGGCCGTGAAATCATCCCTGAGAAGGTGTCCGAAATGCGGACGCTATTCGTTAAAGGGATTGTGTCCTGTGTGTTCCTGCGAAACAGTGAACGCACATCCGCCGAGATACTCTCCCGACGACCGTTACGGCAGATACAGGAGAGAATCGATTATTCAGGAGTATGGGGAAAATGGGAAACTGCACGACAATAATTTATGATGAAATTCCCGAGTTTAAGAAACCGATTCTTATCGAAGGTTTACCGGGTGTCGGTAACGTAGGTAAGATTGCTGCGGATTTCATCGCGGAAAAACTGAATGCAGTGAGATTCGCTACCGTATACTCAGACAGTTTCCCTCCGCAGGTCACGTTGGATAACGAGTGCGTTATCGACATGGCATGCAACGAACTCTACTATGCGAAAGCGGGAGATAAGGACATCATTCTTCTTCTGGGAGAATATCAGGGAACGACTCCCGAAGGACAGTATCTGATCTGTGAGGATTTAATGAAAGAAGTCTTCATAAGATTCGATGTTTCGAGGATTATCACACTCGGGGGATACGGTACAGGTAAAATGGCCGACTCGCCGAGAGTTTTGGGCGCAGTGTCAGATGCCGAATTAAAAGAAGATCTGGAGAAACACGGCGTTGTATTCTCTCCGGGAGAACCCGCGGGAGGAATTGTGGGTGCATCCGCACTTCTTGTGGGTTTCGGTAAGATTTACGGTATTCCTTCACAGTGTCTTATGGGCGAAACATCGGGATATTTCGTCGATTACAAGAGCGGAATTGCATTGCTGAATGTCCTTGAATCGATACTCGGTATCGAGTTGGACAAATCCGAACTGAACGACAAATGTCAGCAGATCGACGAGCTTACTGCAAAAGTCAAAGAGATGGAAGCAGGCCAGCAGAAACACGCAGACCTGGGCTACATCGGATGAGCCAGATTGCGGTTTTCCGTAATTCCGGCTTAACAGCAAGTTTAAATAATCTATCCTTATTGTCGGATTGTCCTCACTTAGCTTAGCCTGGCTAGAGCGGCTGACTGTAGAGAGTTCCCGGCAATGCCGGTACAGCCGCTGAAATCAGCAGATCCCCTGTTCAAATCAGGGAGTGGGGACCAATTATTATCACTGTTTCGGATGAGCGTGAGCTTTGTCGATAAATGCTACAAAATCCTGAATTTATTTATACGGCGCAACGTGGTCTTCAATTATGTCTAGATGTCCGTTCCCACGTGCATGTGATTGTCCGTTTGACGAAGGCTGTGCACATTGTCCATTAGATGGCCCATACTATGCCAGTAGGCCCGAAGATGTTCTCGGAGACTACGATCTCAGCGCATACAATGAAGATGAAATTTGACTTTGCGTGCAACAGAGATTAAAATTGATACGTAACACACCCCTATGGATTCCATTAGGAGCCTGTCAGTTTCCGCATTCACGCCCTTAAACTTTTGAGAGACACGATATCTACGCCGATCATGCGTTTGAGTATGACTTCACCGAGGAGGTTGAAGTTTTCCTCAGTCTCTTCCTTCTCCATCCAATCCATTGTGTATTCGCAAGCAAGTGTTGGACCAGCATTACCGAGATCTTCTCTAATCAGCCCGTCACAGTATTCACTGAAGGATTCATAGTATGCTTTCATACTGAATTCTCTCTGATGCTCCATTGCATATCTGCATGAGAATTTACAGAGGTCATCGTGATAGAAAACTGCGAAAAAACGGAGGAGATTATCCTCATCCATGTCCTCTATCGGTTGGAACGCTTTATTCAAAGCATAAATTTTCATTTTCAACTTTTCCAACTGATATTCACTCAAATCTTCCAACTTCATGTCCATTGACACCTTGTTGAATCTATGTTCGCAAGTCCTACATTAATTATCCCGGTGAAAGAGATATTGTCGACAAAATTTCAGCCATAATTGATTGACCTCACATACTCCTTAAGTGAATCAAAAACATCTCCACTTTCATTTTAAATCTCATTTAAACATAATTTTCAAATTCGTTTAAATTTCATTTTAATATTTTAAATCTCAAATTAAATTTTAATATTCAGTTGAATGTGTATTGTCGTGGAGAATATGACTATGAAGTGCACTACGCCGGAAACAATCAGATTGCAGAGAGATACTGCCAACACTTCAACCGATCAGTTGATTGTGGAAAAAAGCGGAATGCAGAACATAAACATCGATACACTAAACAAATACAGAGATCTCTTCCGCTCCAATACACCCAATCACCCGTGGCTTAATGAATCGGATGAAGAATTACTCAAATTCCTCGGAGCCGCAGAAATCGAAAACGGAGAATTCAGATTGACAGTCGCGGGACTGTTAATGTTCGGTAACAGCTACGAAATAACGCACATTATTCCTAACTATCACCTAGATTACAGAAGATATGAATGTAAAGATGAATGGACTGATAGATTGAATTCGGATACTGGCCTTTGGTCCGGAAACATCTTCGACTTCTTCATAGACGTGTCCCGCAGAATAATAGATTCCGATGATCGCCCGTTTACACTTAATAATGATGTGATTAAAGCACAGAGAGAAATGATCCTCAACAGCTTAGTGCATGCTGATTATTTCAGAGGAGGAAACATTGTCGTCATATCTGAAAAAGACAGCCTGACCGTTCGTAATTCTGGTAACTTATGTATTTCTCCTGAGAAGTCCATCGAAGGCGGATTCAGCAATCCACGCAACCCTGTACTGATGAAAATGTTTACTCTTGTGGGTTTTGCGAAACGTTCAGGCGACGGAATACGGAGCATATTCCGCACATGCAGAATGATGGGGCTCCCGCTTCCCGAAATAATCGAAGAATACAATCCGACTTGCGTCGTATTCAGAATGGGGTTGAAAGGTTCCGATGAAATGGAACCGAGGATAATCCAATTGATGATTCAGAATGAAAAAATCGGCATAGATACAATAGCTGATTTTTTGGGTGTTTCTAAGAGTACAATTTCAAGAGAAATCACCAAAATGAAAAATGAAGGAAAAATCTCCAGAATAGGCGGATCTAAAGGTCGTTGGGTTGTTAATGAGCTAGAAAACGACGGTAATTGATGCCTTAATCGATTGCGATTGGAATGCTAATCGATTAGAATCGATTATAATTGATTAACATTCAAAATCGATTTTCCTTTCAAGCGAAAATCAGTGCCTCACATTCAAAGACTTCTCAATTGCATCCCTACGTCTGCATATCGCAATCAGAGCCTTGATTCAGCCTTCGACAGGAACTTCTCATTATCGACGATGAATCTCTCATGCTTTCCGGAACCGATTTCTCCAGCGGAATCTTTAACAATAACAGAAAAAACCAATCTTCTTCTGTCAATCTCAATCAACTCGGTCTCGCAGGTAACCTCGATGCCGATCGGAGACGGGGCGGAGTGTGCTATGTCGAGATGCGTTCCGACTGTGCTCTTTCCCTCTTCGAGGAAAGGTGCAACACTCTGACTTGCCGTAGCTTCAATCAACGCAATCATCGCAGGCGTCGCATAAACGGGAAGCGTTCCGCTTCCGACTGCTTCGGCAGTGTTCTCTTTCACAACTTTTTCCGTCTTGGTTCCCTTAATCCCGACGTTCAACATAATTTACACATACGAAATCGGGATTATAATGATAATTGACGAAAAATCAACTAGAACCGTCACTTGATAACAAGTAACCGTACAACTCTTCAGGAACTGATTTTCTCAATTTCAAAGGTATTCCAACAACTGTTTTTCCATCTAACGTTGTCTCTTCACAACGTTCAACAATTGGTTTTGCCTGCCCCATATAGTAGAAATCAATCCCTTCACTGTCACTTTTCTTAATGAATACAGGAATTATCAATCCATTCGACGATGATGCTAAGATTTCCCTTACATCTGCACTTGTCATATCGCGACCAGATTTAGACATCCAATCAAACACATCGCGATTTTCGAATCCTTCGACATATTTTGTAGTCGAACTAATATCATCACCTTTGTGATATGTGACGAATATTGGGCAAGTGTTATCTCTCAACATATACCCATACATGGTGGAACTGCAATCCTTATCCCAATTCAAAATCCTGCAGACATCCTTACGTGAATATTTCTGATACAGTGTAAACCCGAGATCGTCCTTTTCTGCATAACGTGATGATGCTATTTCTTCACCACAATCTATTGCGTCTACTATCAGTCCCTTCATCTCCGGAACAGACAACATACTATCGAGAATCTTGCTTCTGCGAATGACGTTTCCATCCTTCACAATGAGAGCCCACGAAGGATGCTGGCTCATTGTACTATTGGTATGATATTTACCGTCCAATACATTGATTGCCGACATCAAAGAATCTGTGTCGGGATCGTCGATAGAATCGATTGTTACCTCAGACGAATCAACCATAGAACGAAGTACTTTCAGCTCTTGGATGCGCTTCCCATTCACAAAACTCGATATGAATGTCAAAGCATCGTCCTGTGCATCAGACATTAAGAGATGTTCTTCTTTAGCCTTCATTCTAAAAGCGTTGAGATTATCCATTTTACTAACTAACACAGTAGGATCCAATGATCCTCCGTGGAGAAGATCACACAATGAAGGAGGGCGTCCAAGCCTCGATTTCATCAAAAGATACTCATTCTTCAGCATCTTCAACGTAGAAAGCTTGCTGCGATCTATGTTAGATAAAATCCTGTCTTCAACAATACGCTCAAAACCGACAGTAGAACAACCGGGAAGGAATCTACTCATCATGAATCTGCGCAGATTATCCTTATCGCAGGATCTATCTCCTGAAAGGGCTGTCGGAATCATGAAATTGTTCTCATAATTTCCTATGAAATCCAAAACAATCAATGATTTATCAGGATCTTTTGTCCTACGCAATCCACGCCCAAGCTGTTGTATGAAGATTATTGCAGACTGTGTCGGACGTAGCATCAGAATCTGATTCACCAAAGGAATATCGACACCTTCGTTGAAGACGTCACGTGTGAAGATGTAATCCAGGGAATTGTCATCATCTGATTGAAGGCATTGCATTGCTTTCTTTCTGTCTTCGATTGAATCTTTCGCACTTAACGCGACAGTCCTGTATCCGTACTCATTCATCATCTTCGAAAGTGCTTCACATTCCTCTATTGTACTGCAGAAAATCAATCCTCTGGCTCTGTCTCCGTACGGCCTGTAATACTCAGCTTTCTCAATGATATTCTTAATGCGTTCTTTACAGGTAAGCGCATTGAAAGTGGAATTGTCATCAATTAACTTTCCATCAACAGATATCTCTGATACTCCGTAGTAATGGAACGGACAGAGAATTCCCATCTCTAATGCCTTGTTAAGGCGAATTTCATATGCGACATTATAATCAAACATCTTGAAAACGTCTGCATCATCTGTCCTTTCAGGTGTTGCAGTCATTCCCAACATGAAACGTGGTCTGAAATACGAAATAATTTCAGAGTACATCGAAGCGGTGGAGTGATGTGCTTCGTCACACACGATATAATCGAAATGCTCTCTTGAGAATTTTTCTTTGTAATTTCTCATAGTCTGTATCGTTGCAAACAGACCATCGGAATCCTCTTCCTTCCTGTTTCCTGTATAGAAACCAAGAGAATACTTGTCGCCCAAAACCTTGAAGTAGCTTTCTTTCGCATCCTTCAAGATATTTTCATTGTGAACCAAGAACAAGAAACGTTTCGGTGCAAATTCTTTCACATCAAACGCGGAAAGATATGTCTTACCTGTACCGGTCGCAGAAATCAAAATTGCACGTTGTTTCCCTTCTTCACGTAAATTACGCAACGAATCCAATGCTTCCATTTGCATCTGATTCGGCCTAGGAGCAGCATTCAACTGAACTACGGTCTGTTCCTTTGGAGGAATTATACGATGCACACGATAATTCTGTATCCATTCCTTCGTCAAAGGTACGGATAACTCCCACATTCTCTCAAATTCTGATTGAATCCTCTCTCTAAGAGGATCAACAACCGACGATAACTTAAGATTCCATTCCAAGTTCGTACACAATGCCTTATCAGTAAGATTGGAACTTCCAATGAACGCAGTCAAGGAATCTTTCTCATAGAACATGTATCCCTTGGTGTGGAACATCTCTTCACATACTCTCACTTCGTGATCTGTATGTTCTAGCAACCAATCCAACGCATTCGGATCGTTGAATCCTAAGTAATCTGTAGTGAGAATACGACCTTTGACACCACGTTCGTGAATGTCTCTGAAGGCCTGATATAATGTGCTCAGACCCCCCATAGTTATGAACGCGACTGAGAAATCGAATCTATCGCATGAACCCATATGCCTTATGAGCGAAGTATGTACTTTGACCCCTTTTGCATCGTCATTGTACAGAAGAATCGGTTCAGCATCGCCACTCATGCAATCAGATCGATCTGGCTGTATTTCCGGTTTGCGATCCGTCAGGCGTTCTGCGGAATAACAATTGTTAATTATTAGACAATAATGTAAAATATTAAGGAATTAAATCAAGGTCAAATGATATCGGGCGACGACAGAAGGATTGCAAAATATTTCGGCAGAAGAGAGTCCGCCGACAGCGACATGATTGAGCTTCCTTCGTCGACTTTACACAACATTCTGAAAGGCACACTGATTTTCATCGCCGGAATCATGATTATTGTAGTCATTTGGCAGTGCTTCGCATGGTACTACAATGAAATGTATGACAGACTGCTGAAATTCCCGTATCCTCTGGAAACATTCGAGAGACTGTATCAGTACCTCTTCGAAGATAAGCTGATGTTCCGTACGACAATATACTCGCACATCGCCGCGAGTATGAAAAGATGGCTGACCGCATTCCTTCTCTCTACCCTGTGCGGTATCGCTCTGGGTATGTTCCTCGGATACTTCAAGAAAATATATCCCGTAGGAATCTCACCCGTGAATATCATTCAGATGATTCCGGGTATGGCGTGGCTCCCCGTTGTATTACTTGTATTCGGAATCAGTGATGAGTCGGCAATTATGATCATCTTCCTGATTTCGTTTGTTATCATTACAATAAACGTCGCAGGAGGAATCAGAAAGATTCCCGATGTTTACATGAGAGCGGCGGATATGATGGGCGCAAACGCTGCAGTCAGAATTTTCAAGATTATGATACCCGCATCAACATTGGATATCGTAAACGGACTGCGTCTCGGAATGGGAAGTGCGTGGAGAGTATTGATCTCGGCTGAAATGGTTATCGGAACTGGAATCGGATTGGGATTCGCCATTTCCGAACTCCGTGCACTGATAGATTACACCGGAGCGTTCGCATGTATCGCCGTAATCTGTGTCATCGGCCTGATTATTGACAAGTTAATCTTCGTAAACATCGAAAAGTACGTCCGCCACAAACTCGGCATGGACCAGGATGTGTGATATCATGATAGAACTCAGAGGTGTCTCGAAAGCATACTACATGAAACGCAACATGAGTCGTGCGAGGATTGTACTTGATAATATCAATCTGAAAATCGAAGATCATGAGTTTGTCTGCATCATCGGTCCGTCGGGATGCGGAAAGACAACAGCCCTCAACATCATCGCAGGTTTTGAATCTCCTACATTGGGAGAATGCTACTGCGACGGTGAAAAGGTAGAAAAACCCTCACCGAAAAGAGGTGTCGTCTTCCAGGATTACAGCCTATTCCCGTGGATGAGTGCCAAAGGAAATGTTATGCTGGCACTCGAATGTCTCAATGTACCCGAAAAGGACAGAGAGGCAATCGCAATGGATGCACTCAAAAGGGTGCGTATGGCCGAATATGCAGACATGCGCCCCAACACACTCTCGGGCGGAATGCGTCAGAGGGTTGCAATTGCAAGATTATTGGCGATGGATCCGGACATAATGCTCATGGACGAACCGTTCTCGGCATTGGACGAATACACACGTTCAATCCTTGACAAGGATATCGTCGACATTTGGTCCGAAGAGAAGAAAACAGTCGTGTTCGTCACACACATCATCGACGAGGCACTCACTGTTGCCACGAGGATTATCCTGTTATCGGACTCACCCGGAAAGATTGTCAAAGAATGGCGTCTCGAACCGGGATCCGAAAGGGAACTCACATCCCCGGAATTCATCGCACTTAAGAAGGAGATCATGGAAAATCTGGTCTCAAACAGTAAAGAATACAACATTTAAGGAGGGAAACAGAAAATGGATTCAAAGAAAATTCTGGTGATTGTCATCGCAGCGATTGTCGTCATCGGAGGAGTCACAGCTGTTGTTATCAACAATAACAACAACGACAAAGGAAAAGAAACAATTTCCATCGCATACCTCAACCTCGGATACTACCCGTTCATGGTAGGATTTGAGAATGGATGGTTTGACAACCTTGATTTCAATGTCAAACCGATTGTCGTTACGGGAAGCGGACAGGACGCGGTCAATGCAGTATTGGCCGGAGATGCAACAATGGCAGCAACAGGAGATGCTCCGTTCATCAACACACTCGGAAAATACGGAAACGACATTGTCGGACTTACACAGTACACACAGTCATCCGGTTCACTCGCAGGACACATTTGGATTGCAAACAAGAGCTTGGAAGGTAAGCTCGATGCAATCGAGAAAGATGCAGACGGCGTTGTCTCCAACTCCGCAACAACAGCGGGACAGATCAAGAAAATCACCGAAGATAAAGAAGGAAAAAATGGCGGCATCTTCTCTATCGGAGTTATCAACGGTTCGACAACCCACACCAACATCAGGAAATGGTGCCTCTCCAACGGCCTCACATACGATGAGGGTGCATTGGGTGCAACACTCAAAACAGATGTTGATGTACACATCATTCAGGTCCCCAAGGGATCCGATGCAAGTGTCCTCATCACATACCTCGAGAATGTAGATGCACTCGCAACAAACAAGACACTGAACGGAAACATTATGTCATCCACAGCCGGTGACAAAGTCTACGCATTCGGTGACTCGTCCGCACTCAGCGGAACATCATACAGCGTTCTCTGTACCACACAGGCCAACTACGATAAGTACAAGGATCAGATGATACAGGTTCTCGAAGTCCTCAAAAATATCGAAGAGTGGATTAAGAAGAATGTTGACGAATCCGCAAAAATCTGTGCAGATCTCAGCAATGACAAAGCAGAAACCATCGTTAAGAACATCAACGGTGCGAACTACAAAGTCATCTGGGACACCAACGAAAAGAACTACGACAGCTGGGTCCAAACTGCGAAGATCAACGGTTATAACATCTCGGTAGAGACATTCATCAATGCATGTCCCTGCAAAGATACTATAAACGCCTGGTACACAACAGCGTAAAACCATAACGTCCCCTCCCCTGGGAGGGGACAGATTATTCTTTTTCAGTTTTGTTTCATCTCTTCGTACTTGAGATTCGAACCTCTGCTGACATCTACGGGATATTTTGCATTGTTTTTTGCAATCTTTTCATTCAACGCGGTGCAGAGATCGATATTATTCATCTGAGCAAATCTGAGAACAAAGTAAAACACATCAGCCAATTCGTCCCTGATGTCTTCGGATCTTGATGCATCCTCAAACAATGCTTTACTCTGTTCCTCGGTTTTGAATCTGAATATCTCCAGGAGCTCCGCCGATTCGGTTGCCATGCCTATCGCAAGATCCTTGGGATTGTGGAACATGTCCCAATCCCTCTCTTCGCAGAATTTCTTAACGGTATCTTTCGCATGTTCAATCGTACACTCGGCATCGCCCGCTGTCATGGATACCTGTTTGACTTACGGCAAGATATTACTTTCCGTTCTCTACGGAAAATTCCGATCTGACAGCGGCGTTTGCCTCATCACGTAAACTCTCGAAAGGATCTTTGTATCTGAACCTCACCGCCCTCGTACGACCTTCCTTGTGAAGTATTCCTCTCTCCGCCAAATCCGTAAGTTTCGCTCTTACCGACTGATCCTCAAGGCCGTCCGTCCACACAGATGCATCCTGTATCGTGAATGTCCCGCTGCGTATACGCGAATGTTTAACGAACGAAATCTCATTTCCGTCCAAACCTGTTGTTATGTCCCTTTCGACACAGTATTCAGCCGTCTCGGAATATGCATCATACAGTACTGATATCAAATGTTCCAGAATCTCCTGAACCGTACTGTCCTCCGGAACAAGTTTGAACAATGCCGCATCGGTTTTGCACATCCCGATGTTTCCGAGGCCTGTCGCATACAGCAGTCTGTGCAGAAGTGCCGATGCTTCTCTCATACTCATGTACTGCGACATTTCACTGTAAAATACGGAAGCAGTCACCAGCGAATCGTACGGAGACGTATTCACGAAATCAATCAGTTCGGATTCTCCTTCTCTTACTATGATGATATCCGTTCCCAATATGTATGAGCACATCCGGCGCACATCCGAGACGTCCCACGGAAGATTTCCGAGACCGTCGGAGATACGTGCGTATATCAGATACAGTGCGCTCACCTCGGAATCGCTCTGAGGTTCGGCCTCACCGCGGCATAATTTCATTACGACATCATACGGAACATCGATTTCATCTTCGGCGAGACTGCACGAGACATTGTCCGCCAAAGCACCGTAGAGAAGATTCCCCATATCGTTCTCGCCGAGTATGAACTCCCCGAGCCTGTAATCCATGAAGCGGATTTCCTGTATCTTTTTCTGCAGTTCCGAATTGATAACGGCATCGATCATCAG
This sequence comes from uncultured Methanomassiliicoccales archaeon, assembly GCA_964504055.1. Taxonomy (GTDB): domain Archaea; phylum Thermoplasmatota; class Thermoplasmata; order Methanomassiliicoccales; family Methanomethylophilaceae; genus Methanarcanum. Next base: position 26,938 of record CAZDCU010000005.1, read on the forward strand.
ATCACTCTTACCCTTACCGTTACACCCTTTTCCGAACGTCTGCTCCCGCCCGATACCCAGAACGTACCTCTTTCACAATCCGCGGACCCTCTTCCGCGGTAATCGGGATCGACGGCAAACTGTCCCTCGATAACATCCAACTCTCTGTCCCTGCCTGTACGCAGAACAACATCACATTCCTCCGAAGGAGGCCCACAATTCGGAATCATACATCCTCATTGAGGCTGTTGATATATAATGATTTCTTGATTAAGATATGTTTATATCGTAATCGTTTATCCCCGCGGCCCCGTCAGGGGCCGCAGGAATGATTCATTCGAAGAAAATCTTCATGCGTTCCTCTCCTCTCTTGGATTCGATAAACGCTTCGCGGTCGTCGTAATATGAACCGACTTCCTTCGGAATCTTCAGCAGACGGAGTATTACCGCAATAATCAACGCACCCGTAAACATCATACCTATGCTGAGTGTCGCGTCCTGTCCGTTAATCGGAAGAACAACCGTCATCAGATCGGAAAGATCTCCGAAGTTCATCACGATAACATATCTTATTGCACTGTAAACGGAAACGAGTGTACAGAAAATCATACGGCCGATGTTTCCGCTTCTGTAGAATCCTCTGAAGAATGCGAGAGGTACCGTAACAATACCTGTCATCCACGCTCTCTTAAACAGAGCGATAAGACCTTCCGTATCGCATTTTGCGAGATAATCTTCGATTGAAGTTGTATCCACATCATATCCGAATGCAGCGACGAACGATCTGAGTGTTTCCGGTTCCGTAAGCATATCCGCAAGGAATTTGGGGATCAGCACAGCCAAAACCACCGCTATGAATGCACGTATGATTCCTCTGATAACGGATCCGTAAACCCAGACGGCTTTGAATTCCCGTCCTTTGGAGACTTTGTTCATGCGGATGCCCCCTCGAGATATGTCAGGAATTTTACAATCTGTTCGGCCTGATCTTTCTCTATTGTTACGACAGATCCGCTGTATGTGATTATGATCTTTCCGTCCTCATCCGTCATATCCTTGAGGAATGACGAAAGTGAATCATACGTACCGAGATCGACTTTCACCGTTCCGAGTTCGCCTGAAACAGATGCAGATATGCCGAGACCGCAGATGTCTCCTCCGTCGATACTTGATATCAGATCCGCAATGATCGAGGAACCGTCGCCCAATGAGATGTCGAAAGTTTCCGTACCCGTACTGCTGTCGATTGTAACGGTTGTGTTGGCAATACCCATCAGATTTCCGAGATTTCCGATCATACTGAAGGACATCAGGAATATGTACGAAACATTGAGATCCATCACAACGTCGCATCCCATCGCCTGAAGAACCGTAAAGGTAGACATTGGAATAGAAACGGTAAGTTTCATCATTCCGCCGTTTATCTCGACTTTGGAATCGGTCATCGATTTGAAATCACCTTTTTCAAAATACAATTTGAGATCGGGTTTGGTGTACTTCGCCGCCATTTCGGATGTTTTCATGGTGACTGTAATGATTTTGTCATCATCCGTGGATTCGTCGACCATTATCATCCTTACGATTTTTCCGTTTTCGTCCGTTACGGAATAGGACGTTGCTCCTGCCGTCATGATATTGTCGGCAACGGTGTCGGCATCGTCCTTGGACCCCAAAGTCTCATGTGTCAGACCGTATACGACGATTCTTCCTCCTCTGTCGTACGCATTGGAGATATTCGTCGATACAGAACTCTCGGGCGTATCGTCCCTGATTATGAATACCGCATCCTCGCCGATACTTATGTCGGCCGTAAGGTGTACTCCTCCGTCATCGATTTTGATAAAAACCGAAAGTAAAGGTGCCATCATGGCCAGAACGATTATCAGTACGGCTATGCCGACAATCAGTCTCGCCTTCGTCCTGTTCTTCATAGCATATCTAATGTTACGGACACAATATAATAGTTGACCGCCGACGGTAACTATTAATCAACATCAGATTATTTCGGATGCCAATACAATGAAATCGGCGATATTCTACTGTCCGAAATCCTGCAACGGGAAACACCGCAACGATATGGAAAAGATAGTGGAATACATGAAAAACAGCAACGCCGATTTTTCATATCTCGAACTGAACGGAGAGACTCCCGAAGATATTGTAAAATTCTGCGAATCTTCCGATGTAATCGTAATCGGAGGGGGAGACGGCACGGTAAACCGTGTTATCAACGCAACGTACACCATGAACAAACCGTACGTACTGTTACCGTTCGGTTCCGGTAACGATTTTGCGAGATCTTTCCAATGTCCGAAAGACGGGAAAGGATTGTCGGAAACACTGAATAAAATGCACGGACAGACCGTGGATCTCTGGGAACTGAACGAAAATACGGTGTTTGTTCAGAGCATCTTCATCGGATTGTCCATAAAAACCATAGAAATCAAGAACGAACTCGGGTGCAACGGATATCTGAAACCTATAATCAAGGCGCTTTCCGTATACGAACCGGAACACGTTCATGTTTCCGCCGGTGAAGAGACAGCGGACGGCCGTTATCTCATGGCTGCGGTTCAGAATGTGAAAACTACCTGCAACGGACTGAAGATGACTCCTTCTTCGAAAGTCGATGACGGGAAACTCGAGGTAATTGTCTGTCCCTATGTCGGAAGATACCGCCTGATTATGAATCTCTTATCCACGAAAACATCGTGGGTCTGCAACCAGCCCAATGCAACTGTTCTGACATCGGATCATGTTCACATCGAAGGCGACGGAGAAATGACATACACAGTCGACGGAGAAGTGAAGAAATCTATGGGTTTGGATATCAGACTCTCCGACAGGAAAATTACGATACTGAGTCTCTGATTTCAAAGAGGTGACTGAGTATACCGATTGATTTCAACAATACGGAAGAGATCACCGTGCCGGGAATGAATAACGAAACCGGTACAATAAGTGCAAAGATGCATATCTGTAAGCAGTGAAAAATAATTCCGTGTTCTGTTCATCCCGGCAGTTCCATCGGTTATCATAAGCATGAAACCAGTGATGACATTAACTACGTAATTTCCGGTAACGGAAAAGCAATATGCGACGGACATGAAGAAATTCTGTATTGCAGGAGCCTGTCAGATATGCAGAAGGGGCTCGTCACACAGTATCGAAAATACCGGAAACAAAGACCTGATTCTGCTTACAGTTGTTGTGGAACAGTAATCCGAGCCTGGAAAGTTTTGTTCATTTTTTCCGGAAACTTCAATTCGGATTCAAGTTTTGTTCAAAATTTCCCGAAACTTTCACCGTTATTCCGATATGTATTCCGCATCCGAATCAAGGACATGTTTTAGTACAGTAAACTTAGTACGGCATAATATGAGTACAACTACCGGCGAATGGAACAAACTCGGTTTCGCTGTCGCTATCCTGATTATCGGTTTCGCGCTGTTGGCGTTTCTTCTCCAGGCCGATGTGATTTACATTGTGGGCGGTGCACTGACTGTGTTCGGAGTGTACCTTCTCCTGTCATCTATTATGAAAGATCACAAAATCGATCAGATGGGTACATCCGAATCGGGTTCCGCACTTTGGCTCGGATCCATTGTGACTGCTTTCGGTCTCGCAACCATGTCCTACGGTATCAAAAACAACTGGATGGTCCCCGTTGCGGTATTCCTCATTGCGATGGCAGTCTACATCATATACACGGTCGCAGCCAAGAGGATGTAAAGATCCGATATGTGAACCCTTAATTACGAAACGGTACATCCGGTAAGATATGGATGCCGTTTCCCTGATTCTCATAGCCGTAGGGCTTGCGATGGACGCCTTCGCAGTATCCATCTGCAAAGGATTGGCAATGAGAAAACCGTCGCTGAAGTCGATGGTGATAATCGGACTGTGGTTCGGAGGCTTCCAGGCTCTGATGCCCACAATCGGTTATCTTTTGGGTTCGTCATTTCATTCTTACATTGAAAATATCGACCATTGGATTGCGTTCATTCTTCTGCTGATCATAGGAGTGAACATGATCAGGGAATCCTTCAGTGACGAGGAAAACGTAGACGACAGTATCGGATTCAAAGTAATGCTGTTACTTGCAATCGCGACAAGTATCGATGCCCTGGCTGTAGGAATCTCTCTTGCAATGACCGGTGCGGACATTGTGTTATCTGCATCTGTCATAGGATTGATTACGTTCGCAATCGCCGCAGTCGGTGTAAAAATCGGAAGTATCTTCGGAGACAAATACAGCAACAAAGCGGAATTCGCCGGAGGCTGTATTCTTATCCTCATAGGACTGAAGATTCTTCTCGAACATCTCGGCGTTCTGTGAAATCCCGTATATAGGGGTACTGTGTTCCGAGCCTCGATATCATGCCGATGAGCAAGAAACAACTCGAGAAGAACAAGCAGAAACAGAAGGCTGAGGCCGCAGAGCTTGAAAAAGCAGCCGCAAGCGGTGACGGCGAAGCCAAGAGGAAGCTTGAGAAGCTCCAGAAAAAAATGGCAAAGAAATAAACACGTATTCCGCAGAGGGTTTTACCCCTCTGCGGCGTAATATTTTCACTTCTTCTTACCCTGATTCGCTACGGAAGTCATCTTGGAAGCGATTGCATCCTGATCTCCGAGGAATTTCTTCGAAATGAGTTTCATACTGTCATCGAACTCATAGACAAGAGGAACTCCTGTGGGAATATTTACTCCGACAATTTCTTCGTCTGAGATATTCTCAATATACTTCACCAGCGCACGTAATGAATTTCCGTGAGCTGCGATGAGAATTCTTTTTCCTTCTTTCATCTTGGGAACAATCTCGGAAAGATAGAAAGGAACTACACGCTCCACAGTGTCGGCAAGACATTCTGTCAGAGGAAGATTCTCTTTGGGAACATCTCTGAACATGGGGTTGAATGCAGGATTGCGCTCATCATTCTCTTCCAGTGCGGGAGGTCTTACGTCATAGGATCTTCTCCACAGTTTAACCTGATCTTCACCGTATTTCTCCGCAGTCTCAGACTTGTTCAGTCCCTGCAGAGCACCGTAGTGCCTCTCGTTGAGCTTCCATGTTTTGTAAACAGGCAGCCACTCCCTGTCCATGTTCTCGAGAACAAGGTTGAGAGTGTGAATCGCTCTTTTGAGGTATGACGTATAACAGATATCGAAATCGAAACCCTCGGCCTTCAGAATCTTTCCGCCTTCGGCGGCTTCTTTCCTTCCGGTCTCGGACAGATCGACGTCGGTCCAACCCGTGAAAAGATTCTCTTTGTTCCAAACGCTCTCTCCGTGCCTTATGAGTACCAACTTCATTTGTACCGACACTTGTATATGACATACCGATAAAAACGATTGTGTGTCAGGCGGTGATGAGCAGACGCTTCCGCTTGTATTTGCGGAACTCATGTATCGCCATGCCCATCATCATAAGTCCTCCGAGAACCTCGGTTGCGAACAGCTGCCAATAGATATCGTCCATCGAATGGGCGAATAACATCACCACTACCAGGAACGCATTTCTGACAAATGCCATGACCATAGATGCCTGCGCCATACGCAATGATTGTAAAATCGAGGAACCGATATCGACCATTCCCATGAACGGGAAGAATAACGCGTAGATTCTCAGCCCGTGGGCGAATTCCGCCCTGTACTGAATCATAGATTCCGAAAACGAGAACGGAATGACGAGATAATCCGCAAAGATGAAAACAATGACTGCAAAGACAGTCATTATCACCATCGTAATCCAAAACGAATATCTGTATCCTGTTTCTGCTTTTACGTTGTCATTACGTCCGAGTGCCGCGGAACAGACGGGAATCAAAGCAGAACCCGCTGCCTGAGATATCACCATTGCTACGGCAACATACCTCCACGGTATGTTGTAGAATGCAATACCCATCATTCCCACAACAGGAACGATAAGGAAACGCTGTATGAGCGACATTACGCTGATTAATGTGGATTCGGTAACACGCGGAATTCCCACAAAGAGAACATCTTTCATCTGATCGGGCTTTACACGGAATCCTCTGAATGAGATGTTGATGAACATCGATTTTCTGAAATACCAATATGCTCCGATCAGAGTGGATACTGCCGTAGCTATTGCAGTCGCAATACCCGCACCCAACAGCCCCATGTCGAATGTGTATATGAGTATCGGATCGAGAACGATGTTGATTATCGCTGCGGAAAGAAGAACGGCCATGGATTTTTTGGCTGCTCCTTCCGCTCTTATTACTCCTGCCAACGCACCGTTGAGAATTAAAATTACACTCGACCAAATCGACGGCAAAATGTAATCCTTACACTGCTGCCCTATTCCGTCAAGACCCAGCCACGAAATCATAGGGTCCAATATCAGCAGAAGAACCGGTGTGATTATGACACCTGCAATCACAGAGAGAACAATCGTCTGCGCTGCGATACTGTCCGCGGATGCTTTGTCTTCTCTTCCGAGATATCTCGCGATGGATGTGGAAGCTCCCACACCGATACCCGTACCCAATCCCGATACAATCCAGTAAACTGGGAAAATAGAAGACACTGCGGAACTCGCATCGGAACCCAATCCGCTGCACCATGAAGTATCCGCAAAGATATTGACCTGAACGACGAGATAGGATATCACCAAGGGTATCATCATGGACTTGATGGCCCGTTTAGGGTCTCCCAGCATGACCTCAAGGTCCTTGGTTGCATCCAAACTATCACTCTTCAGTATCTTCTGCTGTCTCTTGGTTTAGAGAACCTGTCACGTGACTGACGGCTGTCTTTGTTATAGGGACGGTCGTCCCTGTTGGTATAGTTTCCGCATCCGTCTCCGGATCTGTATGAACCTTCTCTTCTGCGGCCGTATCCGGAATCTCTTCTGTTTCCGTATCCTCTGCCGGAATCGGAATCTCTGTGAGAATCCCTGTTTCTGTAACCGGAATCTCTGTTCCTGAAATTACTGCGGTTATCTCCGTGGGAGTCCCTGTTTCTGTAATTGTCACGGTCTCTGTGACCGTATCCGGAATCTCTGTCGCCGTAGGATTTACGTGAATCCGAATTTCTCCTGTCGCCGGAGTCGGATCTTCTTTCGCCGTAAGATCTGCGGCCGTCTCCGTGTCTGTCACGTGAATCCGAATTTCTTCTGTAGCCGTCGGATTTCTTTTCTCTGTATGAGCCAGAGCTATCATTGCGTCTGTTGTCGTCACGGTCTCTGCGCTCACGCCTGTCACCATATCTGCGGGAGTCGGATTTCTCTCTGTTTTCTCTCGGGCGCTTCTCTTCCCTACGGGGTTTAACCTCATCGGGTTCGTCCTCAAGAGTATGTTTCAGTTCCAATCCTTCAATCTCGGAAATCTTCCATAATTTGATCGATTTTCCGTTTACGTCACACTTCGACAGTCCGTCTTCGGTCTTGGAGAGATATCTCTTTTCGATCTGCAGCGTTGTTGTTTTCTCGCTTATGTAGATGTCACCGATGGATTTCTTGGGAACGGTTGTGTGTTCCTTGATCATGCGGGCGATATCGGATTTACCCAGCCCGTCCTCTTTACCTACATTGATTTCCGCTACAACAAACACTTTTTCCTTAACGGGAACGTCGTTCTTCCTGGAATTCTTCTTCGCCATAACGGGGCGCTGAAGTTCTCTGATTCCGGAGAATGTTTTTTCGATTTCTTCCTTCGAAGGTGCGGGAATTTCTTCCATAGGAATAAGCGTAAGATTCTCGATTTCTTTCTTGACTTTCTTATCTTCTCTCATCACAAACGAGAGAGCCAGACCGCGTTTTCCCGCTCTTCCCGTCCTTCCGATACGGTGGACGTAAGTCTCCGCCTCGGGAGGCATATCGAAGTTAATCACACGTTCCACATCTTCGATATCCAATCCCCTTGCGGCGATATCGGATGCAACAAGAACCTCGATTGTACCGTCCTTGAACTTACGGAGAGTCTCTTCTCTTCTGTTCTGAGAATATTCTCCGTGGATTCCGGCGAGTTTGAAGGACATCTTGAGTTTCCTTACCACTTTGTCCACTCTGTATTTGGTGAAACAGAATACGATTGTCCTCATCGGATCGTGGGCGAGAACATAACGGAGCATGTCGATTTTATCGTCTTTCTCGACCGTCATGTACTTCTGATCGATGAGATCCAAGACCATCTCATCCTTTGAAACACAGATTTCTTTCGGATCTTCGAGACAGTCCAAAGCCAATTTTCTGATGTCTTTGGACATTGTTGCGGAGAAAAGCATAGTCTGCCTCTCTTCGGGAACTCTTGCCAAAATGAATTCCAAATCTCTTCTGAAACCCATATCAAGCATCCTGTCCGATTCGTCTAATACGACAATGGAAACATCGTCGAGAAGGCGTTCGTCGCTTTTCAGGTGGTCGCAGAGTCTTCCTGGTGTTGCAACGATAATATCCACGCCTTTATCCATGGCCTGTGTCTGTTTCAGCATGCTGACACCGCCGTAGACAGGGACAATCTTGTGCCCCGTGTATGCGGATAATTTCTCCAATTCCTCGGACACCTGCAGTGCCAATTCCCTTGTGGGTGTGAGTACCAATGCCTTGGGCCATGCGCCTGCGGCTTTTGTCCTCTCAAGAATGATTGAACCGTATGTACCGGTCTTTCCGGTACCCGTCTGTGCCTGTGCGAGAAGGTCTCTTCCTTCTATTCCTACAGGTACCGATTCCGTCTGTATCGGTGTGGGCTCGGTCCAGCCCATGTCGTCCATCGCTCTGACAATATCGTCTGACAGACCTAATGCTGAGAATTCTGATTTCATAAGAATAACAAGGTGTCTGATTTTACGCCTGTATTTAAACTATTACCGACTGGGATTTGCCGCCGAAGACTTGGGCCTGAATCTTTTGAGCCTTAACGCATTGGTAACGACGCATAACGAAGACAGAGACATTGCCGCTGCGGAGATCATCGGCATCTGATGCATTAAGGATAAACCGAAAAGATACGGAAGACCTGCCGCCATAGGAATACAGACAACATTGTAACAGAACGCCCAAAAGAGATTCTCTTTCACATTTTTCAGTGTCGCACGTCCGATTTCGATTGCGGTAACTACGTTTCCGATATCGTCGTTCATTAACACTACATCGGCGGAATCCATTGCGATATCCGTTCCGGATGCAACTGCGATTCCCAAATCCGATTGAATTAACGCAGGTGCATCGTTTATTCCGTCACCTGCAACGGCGACATCCTTTCCGACTGCCTGTAATTTCTTGACAGCCATAATCTTGTCTTCGGGTAACGCTCCGAATGTAACGTCGGTAATTCCCACTTCGGAAGCGACTGCATGGGCAGCTGCTTCCGCATCTCCCGTGACCATTCCGACGCTTATTCCCATATTTTTGAGATTTGAAACCGCGGATACAGAACCCTGTCTTATACTGTCCGAGATTCCGATTACTCCGATCATTGCACCGTCTTCGGCAACGTAAACAACTGTGCATCCCTCCGATGCCATTTTTTCCGCTGTGTCAGATAATGTAATTTCAATGTTCTCGGATTCCATCATTCTTCTGTTTCCCACGGTGATTTTATGTCCGTCGGAGATACAGCTTACTCCGGAACCTACGGATGAAATGAAATCGGAATTCTCCGGCATTCTGAATCCGAGTGACAGTGCTTTATCGGTTATCGCTCTTGCAATAGGGTGTTCGGAATCGTATTCCGCAACCGCTGCGGTAAGAATCGCATTCTCATCGGGATAAAAGTCCGAAACTGCGGGTTTTCCTTCCGTGATCGTTCCCGTCTTGTCGAAAAGAACTGCATTCACTCTTCCCGAACGTTCCAATGAAGCTGCATCTTTGAATAAAATTCCGTATTCGGCAGCTTTTCCCGTACCGACGGTTATCGCCATCGGCGTAGCCAATCCCATTGCACAGGGACATGAAATCACAAGCACCGAAATCAGAACAGTCAATCCGAATGCGATGTCTTTACCTGCAATCATCCACAGAACACAGGCAACAATCGCTATCGTAATCACCGCAGGAACAAAGATACGTGCGACTCTGTCTGCGAGTCTCGCAATAGGTGCTTTTGTACTCTGGGTCTCTTCGATTGCGTTGATTATTTTAGATAAGACAGTGTCATCGCCTACGGCAGTAACTTCCGCTCTCATGGAACCGTTTGTGTTTACGGTTCCGCCGTAGAGAATGTCTCCTTCTGTTTTGTCGACAGGAATGCTTTCACCGGTAAGCATCGATTCGTCTGCGGAACCGTTACCTTCGGTGACACAGGAATCTGTAGGAATCCTTTCTCCGGGACGGATTATGAGAATGTCTCCGACTTTCAGTTCGTCAATTCTCTTTACAATTTCTTTCCCGTCTTCAAGCACACTCGCTTCTTCGGGGGCCAATTTCTTCAGTCCTTTGACTGCATCGTCGGTTCTTTCCCTGGATCTTGATTCAAGATATTTTCCCACGGAAACCAAAGTGATAATCATCACTGCCGATTCGTAATACAAATGCGCGGTTCCGCCTGTGAAAATATTCACGGTAAGGAAAACGCTGTAAACAAATGCGGTACCGGAACCCAACGCAACCAAAGTATCCATCGTGGGACTGCGTTCGATCAGTGCGGGAATTCCGCGTACGAAAAATCTCCTTCCCGCAATGACAACGGGAATCGAAAGAATGAGCTGTACTGCAGCGGATATTTTTGTATCCACTTCTAAACCCGCCATCGAGCCCATTGACAGTACGACAACAGGTACCGAAAATACAATACAGACAAGCAGGGAAATCAGAATCGATTTCGATTTGTCCGCAACTACGGTGTCCTTTCTGACTATTGTGTAACCTGCGGATTCGATAGTTTTCTCTAATGTTTCCCTGTCGGTGACATCCGTATCGTAAGTAACCGACACTCTTCCCGCAGTAAAATTCGCGTAGGATTCGGAGACCCCCTCAACTTTGGAGAGAGCCTTCTCTATCCTTGCGGAGCAGGCGGCACATGACATGCCGTCCACCCTGATTGTTACGCTTTCGATCATCTGAACAGACCGTGTTTGACCTTTGCTTTGAAACCTGCGTCAAGTACCGCCATGCAGAGGCTCTCGTCGCTGACTTCTTTGTCAAGGGTGACTTTTGCCTTTCCCTTGCCGAGATCGACCGAAACGGAGGATACTCCGTCTACTCCGGAGAGTGCATCCTCTACCTTCTTCTGGCACTTTTCACAGTGCATTCCGTCTACGATCAGTGTTTTGCTGTCCATGAAATCTTTAAGGTATCCTAAATTTATAACCTTTTCAGTCTCTCATACAGAGCTGTTTCCAGATACCTTCCGACTCATTCAGAACTTTGGGCATATCGAGAGTCTTTATCTTTCCGTCTTCTACAACGATATCTCCCTGGCACATCACTGTCTTCACGTTAAGACTGGATGCGGAATAGACGATATTGGCAACCATGTTCTCGGGGAGCAGAGGTCTGAGATTCGGTGCCTTTCCGTCGAGGATGACGATATCTGCATACTTTCCTTTCTCGATTGATCCCAATTTGTCTGACATACCGATTGCTTTTGCACCGTTTACGGTACAGCAGTCGAGTAACTGCTGTGCGGGAGCTACGGTTGCGTCCCATCTTGCGGATTTGTGTAACAATCCCAAAATCTTCATCTCGGAGAACATATCCAATGAATTGTTGGTGTTGTTACTGTCTGTACCGACCGTGACATTCACACCGTTCTCGAAGAATTCGGGATAAGGTGCGACACCTCCTGTTGCCAATTTCATATTGGAAACAGCACACAGCGAAGCGGACATTCCCGCTGCGCCCATCAACCTCACTTCGTTCATCGTAAGCCATGCGGAATGTGCCGCGATCATCTTCGGTGTAAGTGCGCCTATGCTGTCCAGCCATTCGACAGGCCTGCGGCCTGTCGCTTTCCTGTGGTTGTTGACTTCTCCTCTTGTCTCCGAAAGGTGGAAGTTCAAAGGCAGATCTTTCTCTTCGGCGAACTCTTTCGCACCGACACAGGTTTCCTCTCCGCAGACGTACACTCCCTGCAGTCCGACTCCGGGAATGATTTTTCTCTTGTCTTTGTGAGTTTCGTAGAAATGTTTGCAGTTATTCAGCGGATTTCCTTTCTGTGTGGTAAACTGTTCGTCGAGACAGCACCAGCAGAGTACTCCTCTGATTCCCGCATCCTGTACGGCTTTTGCGATGACATCTTCGGAATAATACAGATCGACAAAAGTGGTCGTACCTCCGCGCATCATCTCGGCGCATCCGAGTCTTGTACCCATATCGAGATCGTAATCCGTTCTGTCCGAATCAATCTTGAAAACCTTATCCAAAAAGTCCTGGAATGCGAGGTCGTCGCATATTCCTTTGAGAGGCGCCATGGCGACGTGGGTATGTGTGTTGATCATACCGGGCATCACGATGTCTCCCGATGCATCGATCTCTCTGTCTGCAGTACCGTTGTATCTGTCACCGACGGAAACAATATTATCGCCGTCGATAACGACATCTCCCCTGAGGATCCTCCTCTGAGCGTCCTGGGTGACTATCCATGCATCGCGGATTGCCGTAATCATACGGACGGAACAGGACTGCGTTTATTTAACGACCTTGATTGAAATGACTTACAGCCTACAACAACCCGTTTATTCAATTTTACGATGTCTGGTACATCGATCCTGTGCCCATTTACCGAACACTTTTGTGGCATTTTACTGAACACTTTTGCGGTATCTCGCCGAACTATTTTGCGGTGTTTTACCGAACTATTTTGCGGTACGACAGGACACTTTTCGATTAACCCACACATCAAAACACGTAAAAATACGGCCGATTCGCTATGCCCACGTCAGTAATACGGATATACACGGATGTATTCAGATATCCGATGGCAAGACTGATTATCCTCGGAACAGGCGGCGGACGCCATACGGCCATGTTCCAGGCAAGGAGCACAGGCGGATTCATCCTCGACACGGGAAAGTGCAGGATTCATATGGATCCCGGGCCCGGTGCCCTCACGGGTATGCGTACAATCGGTTACGATCTGAGATCGACCGATGCGGTACTCGTTTCACACTGTCATCCCGACCATTATTCGGATGCAGAAGTAGCCGTCGAAGGCATGACCTACGGCGGATGGAGAAAACGTGGAATGCTCTGCGGAAGCGTTTCCGTCATGGAAGGATACGAAGGTTTGGGACCTTGTATCTCGCCGTATCACCAAAGTCTTCCCGAAGAATGCAGAACACTCAGACCCGGAGATGAATTGGAATTCCCCGGAGTGAAAATAAAGATTACAAAATCCGATCACGGCGATCCCACAACAGTAGGGTTCAGATGCGAAACCGAAGACGGAATATTATCATATGTCACCGACACCGCATACAGCGATGAGATGGCAAAACAGTACATCGGATCGAAAGTTGTTCTTCTTCCGATAACGACACCCGACGGAAACCGTATCAGAGGACACATGTGTACCGAAGATGCGAAGACTTTCCTCGAAGTCGTAAAACCCGAGTTGGCGGTATTCATCCACCTCGGAATAGTCATTCTGAAGGTAGGTGCAGACCTTCAGGCTGCATCCGTTGCGGAAGCAACGGGGGTAAAGACCTTATCCGGAGAGGACCTGACTGAATTGGATTTAAACAATCTTGAGATAAAACACATCGAACCGATGAAGTCCGAATGGAACGACGCCTGGAACCTGTGATAACATGAACGATTTCTGTCACAAATGCGGAAGAGAACTCGGAGAAGACGATACGATCTGTCCCGAGTGCGGCAGTGTGACGGAGAAGGGAAAAGCAGAGGGCGTAACAACATTCAGCAGACCCGTAAGTTCTACGATAAGGGTCAATCCCGCCATTCCCGTGATTGCAGTTGCCATTCTCCTGTGTGCGGCATCCGTGGGAATGTCCTTTGTCAACAATAACAACGGCACCAACGAACCGTATCACATCGAATACAATTGGACTATAAAAGCGAATACAAAAGAGTATAATCTCAATTGTTCGCTGGACATCGAAAAGGACGATTACACCTATATGATGAAGAGCGACATCAGGAGAAGCGGCACCACTTCGTCGAGTATGTATGTCAGGGAAAACAGCGACGGTAAAACCGAAATTATAAACGGCGTCTCCGATTACATCGTCGTAGACAAATACATTGAGGAATTCGCCCGCAATCTGAAAAATTTATGGAGTGATTTCAGAACAAGCAGCGGAATCGATGTAACGTGCGGACAGTTCATCTCCCATTTCGTACAGAAGGCAATAGATTATAAATCGGACCTGGAAACAAAATCACAGAAAGATTATTGGAAATACCCTCTTGAAACACTGTACGACGGATACGGAGACTGCGAGGACGGGTCGATTCTTCTTGCCGCACTGCTTGATGCAGTGGGATACGATGCGGGAATCTATCTTATCCCAAGCCATGCCGTGGCGGCGATAAGTGTCGAGAGTATGAACAGATTGGATGCAGACTCTCCGGGCGAGTTAAAATACTACAGCAAATACTCCAACGCCCGCTATCACGACTGCTACCCTATCGAAACCGCATATTACAAGAATACATCTGCATCCGACATCGGGTACATAGGCAATGACTTCTCAGGCGTACTCTTCCACCTGTACAAAGGATACACCAAGACATACTTCTACAGCACACCCACGGACGGAGAAGTCACTGTAGTAAGTCTCTTCTGATTAACTGCGCGTAACCTTCAGTTTCAGGTAACCTATAGGATAGGAGTCTCCTTTTATTTCGGATTCCTTTATCAGCTCGTTGTATGAGATGATAATGCCCGATATGCCGACATAATCGGGAACGGTGCTGCCGGCGACAATCATCGGAACTGCGTCGAACAGATCGATGTCGTCATCAAAATAATCGACGGAGGTTCCCACGGGGCCCGTTCTGTTGCTCATATATAACTCAAAGTTCGGATTTTCCGAGGTTGTCTTGAAAGTGAATACGTTATCCGAAGTCGGTTTGTAATTGTCGCCGTTGACTTCTATTCCCCATTCCGATGTTTTGATTGTTTCCTCGCCCGATGTAATCACAAGGTACACAGGCACTTTCCCGTTCTCTTTGTAAATCAGTGCGTTGGTGTCATCATCACATATGACTCCTACCTCTTCCACGGTCAGAGTGTATGTGTACTCATGATCCTGAAGAAAATACGGACTCATAATCACGATAAGCATCGATACCGAGAGTACAATCAGAAGTATCGGCAAAACACTGCTTCCCTTTCCGGTTTTCTGCGGTACGGGCTGGGAACCTTCTCCCACATACGCTCCGCATTTCTCGCAGAACGTATCATTGTCACCGATTTCGGAACCGCATCTCGGGCAGGAACGCATAACCGACGATTGATATGATGATATTTATTCTGAACCGTTACCCACGTTCACTTTTTCCCGACGGATAATTATTTAATCTAATATGCTAAGCACCCGGTCCGATGAGCATCGAATCCGACGTCCTTACGGTCATAAGACCGTCAGAGGAAGAAAGGGCAGAGATAAAGAGGAAAGCATACAGTCTTGAAATTCTTGTCAGAGACTACATCCTAACCCACGGTATCGATGCCGAGACGAAATACGTCGGTTCCGTTGCAAAAGGAACGTACCTCACCAACCCCGACCTCGACCTTTTCATCATGTATCCCGAAGGAAAACCCAGAAGAGAGATGGAAAAAGAAGTCGAAACCATGGGAAAAGAACTGATTGACGGAAAGAAAGCGTACGTCGATCACCCCTACTCAAGCGGAAGATTCGAAGGTTTGGATGTTGATCTTGTTCCTTGTTATCACATAGCGGACACGCTGAAACTTCTGACACCCGTAGACAGATCCCCTTTCCACACGGAATACGTTCTTTCCAAAGTCGATGAGAAGATGTGCGATCAGATCCGTCTCCTCAAACAGTTCATGAAAGGTATCGGCGCATACGGTGCGGAACCCGATACAAGAGGATTCTCAGGATATCTTTGCGAATTACTCACAATATACTACGGCGGATTCCTTGACGTTTTGATAGCTGCATCCGAATGGAAAGAAGGAACCGTGATCGTAATGGAAAAGAGAGGGCCGATGATCAACGCTCCTCTTGTGGTGTACGATCCCGTAGATTCCAAAAGGAATGTCGCATCTGCGGTTCATATCGAAACATTTGCGGAGTTTATCTTCGCATGCAGATCGTACCTCAACTGTCCGAAGAAAGAATTCTTCTTCCCCAACGTAAGGAAACCTTTCGACAGGGAAACAATCGGAAAGATGGCATCGGATCACGGTACCAAATTGGTGACTGTAACATTCGATGCACCGGACATCAACGTAGACAATCTCCACAGTCAGATATGGAAGTCTCAGTACGCATTGGCAAAGAAACTTGATTCGTTCTCGTTCAACACACTCAGAGCAGTCCATGAGACAATAGACGGTAAAGTCACATTCATCTTCGAACTCGAACGTGACGTACTGTCAAAAACATGCAAACGTATCGGACCTCCGGTTTGGTCGAAGAACTGCGAACCGTTCTTCCTGAAATGGAAAGACAATCCCTACGGAAGACCTTTCATCGAGGACGGAAGATGGACCGTAATCGGAGAACGTCTTCACTGTACCGCAGTAGAAATGCTGTACGAAGAAGCCGCAATATCCGGTATCGGAAGAGATCTCGATCCCGAGACTATGGAAGTCAGAGGGCATGAGGACACACTCGAATCGTCCGATGCGGGACTGCTTACGGAATTGCTTTATCCGCAGCACAGGTGGGAGAACTGAATTTTCATTCGGTTCTCCTGTTTCTGTGTCATGACTGACGTACTTTCCAATATCCTGTACGCTGATTTCCCATACGTTCAATCAGACCTTTCTCTTTCAGTTTGAGTACGACCTTTCCGACATAGGTTCTGCTTACGCCGCTCATGTATGCGACATCGTTCAGTTTTGCATAAGGATTGGATCTGATTGCGTCGAGAACGGACATCTCCCTGTCGGTCAACGGCTCTTCCATTGCATGTCTCGATGCCGCGGAACGCAATCCGCGGAATCTCAGCGTAACCGTAACCGTTCCGTTGGTAAGATCGAAAGCTTCCTTCCCGTAAGCTGAAGTAATCACGGGAATTCCGTGTCCCGTGTGTTCCGTCAGACCTGTCTGAACGAAAACCCTCATCAACGCATCGTTTACCGGAAGACTCATTCCTGAGAAGAAATCCTCCATCGAAAGCCAATACGGGATGCTGCCGTAGGAGATAACTTCCATGCGGTCATCGAATATGTGAACGGTCGGTGCGATATGCCCGATCCAATTATTGTGAACACAGGCATTGATCCACGCTTCTCTGAAGGCTTTTCCGTCGAATAATTCCGTTTCCTTTCTGTTTCCCGTTCCGACTTCTACGGAAACCTCATTCTGGGCCTGTACGAAATCGAGAACCTGATTGACTTCAATCAGAAGAGAACGTCCGCCGTAATCCTTTCTGAAAGACATATCGGACCTGTCGGTTCCGCGGAAAATTGCAACTGACAATGGAATGTTGTTCTGATCGGACAGTAACTGCGCCTGATAGTTCAGTTTTCCTTCGCTGTTCAGCAGACCGAAACTTTTCCTCAGACGTTCATCGTCCTGCACATCGAAACCTCTGTTTCTCAACATAGTACACAGTTCGGAGAATGTAAGATCCTGATTGTAAGAGGAGGTATCGAGAAGATTATCTCCAGAACTCAGTATCATTCTCCTTAACTCGGATAACGGAGCTTTACGGTTCTCGGCACCGGTTCTGACCAGAATATTTCCTTTAACAGTATACGGGCGGACAGTACCCTGTGTTTCAACAGAAATATACTCCTTCCCGTCGGATGAATTCAATACGGTAATTTTTGCAACAACCGAAGGTTCAATGGAATCACAAACACTCATTGAGATGCTCTTCAATGTGTTTTTACCGATCATCTGACCGATTACGTCGCCGTTATCTCTGACACCGAAAAAAACACGTGCCTTTCCGGAATTATTCAGCATAGCACAGATTGATTCCATTGCTTCATCCATCTCTGCCGTACTTTCTTTAAATTCCTGGGTCTCGTCCTCTCTTCCGATGTTGTCCATGCTATCGAAAATAGAATTGATTCCATATTGATATACTTAATGATGCCATATTGATATACTGATTGATTCCATAATGATATACTAATTGATTCCATAATGATATACTAATTGATTCCATAATGATATACTAATTGATGCCACATTGATATACTCAATAGTGACATCATTTGCTGCGGGAAAACTCACGTAAAACGAATGAATTTCTTCGGAAGAAGACTGTTACAGCATCCGCAGTAACATACAGTCTTCTTTACAGAAAACTCCTCGTAGGAACAATCCGGAATCAATCAGACGAACGGAGCGTTGACCATAAGAATCCAGACACCCAATCCGAGCAGAAGGAACAGGATATAGTTTCCTACCATCGTCTTCGACTCAAGGTATTCCGATTTGAGTTTGAAGAATCCGAGGATCTTAGGCAGACAGAACATTGCAAGGAAAAGCAACATCAATCCGAGATAAAGTCCGAAACCGGAGAAGGCTTTCTGAACGCATGAACAGAGAATACCGAAAACAATCGAAAGAACGGTAACCGCCAAAAGGACTTTCGTACCGTAGATGTCCTTGAGGATGAACTCTTTCTCATCGAACTCAGGAGGTATGAATTCGTATTCCTCCTCGGCTTCCTTTTCGATGATGCGTCTCTTCTTTGCCATCAAATCCCACATTAGGATTCTGTTTATAAATATTATTACAGGAAAATTGTCCGTGCCGGACAGCTTGTAAGCATAATATTTGGGTAATTTCGAATAAGAACATTCTGCAGAAGAAATGTTGTGTCAGTTAATTCAAAAACCGTATGTTTTATCTGTGAAAACACACAGCGAACTCCCCGTCAAATAAGGATTATATCAGCCATACGCCATTACCTTACGGGGATGAGATGGACATAGAGAATCTCGATATGGAGTGGAAGGAATGCTGGTCGGAGAAGTACCTCTAGACAATTGCTGCATTCAACAACACCAAAGGCGGCCGCATGATTATCGGCCGCAGAGACAACGGTGAATACGTCGGCGTTAAGGACATTAAGGGCACAGTCAAAGCTATATCGGACACGATTCACAATAAATTCGATTTCATTACCGAGACCCGTGCCGAAAATATTGAAGGCAAAGACTGCATCATAATCGACGTTCCTCACGGGGACGAAATAGTCGATTATAACGGGAAATTCTATTTCCGCGACGGCAATACCACTCAGCAGGTACAGGGCGCCCCACTCAAAAAAATTCTTCTGAAAGAGATGTACACTCAGTGGTTGGATCAGCCCTGCGATGTCGATCCTGAGGACATTTCGGAAGATGCATTCAGATTCTTCATGAAAAAAGGCAAAGAATCCGGGCGCATCCCGGAAAGCGTTCCGAAGACAACATGATGCTTGCCCTGAAAACCATGAATCTGCTCAGCGAAGGTAAGCTGTCACTCACAGCCGCCTTGCTTTCACTAAAAATCCGGATAAATACGAATACGGCGCATTCCTGAAAATCGGTCTTTTTGACAGCAAAAAATCCCTTCTAAGAGATGATATCCTGGATAACATTCCTCTTGTCATGTTGCCGGATGCATGTATGCGCGTTCTCAATGACAAGTACATCCAGCCCACTTACAGGTATGGTACGGGAACTGCATCCAGAGGCACAAATTACCTGTATCCGCCGGATGCTGTCAGAGAACTTGTTGTCAATGCCATAATCCACAAGGATTACAGCATGAAACAGGAAATATTCGTGCATGTCTACGAAGACAAACTTATGATTCACTCCTCGGGTGTTCTTCCGCAGTTTTCACAGGCAATCTGAGGAACGCGGATACGGAGTAGTGTATCGTAACCGTATCCTCTGACATGATGCAGATTTCTGATACGGTACTGTTTCAGTCCTGCGGATGAGGAACAGCAGGGGCAGATATACGGCGTCATCTTCCTGTGTTCGATGTTGATGACCGTCAGTCCGGAACTGTATTCCGTCCACGATCCTTCCGAAGATCGTTCGTAATCCAGGGATGTTGCGGCGGTGACAATCCAGTTGTCACCGAGTCTGAGTTTGTGTTTCAGCTCGTCGAAGGGTTCAACGTAGCCACTAAAACTATCTAATCTGGCGTTATTGGTAACCATGCGGTTTCTTCCTACGATGTGGTAAGAGTCGGATGAAACCGCACACTTTTAACATAATTGCAGGCCGGAATGTGGTGACAGCATACGAATGATGGCGGAGCCCTATCTTCGTCCGCAGGCGAACGGAGTGAGCCGAGGATAATCAAAAGGACGAGCGCAGCGAGTCCTTTTGCTTAGATAGGGGTGACCGAAAGTGTTTTTATTCTACCCCACTAAAACCTATAGCGCCTTTTATTTGCCCTTTATTTGCCCCTCAAGAGGGCAAATAAAAATTTAATTTGTCTGGCTATATCAATTTTATAATATTTTTTCACGATTCGATTATATAAACTTATTTTTTATTTGCCCTTTATTTGCCCCTCGACAGGGCAAATAGAATATTTGGTGCAGATTAGCAAACTATACTTCCATCAATCCGAATAAAAACAGACAATCAACTTACAGTTGTAAAAGAAACAGATACAGTATAAAATAAAGAACAAAGAAAACCTCATTTTCCGACCGAAATTATCAATCGGCGACCCCCCGATATTGTTTAAATACCAATTGAATGTCATAAGATTCGGTGATTATACAATGGCCACAAAGACCCTTGAAGACATACCAGGAGTAGGACCAGCCATAGCAGAAAAACTCCAAGAAGCGGGTTACTCGGACATCATGGCCATTGCCGTAGCATCGCCGGCAGATCTCTCGGAAAAATGCGAGATCGGCGAGAAGAAGGCAATGGACATCATCGAAGGAGCGAAGTTATGCGCTGATATCGGCGGATTCGAGACCGGAGAGGACATTCTCGAAAGACGCAAGCAGATAACCAAACTGACGACAGGTTCCAAAGCATTGGACGAACTCATCGGCGGAGGCGTAGAAAGCCAGTCGATAATGGAGTTCTTCGGAGAGTTCGGAAGCAGCAAGACACAGATCTGTTTCCAGCTCGCAGTGAACGCCACTCTCCCCGAGGAGATGGGCGGATTGGATTCCGATGTCGTAATCATCGATTCCGAGAACACGTTCAGGCCCGAGAGGATCATTCAGATGGCAACCTACCTCGGCGTCGACCCCCAGGAGACGCTCAGGAGGATTCATGTGGCCAGGGCATTCAACTCACAGCACCAGGTTCTTCTCGTCGAGAAAGCGACACAGCTTGCCGAAGAGAAGAAGATCAGACTCATGATTGTCGATTCCCTGACATCGCACTTCAGGGCCGAATACGTCGGAAGGGGTGCGTTGGCGGAGAGACAGCAGGTGCTGAACAGACACATGCACGATCTCCTCAACTTCGCTACGCTCAACAACGCGGCGATTGTGGTCACGAACCAGGTTGCGGCAAAGCCCGATGCGTTCTTCGGAGACCCCACAAGGCCTATCGGAGGACATATCGTCGGACACACCGCGACATTCCGTATCTACCTCCGCAAAGGAAAGGCGGGAAAGAGAGTCGCAAGACTCATCGACTCACCGAACCTTCCGGAAGGAGAGGCGGTGTTCATGGTCACCGAAGATGGTATTAAAGACTAAGAAAGGATGAGAGGGGGCGTGAAGCTCCCTTATCTTTTCGAACTGTCAGGCGAACACAAGTCGATGTGCACAGCCGAGGCCCTCAAATGTGTCGAGACGGAAGCACCCGATCACACAGTTGATGCACAGGGTCCCGGCTATGTCATCGCATCTTTTGACGAAGAATGTCTGCAGCCTATCGCAGACCGTATATCCCTGACACACAGAATGGGCCGTCTTTTAGGTTCGTTCGATATCGATGACTTATCGGGTTTTGACAATCTCACAATTCCCGAAGGCTCATTCGCAGTCAGGTGCAAAAGATTCGAAGGGATGATGAGAGATATTGATTCACAGGATGTCATCAGAAAACTCGGAAAGGCACTTTCCAAAAACAATGATGTGAAACTCAAGAATCCCGATCAGGAAGTCTTCATTCTGATGAGCGACCGCATTCACGTATATCTTTCCGAGAAAGTCATCGACAGAAATATTCTCGAAACACGTAAAGTCGGAGAAAGACCGTTCTTCTCACCGATTTCGCTTCATCCGAGGTACGCAAGAGCGTTAATCAATCTCACAGGCGTGAAAAAAGGCGGAACCGTACTCGATCCGTTCTGCGGAACCGGAGGAATCGTAATTGAGGCGGCATTCATGGGAATGAAAGCAATTGCATCCGACTTCGATCCCGAAATGATTGCAGGTACGCAGGAAAACATGGATTTCTACGGTCTGGAACTTTACGATCAGGATGTTTTGGACATATCCGAAATCCACGACAGATTCGGAGAAGTCGACGCAATCGCATGCGATCCTCCTTACGGAAGATCCACATGTACAGGCGGAGAAGACATCGAAAGCATATATGCCAGAGGCATGAAATCCATCGCCGAAACACTCAAACCCGGAGCGGCCGCAGGAGTTGTTCTCCCGCACCCGATACAAAGCGATACACTGAATCTCGAAAGTATGTTTGTGCAGAAGGTTCACGGCTCACTCTCCAGACACTACCACACGTTCAGGAAACAATTATAACAGCAGATATTATCGGACGGAGTATGAAGGAGTATCTCGATCTGTTCAGACTCGGGAACGGTATCATAGGTATCATCGGTATCGCCGCATCTGCTTTCGTTGCATCGGGAACGGGTATTGTCGATCACTGGGTCAATGTACTGCTGTCGTGTGTTATCGTAGTCATCTTCATCGCAGGCGGAAACTCCATCAATGATTATATCGACAGGGAAACGGACAAAGTATCCCATCCCGAAAGACCGATTCCTTCGGGAAGACTCAGGCCGGAAAAGGCACTGTATGCGGGAATTTCCGCAATGGTTATCGCCTGTATTCTTTCGTTCTTCCTGAGAGATCCTGTTTCGATTGCAATTGTAATAATTGCGGCAATTCTCATGATTTCCTATGAAATGGTTCTCAAACAGAGAGGACTCGTAGGAAACATTACAATCGCAGTACTCACGGGAATGATTTTCCTTCTCGGAGGAAGCATCTGCAACAATCTTGACAGGTGTGTCGAACTCGCTGTTATGGCAGGATGTGTCAACATCGGAAGAGAGATTGTCAAAGACATCGAAGATATGGACGGAGATAAGGACAGAAGAACGCTCCCTATGTCGATCGGCCGTAAAAATGCAGGAATTATCGCAGCGGCATTCTTCATAATCGGGCCGTGTCTCAGTATAATTCCTATCGTTGAAGGCCACTTCAGCAACCTGTATTATGCGGTATTGCTCGCAGATGCAATGTTTATATACGCCGCATTCATCCTTTTCAACGACCCACATAAGTCACAGAAAACGGCAAAATATGCCATGTTGGTGGCTTTGGTCGCATTCATACTCGGAGCGATTTGATGACGGTCAAGGACTTTATACTGAGCGGAACAAAGAAAGGCACTATGCACATGACCCTTCTTGACCCCGATAAACAGACACCCGAAGAGGCTGCCGCTATCGCATTGCACTGCAAAAATGCAGGAACCGACGCAATCATGATCGGCGGTTCCACCGGAATCACAACCGAGAATGTAGATGCAACCGCAGTTGCTATCAAAGAAGCAACGGGACTCCCTACAATTTATTTCCCTGCGGGTCCGCATGCATTATCGACGAAATGCGATGCAATCTACTTCATGAGCATGATTAACTCGACAGATGTCAAGTGGGTTATGGGTGCTCAGATTTATGCTTCAAGCATTATCAAGAAAATAGGAATCGAATCGATTTCGATGGGTTATATTATCGTAGAGCCGGGAATGAAAGTCGGCGAAGTCGGTAAAGCGAAGCTCATCAAAAGAGACGATATCCCCGGCGCAATAGGCGCCGCACTCGGAGCGCAGATGCTCGGAATGAGTCTTGTCTATCTCGAAGCGGGAAGCGGCGCGGATGTTCCTGTAAGCCCCGAGATGATCCGTGCCGTAAAGAATGAGTTGGAAGTACCTCTCATCATCGGAGGAGGAATCAACACTCCCGAGAAAGCATCCGCAGCAAGAGAAGCGGGTGCGGACATTATCGTCACGGGTACATTCATTGAGAACTGCCACGACGACGACACTCTGAAAAGTGTCATCGCCGCAGCTAAAGGTCTCTGAATCAATCGTAGGTTTCTCTGCGGTCGATAATCTTCTTCGCTTTTACGGCGTACTGCATTGTGCCTACGTCGACGAAGTTTACCTTCGGAGCGGCAACGAGATCTTCTTCGATACCTTCGGAGATTTCCATAATCTCACTGACGGCCTTGGTTATCTTCTCAGCCAACTCATCGGAAGGAGATGCGGTTTCGATATCGAATGTAAGCAAATCTCTGAATCCTTCCTTAGTTATCGTTACCTGATAATCCACCACGGATTTGTCGATAAATACCGCTTCGTCGAACAGAACGGGATAGATCTTGTGACCCATACCGATCTTGAACTGAAGATCCATTCTTCCCGAGGGCTTCATCAGTTTTCTGTTGAAGTGGGTTCCGCATCCGCAGGGAGGTGCAATCATTGCCGCAATATCATGCGTACGGTATCTTACCAGCACGGTACCTTCGGCGTTCAGAGATGTTACAACCAACTCCCCTTTTTCACCGTCTGGCACATGTTTCAGTGTATTCGGATCTATCACTTCGAAGAGTAAGTTTGCCTCATCCGTATGCAATCCGTTCTGCTCATCGCATTCAACGGCACACGCCAATCCGAACTCCGTCATACCCCATACGTCGAGGACTTTGCATCCCCAGGCATCCTCAAGAATCTTCCTCATACTCTCGGAAAGAGGCTCGGAAGTGGAGATAATCTTCTTTATTCCCAGAGATTTAAGATCATATCCTTCGCCCATAAGTGTCGTAACACGGTAAATGAATGAAGGAAGCCCGATAATATACGTAGAATGAGAATCTTTGATTGTCTCATACTGTTTTTTCACATCCGCATCGGAACATACCGATGAACCGTAACCGAGAATCTTACAGGCTCCGACCATAATCAGACTCGGATCCCATGCAGCGACGAGAGGGAACATCACATGCAGCGAATCGCCCTGTTTCATTCCCACATTTCTCAGTGCGGAAGCAACGATATCTATCTTCGAAACAAGATCGTTTGTCGTATATCCGATGAACTTTCTGTGTCCTGTGGTACCGGTTGTTGTGAATTCCGTTGCCATTTTTGTTCTTGACACAGCATAGAAATACATCGAGTTCTCGGCAAGATCCGAAGGTTCTGTAAACGGCACTTTTTCCAAATCATCCCAGGTGTTGATATCTTCCGGTCTGACACCTGCGTCTTTGAATCTGTTCCTGTAGTACGGAGAATTTGCTTCAACGTACTTCATCTGCTCTCTGAAACGGAATAACTGGTACTCATTGAAATCATCCCTCGTAACTTCGTCCAAAGTCTTCTTTCCTATGCGGTCGCGGAGCTCCTTGTTCTTCTTGAAAGCCATGCGTGCCTTGACGGCCATCCATTCTTCCAAGGGAGTCTCGCATCCGTCAGGAATCATATTCGACAGAAGTCTGCGTCTGACAATGAATATCTTCATCGCTTCCCATGCGCCCATGTGTTTGACATTATAGTATTGTCATAAATATTATTCTCAGAGCCAGCACGTCAAAAATGATACATTTTCGGAGAGTAACACGTTATAACCGGGAACACTTCCCGTTCAACGTAAATACTGCCTCATATTATAGGGTGTAAGGAGGATTAGATTATGACCTTGACACCAGAGATGGCAAGAGCGGGTGTTACACCTCAGTTGCTCTCTTCGACACATAGGTTCACATGTCCCAACTGCGGAAAGGAATTCAGTCTTTTCCAATCAAGGGCCATCGCCTGCAGAGCATGCCCTCAGGCAAACAAGAACTGTAAATTCGTAAGATGCATCCACTGCGATAAGGAATTCCCGATCAACGGATTCATCGTCAACACGAAAGAGAAGGAAAAATTCCTGTCGAACTACATGAGAGGAGTCGTAGGAAACTACCACAACTCTTTCGGATATTACAGAAGATGATTTTACTGCGGCCGTCACCTAACGGACGGCCGCAGTTTATTCACATTTTTACTGACAGAATGTCTTTTTCCTGTACAGTGTCTCTCCTTCGTTATTGGTAACGTTAAACAGACAGAACGGAATCAGTTTTCCGTCCAAAGTTACAACGTGGATGCAGCAGCGTTCCCACCTTTCGGTTTCTCCGGTCCAAACATCCTGGAATGCCATAGCTGACACTGTAAGATAATGTGTTTTTGCACGTGCGACGAATGTTCTCCACGAACCGTCGTCACTCCTGTTTTCGTCTTCTCCGTCCATGGAATTCTCGATGAATCTCCAGAACTGGGACACTTCGGTTCTTGTTTTATCGGCAACATCGTCTGTCTTCTTAGGCGGTCCGAGTGCCATAGTGGTAAGAGGGAAAAGTGAATGATCCGGAAGTACCACTGAGAGCGATTTCATATCGCAGTGGACATTGGAACATGATGTGGGGATGAAGTTATCCGCCTTCAGCATACCTTTGGTTTGAACTTCGATTGCATGAGCCAATTCCGGAATTGTGACACGATCCTTGTTTTCAGGGTCGGAAGGATAACGTCCGAAGTATGAAATCGGCTGGAAGTGAACTCCTTTTACAGTCGGGACTTTGGTTGCTGCGTATTTTACGATTTCTCCGACGTGATCGAGATTGATGTTCGGTGAAACGGTGACAACCAATGTGATTCCTATTCCCACTTCGGTACAGTTCGCAATGGCTTTCTCTTTCAGTTCGAAGAGGGCTTTACCGCGTGTCTGAAGATAGATTTCATCATTCGTACCGTCAAACTGCATGTAGAAATCGTCGACACCCGCTTCCTTCAGTGCCTTGAGATACTCAATATCTTTGGCAATACGGACTGCGTTTGTGTTGACTTCGATATGTTCGATTCCCATGTCTTTGGCCATCTTCACGATTTCGGGAAGATCGTCCCTTACTGTAGGTTCTCCTCCGGAAAGCTGTACACATCTGGGACTTTTCACATAATCGACAACGGTCTGGAACATACCGCGGATTGTTTCCATATCCGGATGATAATCGTAACCGCATCCGTTCGCAGTCGCGAAACAGATAGGACAGTTCAGATTGCAGTGGTTGGTGACTTCGACAACGTTGAGACATGAATGCTGCAGATGTTTGTTACACAGTCCGCAGTCGTGAGGACAGTCTTTCATTTCAGGTACGGCAAACTTCAGCGGAGTCTTGGGAACGGCGGCAAATTCATAGAGATACTTGTAGTGCTCCACGCCCGTCCAGATTTTAACCTTCCATGTTCCGTGTTCGGGACATGTTTTCACAATGTAGACGGTGTCGTCTTCCGCTATTTTCTCTGCCCTGATTGTTTTCATGCACACAGGACACAGTGCATCCGTCTCTCCGATTTTCTCAGCCATTGAAACCCTTGGGACGGCACATAGATATCCTACGATATAGGAACATCGGTCAGAATACGCCAGAATATGAGAATTGTGCGGTACCGGGAACAGACGGCGCTCGTCGTCTGCCCCCGATACCTTGGGGAAAGATAGAAAATGGTTTCTTACAGAAATCCGTTGAGCTTATGCTCTCTTCTGCTGGAAGAGACCCTCTGCTGTGGTGAGTGCACCGACTGCGAGGTATTCCTCGAACCAGGACTGGCCTGATACGGGCTCTGTGAGTGAAGGACCGGACCTTGTTGCACCGAGGTACGTAAGGTTGGTGTGTCCGTTCTTGAGGGGCTGACCGTTCTTGACGTAGACCCAGCCTGCTTCTTCCTCTCCGGGAAGAACGATGTCCAAGATTTTCATCTTGTGGCTGTATGCTGTCTTGACGTCGCCTGCTTCATCGAACATTGCGTAGACTGTTGCCTCTCCGATCTCCTTCTTCGCGAGGTAGACTTTCTTCTCTGCGTTGAAGATCTTGTCGTCGCCGCATCCGTCGACGATACCGATGATGTCCTCTTCTTTGAGTCCTCTCTTCTCGATGATCTCTTTAACTGCTGTTGAAATTGTAGCCATTTATCTCACCTCACCATGTTCCGTATGTACCGAAGTCTCTGGCTGCCCTTGTAAGTGCAAGGAGCTGTCCGGGGATGGTGTACGGAGGTGTCTCACAGCTTGTACCGAGGATGTAACCTTTCTTTGCGTCACGTCCGGCAAGGAGTGTTTCCTTTGCCCTGTCGTAGACTTTCTTCGGGTTGGCCTGGATCATGAGTTTGGTATCGACCGATCCCATGATGGTTGTGACATCCTGGAATTCCTCTTTCAGTGTTGCTGTCGGGAACTCTTTCTGTCCCATGTAACCGATGTGCAGAACGTTGAAGGGTGACCATACGAGGTTCTTCTTGAACACCTTGTAGTCGGTCTCGTGGTTACCGCAGAGGTGGTAGAAGATCTGAGGTCCTGCTCCCTTTCTGAAACACTGGTCCACATAGTGGTGCATGAGTTTCGCGGAGAACTCCTCGACCATTTCATCAGAGAAGATATCGTTGTTTGCGAGAACCGATCCGACGATAAGCATAGCCATTCCGTATGTATCGGAAAGGAGGTCTGCTCCGTTGATGGATGTCTCTACGTAGACGCTCTGGAGCTTGTGAGCAATGTCAGGCTCTGTGAAGGTCCACATAATGAAGTTCTCGACACCGCACAGTTCTGCGCCTGCTCCTGCAAGGTCGAAACCGTAGGAGATAGGAACGAGTGTGTGGGGGAGGTTCTTCTGAACGTAGCCGTAAAGGTTGTGGAACAGAGTGTCTGTGCTTCCGCCCTTGAGCTTCTCTTTGGAGATAGGCTCGAGTTTCTCGACTTCCTCAGGCTCGCTTATTATGGGTCCTGTGGAAACCGGCGGCAGTGTGTCTTTGTACTCCAGTGTGATACCGAGGTCTCTGATCCACGGGAGTGAGAAGAACCAGTGTGTAACCGGCAGGAGGTCGAAAAGTTCTGAGATGTATCCGACGCTGTGGATACCGAGTTCGGGTTTCTCGTAGAAGTCCCTGATCGTGAAACCGCAGTGCACGGCAGCGTTCGAAAGGATGATAGGATCCACATCGATTCTGTCGTGGTAGTTGTCTACGAAAGGACTCGCGAATCTTTTGGCTGCATTTGCATGCCAGCCTTTGATGTCGTTTTGTGGGAATAATTCTTCATAGCCCATTGTAATCCCGAAGGGGTATAGACCTTCTTCGATATATATAGGTAATTGACTGAAAAATGCAACTTTGTTTCATTTATACCGTCCGAAACCCTATATTTTTCAACGAAAACTTATTATTTCATAAATTATGAAACATTGTTGCAAAAAATGAAATTTTACCTTGAAATTAACTTAGGGTATTATATAGCAGAACAATTTGATGAAGAAAAAGGCGTTTAGGCGGAGAAAAATCTACGGGAAATCAGCGGTATTTGCTGTATTTGTCCATGAGTCTGTTGATTTTATCGCATTCTTCTTTGGTGAGGTCGCCGGTGTCCATGAAACCCCTTACGAACTCTTTCGCCTCTTTTGTGGAAAGACGGGATGCTTTTGCGATCAGTGTTGCAAGAAAAGCGGATGCCTTGGCTTCGTCCATCTGTGTGCCTGATAAAATCTCATTCATATCGTACTTGAAAGGTGCGATCTTATGGGTGTTGAGCATGGACTGCCTCTTGGTAGCCTCTTTCGTCCTCACTTTGCCCTTCTGCGAATTCGGTGACGGTCCGGTCCTCGAGTTGTTCGGGTTCGAACCGTTTGACTGATCTCTTCCTGCAGGCATCTTGTTGGACGAATTCTTGTAAACTGCCAAGATTATAACTCCGCGGATGTCATTTATGAAACCCTATATAAAGGGAACGGCATCTGCCGCTGATTATTCAGATTACTTATTATTATAAGGGGGGATTCTGCGGGACGGTCTGATTCTCCCGTTGAAACATATTCCTGTCCGTGTCGTACCGTAACAATTCAAATCTCTTCGGAGATGACAAAAGGTTTCTTTCCGGAAAATGCAATTCCGTAGAGAATTGTTTTGCCTTCGAGGCCGTGTGCGTAATCTTTGTCTTTAATCTGCTGAAGAGCTGCTTTTGCATCGTTTTCAAGATGTCCGTCGTTTTCGGATCTTTTCAGTTCGATGACAATGTTGGGACTGTCGCCTTTCCTCTTGGTCATCATGATATCGTAATATCCGTCTCCGTTCTCGAAATCCGCTCTGATTTCGT